>NZ_JAGINT010000001.1:3792768-4108832 GCF_017876295.1 Kribbella aluminosa | reverse complement strand
ACCCGCAACGGTCAGCAGGGCTCAGCCTTCGGGAACGCGAGCAAGCTGGGTACCGACATCTCCGACACCGCGATGCTGGTGCACTTGTCGGCCGACCGGCAGCACGCCATCATCACCTCGATCCCGCGTGACCTGGTCGTCGCGCGGCCTGCCTGTGTTTCGCGGACCGATCCGCACGCCACGGTGGCGGGGTCGAACGCGGCGATGTTCGATCTGGCGATGTCTCTGGGCGGTCCGTCCTGCGCGGTTGCCACGGTCGAGCACATGGCGAACCTGCGTGTGGATCACTTCATCCGGCTGGACTTCAACGGCTTCCGCAAAATGGTCGACGCGGTCGGTGGGGTAGAGGTCTGCGTCCCGTATCCCGGGATCCATGACTGGCGCAGCAAACTCGATATCCCACCCGGGAAGCACCTGGTCACCGATCAGGAAGCACTGGCGTTCGTACGGGACCGGCACGGCATCGGCGACGGGGGAGACCTGGGCCGGATCAAGATGCAGCAGATGTTCGTGTCGTCGCTGGCCCAGAAGCTCGAAAGCGCTGGGACACTCGCCAACCCGGTGACCCTGTACAAGCTCGCAGACGCCGCCACATCGTCGCTCACCGTCGATCCCGGACTAGGCTCCATCGACAAACTGGTGGGTCTCGCCGAGCAACTCCGCTCCCTCAAGACCAACAGCATGACCTTCATCACCGCCCCCAACACGGCCGACTCCACCGACCCCAACCGGGTTGTCCCGGCGGAACCGCAGTTCAACGAGGTCTTCCAGCTGCTGCGCAGCGACCAGCGGTGGACCGGCACCCTGTCCACCGCTGCCGGCCATCCGGGTTCCAGCCGCACCAAACCGGGCCAAGTCGCCGTACGGGTCCTGAACGCCACTGGTGTCACCGGAAAGGCGGCCACTGTCAGGACGGAACTGACCAGTCTCGGCTTCCACGTCTCCGGAATCGGCACGACCACGCGGAGCTCGACCACGACTGTCAGCTCCGGGCCAGGCGCGGAGTTGCTCCGCTCGTACGTCGCCGGCTCACCCGCCACCGCACCAGCCGGGGGTTCCAGCACGATCACCCTGACCATCGGAAGCGACTTCGCGGGAATCCATCATGCGGCCACGGCTCCGAAAGCCGCAGCACCAGGGCCGCGGCCGCCGGTTTCGGGTGTGCAAAGTCGTGGGGCCGATGCCAACATCTGTAGCGGCTTGCCGACACCGCGCGCCGACGCGGGCAAGCCCACAAACGCAGCGACGGCTCGGTAGAACGGACAGGACCCCCGCGGAGGCGCACGACAGCTCAGCGGAGGTCGTGGTCGAGTAATGCGGCGGCAAGGGCTGAGGAGATGAAGTCGCCGTACGCCGGGAGCGGCCAGCCGGACTTGAGGACCAGCAGCTCGTAGAGCTCCGGCGATGAGTAGGTCCACAGGATGTCCGCCGCTCGGGCGAGCTCGAGACCGGGCTTCAGCCAGCCCTGAGCGGCGAGGCGCTCAGCGTTGTGGCGCATCCGGTCGCGGCGCTGCTGCTCCACCTCGGCCAGCAGCGTCGTCATGTCGGGATCCTGAGCGGCGGCATCTCTGATCAGTAGGATGATCGGCGCCGCTTCCGGGGCGACCTCCGTCGTGAGTCGGCCCCAACCGGTGAGCACCGTCCTCGGATCCTGCTCGGTGGCGCTCAGCCGGTCGCTGCGTTCGGGCGCCGGCACCGGCTGCCGCCCCTCGAGGCCGCGTTCCCAGAGTGCCCGGACGAGCGCACGCTTCGGCCCGAACGCCTTGTAGACAGTCTCAGTGGACACACCGGCAGCCCGGGCCACCGCGGCTACCGTGGTTGCGGCGTACCCGTACTGCAGAAAGTGCTCATGGGCGGCTGCGAGGATCGCCTGCCGGTTCGCCTCGGCCTGACGGCGGCGCGCAGACGAATCGTAACTGCGGGACGTCTTGACGTGTCGTGGCATTTGGTTCCATAGTCTTGTATTGAATACTAGGTAGTGTAGCCAAGGGTGGTGCGCGATGGAAACCATCGCAGAGCGGTTCGTCGCCGATCTCGTCGAGGCGGTCAACCGCCACGACCTGGACAGGCTGGTCAGCCTGTTCGCTGCCGACTACGTCAACGAGACTCCGGCGCATCCCGCACGGGGCTTCACAGGCAACGATCAGGTAGGGCGCAATTGGTCGGCGATCTTCGACATGGTCCCCGATCTCGTCGTACGAGTGCCGGCGCTGGCGGTCGCCGGCGACACGGTGTGGACCGAATGGGCGATGGACGGCACCCGTCGCGACGGCACCGGACACCACATGCGCGGTGTTGTCGTGTTCACCGTCGAGCGCGGCCGCGCGACGGCGGCCAGGTTCTACCTCGAACCACTCGACACCAGCAGTACCGGCGTCGACGCGGCGGTTGCCGCGGCACTGCACTCGTCCGCGCGGCCGCAATGATCTTCGTTGCCGGCGGCACCGGCCGGCTGGGTTCGATCGTCGTACGGCGGCTCGTGCAACGTGGCGAGCGCGTCCGGATGCTGACGCGCACCCCGGGCACTGCACCAGTGAATGGCTGCGAGGTGGCAGTTGGCGACGTCCGGAACCACGCGGCGGTCGCTGCAGCACTCGAGGGCTGTGACACAGCTGTTTGGTGCGTGCACGGTCTGCTGGGTGGCCGGGGAGCCGGACCGGATCAGATCGACCGGGCGGCCTGCATCGCGACGGTCGACGCTGCGCAGCGGGCGGGAGTCCGGCGGTTCGTGCTGGTGTCGATCAAGGATGCGGCACCCGACCACACGTCGTCGTTGTTCCGGGCGAAGTACGCCGCCGAGCAGCATCTGCGGGCAACCGGCCTGGACTGGACGATCCTGCGCCCGACCTGCTTCCTCGAACTGTGGCTCGACATCGTCCGCGGCAGGCTCGGCACGGGAGGACCGGCTGTCGTCCTCGGCCCGGGAGAGAACCTGCTCAACGTGGTGTCGGTGGTCGACGTGGCCGCCGTCGTCGACCACTGCCTGATCGAGCCGTCGACGATTCGGCGCGTGCTCGACGTGGCCGGCCCCCGAGAACGTCACCCTCGTCGAACTGGCTCGCGCTCAGGGCGCGACTGCGATCAGGCGAGTGCCACTCGGCGTACTGCGGGTGACGCGATATCTCGCCGCGCCCTTCGCGCCGGCGTTCGCGAGACAGGCGACCCTGGGGGTGATGCTGAACACGCGTGATCTCACCGCGACGGCATCTCCCGCGGAGTGCCTACCGTCGCGCACGGTGCACACGGTCCTCGCCGATACACCCGTGAACTGAGGCGTCAGCCGGTCAGGGCGGTGACGCCTAGATGGCCGGTGATGGAGCGCTGCCGCCGCACGCCGGGCGGGCCACGGTGTAGACGGTGTACGGCCGGCGGCGCCCGCAGTGTCGGCGGTACGTCGTCGGCTGTGGTGGTGTTGGGCGGAGGATCAGGGGAGGCGCGAGGCTGCTGCGATGGAGGCGGCGCCGGCGAGGAAGGTGAGGAGCATGGCGATGCCGGCAAAGCGGGAGGTAATCTCTCGGTCCAGTTCGTCGTAGCCGACGGAGGAGCCGATGTCCTGGTAGACGTTGTCGAGCTCGTCGGCTGACTCGGCGTTGTAGGCGCGGCCGCCGGTGATCTGGGCGATCTGCTGCATTTCGCCGGGGTCGGGTGGGACGCGTTGCCGGATGCCGTCCATTTCGATGAAGCCGGACTGGGTGCCGATGGTGAGGGTGTAGACGGGGACGTCCTTGGCTTTGGCCGCGGCAGCTGCTTCCTGGATGGTACGGCCGACGGTGCGTTTGCCGTCGGATTCGAGGACGATGCGTGCGGGCGCGGGGTCGTTCGGGTGGTTCGGGTCGGGTGGGACCTGGGTGATGGCCTGCAGGGCGGCGAAGATGCCTTCGCCGGTACCGGTCGATTCGGCGAGTTGCAGGCTGTCGATCGCGCGCAATGCACTGGCATGGTCGGTCGTGGGTGGTACGACGATGGTCGCCGTACCGGCGAAGGCGACCACGGCCACGTTGAACTTGGCCGGCAGCTGGTTGATGAAGTTTTTGGCCGCCTTCTTGGCGGCGCCCAGCCGGGTCGGGTCGATGTCGGTGGCCATCATCGACAGCGACACGTCGATAGTCATCACGATCGTGGCGCGTTCTCGGGGAACCTTGACCACGGCCTTGGGCCGCGCGAAGGCGATCACCGACGACGTCGCGGCGAGCAGGACCAGCGCGACGGCAAGGTGGCGGCGCCACTGCGGGCGCCGTGGTGCGACGCGGTCGAGCAGAGCGAGGTTGGTGAACCGCAGCGCGTATTCCGTTCGCCGGCGCTGCAGGATCAGGTAGACCGCGACGGCTGCTGGGATCAGTACCAGCAGCCACAGACGCCCAGGAGCGAGGAAGTTCGACAACTCACAGCCACCGTTTGCGCGTGAAGACGGGGTAGAGGACGACGGCGACGGCCGCCATGACGGCGAGTACGGCGAGTACGGCGAAGTAGCCGTAGTGCGTCTTGAGTCCGGACGTGTTGCCCAAGTTCATTCCAGCGTTTGCGATGGGCGGGTGAGCTCGCCGTGCTCGCTCCAGCGTACGACGGCCTGCGCGGTTCGCGGCGGCCGTCGCGGGAGGCCCAGGCGACGACCGCGCTGCGCAGGGGGCCGACTGGATCGGGCTCGTCCAACGCCTCATCTGACGTTGCTCGTTGCGGTGAATCGGGGGCGACGCGGCGGACGGTCGGGTTCCTGGACGGCGAGGGTGCCGTCGGGCGCGATGTGGCTGAACATCTGGGCGATCACCGACAGGATGTGCGGATCCTTGACCTGGTACAGCTGCCGGCGGCCTTCGCGGCGGGCGGTGACGACGCCGGCCGCGCGGAGCTTGGCCAGCTGCTGGCTGGTGGCGGGCACGTTCGCGCCGGACAGGTCGGCGAGCGTGGACACGTCGTACTCGCCGCCGGCCAGGATGACCACGAGGTGCAGCCGGCCGGGCACCGACAGTAGGTCGAACGTCGACGCGGCGGCTTCGAGTTGTTCGGCTGGGACGCGAGGATCGACGGCGGAGGTCATGATCTCGCCACTCTAACCCAACGAGCACTCATTTGCGCAAGCCGTTGAGTATGGAGTAGCTTTCAGTCGACGCCAGAGCGGCGCCGAGTCGTGCCCGAGGAGGTGGTTGTGATGAGTCCGGACGCCCATAGATCCAGCTCGTTCACCGTGTTCACCGCTGTCCTCGTCATGCCGTAGCTCACTGGGGCTCTTGACGGCGGAGGCGTAGTCGCTTGTCCGTCCAGGAGGCCATCTGATGTCGATGCTGCGCCCGTTCACCGCGCAGGATGCGCCGCTGCGCTCGCGCACGCACCTGATCGCCGATGTGCTCGTGCTGGCCGGGATGGCCGTACTGTTCTGGCTGCTGGTCCGTGTCTCGCAGGGCATCAACACTCCGTTCTCGCCGTCGACTGCAGCAGCGAGCGTGTCGACGGATCCGGCGAATCTGCCGTATTACGCTGCGCGGTCGCTGCTGCGGATGTTCGCCGCGCTCGTGGTGTCGGTGGTCTTCACGTTCGTCTACGCGACGGCCGCCGCGCGGTTGCGTCGGACGGAGAAGGTACTGCTGCCGATTCTCGACGTACTGCAGTCCGTGCCGGTGCTCGGATTCTTGTCGGTGACGTTGAGCGTGTGGCTGACGTTGTTCCCGCACACGACGCTCGGGGTCGAGTGCGCGTCGGTGTTCGCGATCTTCACCTCGCAGGCGTGGAACCTGACGTTTGCCTTCTACAACTCGCTGGTCACGCAGCCGCGTGAGCTGGACGAGGCGGCCCGGGTTCTGCGGCTGACGAAGTGGCAGCGGTTCTGGCGTCTCGACGTACCCAACGGGATGATCCCGCTGGTCTGGAACGGAATGATGAGCTTCGGCGGCGGCTGGTTCTTCCTGATCGCGTCGGAAGTGATCAGCGTGAACAACCACACTTACGCGCTGCCCGGGATCGGCAGCTATGTCGCGGCGGCCGGCTCGCAGGAGCATCTCGGCCGGATGTTCCTCGCGATCGGCGTCATGATCGTCATGGTGATCGGCGTGAACGTGTTGTTCTGGCGGCCGCTGACCGCCTGGGCGGAGAAGTTCCGGGTCGAGGAGTCCGAGGCCTCCGAGGCACCGCGCAGCCTGGTGCTCGACGTGCTGCGCCGCTCGCGGGTGCCGCAGTTCGCGCACCTGCTGGTGAAGCCGGTAGGCGTCGCCCTCGACCGCGGGACGCGGCCGTTCGGCCTGGCGGAGTACCCGCTGCACGTCGATCAGGTACGGCGCCGCGCGGGCGACGTGGTGTTCTCCGTGGTGGTGGCGCTCGCCGTCGCCTGGGGCCTGTACCGGATGCTCGTGTACGTCGACCACGGGACGGGCCTCGGTGCCTTCGGGCACGCGTTCGCGCTCGGGCTGGTGACGTTCGGACGGGTGATCGTGCTCGTCGTTTTCGGCTCGCTGGTGTGGGTGCCGATCGGTGTCTGGATCGGCATGAACCCCCGCGTGAGCCGTTTCGCTCAGCCAGTCGTGCAGGTGCTGGCCAGCTTCCCGGCGAACTTCTTGTTCCCACTGTTCACGCTGCTGCTGATCCGGACCGGAATCAGCCTGAACGTCGGCGGCATCGTGCTGATGAGCCTCGGAGCGCAGTGGTACATCCTGTTCAACGTCATCGCCGGCGCCAGCGCAATCCCCAACGACCTGAGGGAGGCCTCGCTCAACCTGCGCCTCCCGCTGGTACTGCGCTGGCGGACCGTGATCCTGCCGTCGGTCTTCGGAGCCTGGGTGACCGGTGCACTCACGGCGGCCGGAGGCGCCTGGAACGCCTCGATCGTCGCCGAAGTCGTCAGCTACGGCTCGACCAAACTGACCGCCACCGGCCTCGGCGCGTACATCGCCCAGTCGACCCAGAGCGGAGACTTCGCCAAGACGCTGGTCGGCGTCACGGTGATGAGCGTGTACGTCGTCGGCCTCAACAGACTGCTCTGGCGACGTCTCTACCGGCTCGCCGAGACCCGCTACTCACTGACATGATCCAACCAGCCCCCGGGAGGTGCCTCATGGCCGCCACCACATCCACATCCACCACCGCAGCGACCGTCGCGCGCCCGCCGGCGATTGTCGAGGTCGAGAACCTCTCCAAGTTCTTCCCCGGCGCCGGAGGCACCACGCTGCCGGTTCTGGAAGGTATCAACCTGACCCTGCACGAGGGCGAGATCGTCGCACTGCTCGGCAAGTCCGGCTCCGGCAAGTCCACGCTGCTACGCACGATTGCCGGTCTCATTGCCCCGAGCAACGGAACCGTACGCTACCGCGGCGAGATCCTGAACGGCGCCAACCCGGGTGTCGGCATGGTGTTCCAGTCCTTCGCGCTGATGCCGTGGCTGACCGTGCAGGACAACGTCGAACTCGGCCTGCAGGCCCGCGGAGTGCCGGCGGCCGAACGGCGCGAGCGCGCGCTGGAGGCGATCGATCTGATCGGGCTCGACGGATTCGAGTCGGCGTACCCGAAGGAACTGTCCGGCGGGATGCGGCAACGTGTCGGGTTCGCCCGGGCGCTGGTACTGCGGCCGGACGCCCTGCTGATGGACGAGCCGTTCAGCGCACTCGATGTGCTCACCGCGGAGAACCTGCGCACCGAACTGACCGCACTGTGGGCCCAGCCGGAGTTCCCGACCAAGGCGATCTGCATCGTCACCCACAACATCGAAGAGGCCGTGCTGCTCGCCGACCGAGTCCTCGTCCTCGGCTCCAACCCTGGCCGCATCAAGGCCGAAGTAGCGGTCCGGCTCCCACGCCCGCGAGACCGGCGCAGCCCGACGTTCGACGCGCTCGTCGACCAACTCTACGCGACCCTGGCCAAAGGTGACGAACGGCAACCCGCCCCGGCCGTCCCGCCCGGACCGCTCAGCCACCCGTTGCCCGACGCAACCGTCGGCGGACTGGCCGGCCTCGTCGAGATCGTGTATGCACACAACGGCCAGACCGACCTGCCGGACCTCGCCTACGAGCTGTCATTCGAGGTAGACGACCTGCTTCCACTCGTCGACGCCGCGGTCATGCTCGGCCTGCTCGAGGTCGAAGGCGCCCAGGCGTTCCTCACCGAAACCGGTCGCGACTGGTACACCGCCGGCATCCTGGCCAGCAAGGAGATGTTCGCGAACCTCGCCGTCCAGCACGTACCCCTGGTCCGTACGATCTGCAAAGCCCTGGAAAACAGCGACGACGGCTCCCTGCGCGACGACTTCTTCCGCGACCTCCTTCGCCGCGGCTACTCCACCGAAGACACCGAAAAGCAACTCGACATCGCCATCGACTGGGGCCGCTACGGCGAACTCTTCGACTACGACGCCGACAGCGGCGATCTCGTCCTCACCGAGGTCTACGCCGAACTCGAACGCTCCATCCGCGAGACGGGAGGCCAGTAAAGAAACCTGCCACCAGCCGCCACCTCCTCGCCTACTACGGACCAGCTGGCCTCGCAGCCGGCTCAGCCAACGCTGACCAGTTCCCTGGTGTGGAGAGTGCTGAGGAGATCGAAGAAGAACGGGGTGGCATCGGTGAGCGTGAGGAGGCCGGCCTCGTGGTGGTGCCAGCCGTGCTCGAGGTCGCCGTGGATCGCGCGTTCCTCGAGCGGTACGGCGTACCGGCTGAGGGTGGTGCGGGCGGGGCCGGTCTGCGGGTGGTGGTCGCCGCAGCCGCATTCGGCTGGGATGGTGATCGCGGTCAGCGCGTCGGGGGAGTACTTGCGCAGCCGCAGGGTCGTACCGCGGGCGCTGAACCGGACGATGGTTGCGTCAGGCAACTGCACGAGCAGCTCGACCGGTACGGCGTACGAACCGGGCAGCAGCCGGAGGCCGTGGGACGCGAAAAGGTCGGCAAGAGCCGGGAGATTCATGCGATGTTCCTGTGAGTGCTGTGTCGGCGGGCGGGCCACGGAAAGGGGCAGGGCCTCGGGCGCCGGAGTCGGCGCGCGTCAGTGACAACACTGACAACAGCAACAACACAGCATCTGCATGCCGACGATCATGACAGCACCCAGGGTCCAACACCAAACACCGTCCGCGATCTGGGACACCTGTCCAGGAAGTGAATCGGCGCGGCTGCTATTTCTCAGCGGTGCGTGAGATGGCGTCGCCTCCGAGCTGCCACATGTCGTAGTTCCCGCATTCCGACGTGATCTCGGCCGCGGCCTGCGCCGCCGTGAAGAAGTCGTCGACTACCGGTGAGATGTGCGATGCCGCCACGGCGAGGTACACCTGGTCGGGCGCGAGATCCGGGACGGGCACGAAGGTGACCTCCGGGTGTGAGTAGAACACGGTCGCCGATCGCGCCAGGAACGAGATGCCGCGGCCGGCTGCGACATGCTCGAGTGTTTCGTCCACGCCGCGCACCAGGTACCCGGCGTTGGGGTGTGGGCGCCTGGTGGGCTGCGTGTTCGTGTCGCCGTTCCAGAGCAGCGGTTCGCCGGCCAGGTCGGCCTCGGTGACTTCCTCCTTACCGGCCAGCCGGTGGCCGGCCGGCAGCACCACGACCCGTGGCTCGGTGTAGAGCGGGGCGATGCGGAGGCCTGCCTCGTCGATCGGCAGCCGCACGTAGCCGATGTCGATGCGGCCGTCGAGCAGCATCGGCGCTTGCTCGTCTGCTTCGATGCGTTGCACGTCGACCAGGATGTCTGGGTGTCGGGTGGCGAACTCCTGGACCGCCGGGGCGACCGCGATGCCTGCTCGGAAGCCGACCATGATTCGCCGGCTGCCCTGCGCGGCTATCGACACCCGGCGGCGCGCCGCGTCCGCGGAGGCCAGCAACGGACCGGTGTCGGTCAGCAGCTGCCTCCCGGCGTCAGTCAGCACCACGCCATGGCTGTCCCTTGAAAACAGCTCGGCGCCGAGATCGTGCTCCAGCGCCCGGATCTGCCGGCTCAGTACCGGCTGCGCGATGTGCAGTTGCTCGGCGGCGCGGCCAAAATGCAGCGTGTCAGCGACAGCGACGAAGTAGCGCAACTTGCGCAGGTCCAGATCCACGAGGCCTCCCGGTCCGGCAATGCCAACAGGGTATCGCCGCGGCCAAAAGAGGTCTTGGACATCGACTGGAGCCGATGGCAACCATTGATTGCGCGCCGTCCCGGCGCGTCGTCAACGGACTCGAGAAGGCAGCACATCATGAGCAGCATCAGCATCATCGGCCTTGGGGGCATGGCCCGCGCCATCGCCACCCGCGCGGTTGCGGGCGATGCCGCCGTCGAGGTCATCGGCCGCGACGCGGCCAAGGCCAAGGCCCTGGCCGCCGAGCTTGGCGGCCGGGCCACGGCCGGGACCTTCGGCGCCACCCCAGCCGGCGACCTCGTCATCCTCGCCGTGCCGTACGCCGGTGCCGTGCCGATCGTCGCGCAGTACGGAGACGCGCTCGCCGGCAAGGTCATCATCGACATCACCAACACCTTCAATGCCGATGCCGCCGGGCTGGTCACCCCGGGCGACACCTCTGGTGCACAGGAGATCGCCGAGGCCGCCCCGGCGAGCGCGCACGTGGTGAAAGCGTTCAATACCATCTTCGGCCACGTCCTGGCTCAGGGCGGCTCGCTGGACGTGCTGCTCGCCGGCGACGACGCGGACGCCAAGGCAAGGGTGTCGGCCTTCATCGACAGCCTCGGGCTGCGCCCGCTGGACGCCGGCGGACTGCAGGTGGCGCGCTGGCTGGAAGGGCTGGGCCTGGTGATGATCGGCCTGGCCAGCCATGGCCTAGGAACCTTCAACTTCTCTCTCGGCGTCAACCTGGCCGGCTGAGCGCAACGAGAAGCACCTCCACCTAGACGCATAAGGAGCAGTAGTGCGCGTTTTCGTTACTGGCGGGACCGGCCACACCGGTTCCTACATCATCCCCGAGCTGATCGCCGCCGGGCACGAGGTCACCGGCCTGGCCCGGTCGGACACGGCCGCGACGGCGTTGTCCGCGCTCGGCGCGAAGGTCCGTCGCGGCGACCTCGAGGATCTCGACGGGCTCAAGGAGGCGGCCGCGGACTCCGAGGGCGTCATCCACGTCGCGCACCGCCAGGACCTGCTTACCTCCGGCGGGATCGACGCCGTGGCCGCCGCGGAGCTCCCGATCATGCTGGCCTACGGCGAGGCGCTCGCCGGAACCGGAAAGCCGCTGGTCGCGGCAGGAAGCATCGGCTCGCCCGGCAACCTTGGCCGGCCGGCCACCGAGGAGGACCCGGCGCTTCCCGGCGGCGATGAGTACAAGGGAACCTTGCGCGTTCGCAACGTGGTGGAAACCGCCGTGATTGGCCTGGCCGAGCAAGGCGTGCGGTCCTCGGTCGTTCGGATCGCGAACATCGCACACAGCACGACCGATCCTGCCGGCTTCCTCGTACAGCTGATCGCGCTCGCACAGGAGAAAGGCGTCGTCGGCTACCCCGGAGACGGCGCTAACCTATGGAACGCCGTACACGTCCGCGATCTTGCGTCCGTGTTCCGCCTGGCGCTGGAGAAGGGGCCGGCAGGCAGCTATTGGCACGCCGTCGGGGACGGGGCCATCCCGCTCCGCGAGATCGCCGAGGCCATCGGCAGCCGACTGGACCTGCCCGTCGTGAGCATCCCTGCCGACGTCCTGATGGTGCCCGGATACTTCGGGTTCCTCGCGAACATCGTCACGCAGAGCTACCCGGCGTCCAACCTCATCACCCGCGAGACCCTCGGCTGGGAACCCGCGCAGCCCGGTCTGCTCGCCGGTCTGGACAACGGCCACTACTTCCCCACGAAGCGCGAACAGGGACCCAGATGACGACTGTGGGATTCATCGGAAGCGGCAACATCGGCCTCACCATCGCGCGCCTGGCCGTCGACGCCGGGCACCAGGTCGTGATCAGCAATTCCCGCGGCCCGGAAACGCTCGGCGACACGACCGCGCGACTGGGGCTGCGAGCGTCCGCGGCGACGAGCGGGGAGGCTGCGGCGGCCGGTGACATCGTCGTGGTCACGGTGCCGGTCAAGGCGTTCCCCGATGTGCCCGCCGCGCCATTGGCCGGGAAGACGGTCATCGACACCTGCAACTACGGAGCCGAGCGTGACGGGTACATCCCGGAACTCGACAGCAACGCGCTCACCTCGAGCGAACTGCTCCTTCGGTACCTCCCGGACGCCAGGCTCGTCAAAGCGTTCAACAACATCTTCTACAAACACCTGTTCGCACTCGGCCGCCCGGCGGGGGTGGCCGACCGCTCGTACCTGCCGATCGCCGGGGACTCCGCGCCGGCAAAGGCGACGGTGACCGAGTTCATCGAATCCATCGGCTACAGCGTGGTCGACGCCGGACCGCTGGCCGACAGCTGGCGGCAGGCGACCGGCACGCCGGTGTGGGGGACGCCGTACGGACCGTACTCGAACGAGAAGGGCCAACCGGCCGGCGAGGACGTCATCCGCGCCGCACTGACCCGCGCAACGCGGTAACCGCACGGTGGGCTGATCGTGGAACGCGCGGGGCAGACGACAGCCCACCAACGCTGGACGCCCAGCGCGTCTCGCTCAAGGACCAGCACATACTTCGCGGGCTTGGGATCGACGTCGCCGAGTTCGCTGGTCTTGACCACGGCGGCTGCGGCCTCGGCGATCCTGAAAGCCCGGCGACAGCCCCGGTGGCCGACTGGCTTCAGCGGCATGGGTGGTGACCGGCGAGGCGACGCGCGATCGAGACCGAACTCTCGCCCGAGATTCAGCCAGTAGGGTCACGCGTAACAGCGCTGATCAGCCTGGGTCTAGCTTCGACGAGGAGCTGCAGATGGAGGTGAAACACCGGATGATCGTGTTCGACGCCGCGGATATTGACTCCGAGAGCTCGTTCTGGGCCGGGCTGCTCTGAGGCGCGGGTGCTGAGTGCTGCCGACGATCGCACGGCCATGCGAGGAGGTGCAGACCTATGCCGGCCACGCGGGGCCATCCCCTCGCGTTTGCTGGCCGCCGGCCGACTGATACTCAGGGAGGTATCTGATGCCCGTCCACCGCGAGGACACCACCCCGGGGAGCCCTCCCCAAATGGAAGTACATGTAGTCACTCCTGACCGCTGGAACGACCTGGTCCAACTATTCGAACGCAAAGGTCCACGCGGTGGCGTTCCGATTCCGGGTCACTGCTGGTGCATGCTCTGGCGAGACGAGCAGGGGCCGGCCGACCGCCGCAAAGCGGCGCTGAAGGCCACCGTCGATCAAGGCCGGTATCCGGGGCTCGTCGCCTACATTGACGACCGTCCGGTTGGCTGGGTCGCCGTGGCGCCACGTGCGGACCACAGCAGGCTTGAACGATCTCGGCAGTACGGGCCAACTGCTGGAGACCATGATGTCTTCGCCGTCACCTGTTTCTACGTCGATCGCGACGTCCGGGGAAGAGGTATAGCCAGCGCGTTGCTGGACGCAGCGATCGACCACGCGCGAGAGCGCGGTGCCGTCGCTCTTGACGCGTTCCCGAAGACGAACCTCGCACCGCACGCCCAAGCCAGCCGCAGGGCCGAGGAGAACGACAGTTGGATGGGACGCCGCGCCTCATATGAGGCACGCGGGTTCCTCACTCTCCGCGACGCCGGCGCCAGAACCGTGATGCGTCTGACGTTCAACCCGGACCGACGGATTGACTAACTGAATCCGTGACCAGCCGAAGTACACACGCTCAGCGTGTGCCCCCGAGGGTGATCCGAGCATCGGGGTAACTCAGCGGTCCGGCGCTGATGTCCTCTGGTTGAGGGATGAGCGGATCATTCGAGGCTGCCATCGTGCAGGCGCAGGTTGCCGATGGTGCCGACATTCGCGGGCATGGACGCAACCGGAGCACCTGGGTCTTCCGGGCGCCGCTTGGCCCCTGGGAAGTACACCCAACCGTCAGCGAGCAGAGAAGACCGATCGCAACGGCGGCTGGCCTGGCCTTACGCCACGCCGGGCCTTGGGTCTTGTCAACCCTTCGTGCCGGCTGTACCTCTGTCGTCGGGCGCTGAGGTGGTTGCCGTTGTCCTCGGGGTCGAGGAATCCAGGAACAGCGGTTGGCGCTGAGAATGATCTTGATGGATCTGGTGTGGGTGTGCTGGCGAGTAGCCTGGTGGCGGCTACTGTTCGGCGGTTTTGATCCGGGTGGCGTAGACCCGGTGGGCCTTGCGGGCGGCGGGTGTGGCGGTGTCGGCGGCGAGGGCGGCGCTCTGCTGGAGGGCCGCCCGGTGGAGGGCGAGCGGGGCGGTGAGGCGGATGGCCTCGGGGGCGACCTGGTGCTGGCGAGCCAGGGCCTTGACGGCGGCGCCTTCCTGGTAGGCGGTTACGACGTCGGCGGCCTCGTCCAGGAGTTTGGTGAACCCCGCCCGGTGCAGGGAGAGCTGGCGGCTGGAGGTGGCGGGGTCGTCGTAGACGGGGGCGCCGGCCTTTAGCAGCGGGGCGAGGGCGTGCCGCTGGCGGGCGTCGGTCTGTTTGTCAGTGGAGTGCCGCAGGTAGATGCGGACCATCGTGTCCCACTCTCCGGTCGGCTGGGCGGTGTCCGACGGGCATCCGCAGCGATTTAGGGGGCGAAAAGGAGGGGCGGAAGCCGGGATCGGATCCGATTGGATCGGTGGCCGGTTGTCGCAGGTCGGGCGCGGGATCCTGATTGGATCGGCCGAGGGCGGCGTAGACGAACGATTCCACCCCCATCGGCCATGCCATTTGGGAGCTACCTCCGACCCGGAACGCGGAGAGGGGAGGGGCCTTTAGCGGTTGAGGTATGCCAGGACGGCGAGGACTCGCCGGTTGTCGTCGTCGGATGGTTGCAGGCCGAGCTTGTGGAAGATGGAGGTGGTGTGTTTGGCGACGGCTCGTTCGGTGATGACCATGTGCTGGGCGATGGCGGTGTTGGAGCGGCCTTCTGCCATGAGGGTGAGTACTTCGCGTTCTCGGGGGCTGAGTGTGGCCAGGGTGGTGTCGCTGGAGTTGTGGGTGAGCAGGCGGGTGATGACTTCGGGGTCGATGGCGGTGCCGCCGTCGGCGACTCGGCGTACCGCGTCGATGAAGGGGGCGCTGCGCATGACTCGGTCTTTGAGGAGGTAGCCGATGCCGCCTGCGTTGTCGGTCAGCAGCTCGCGGGCGTACAGGGGTTCGACGTACTGCGACAGCACCAGAACCGGCAGCCCGGGCGCCTCCCGTCTGGCTTTGAGCGCGGCGCGCAATCCCTCGTCGGTGAAGGTGGGTGGTAGCCGGACGTCGACGATGGCCACGTCCGGCCTGTCGGCTGCCACGGCGGCGAGCAGGTCCGGCCCGTTGTCGACGGCGGCGGTGACCTGAACTCCGCGTGCTCTGAGCATCCGGGTCAGGCCGTCCCTCAGCAGGAAGAGGTCTTCGGCAATGACAACGCGCACGGGATCTCCAGGTTCACCATGGTCGGCCCGCCGGGCGGGCTGCTGACAGCAAGGATGCCGTCGAACGCGGCGAGCCGCTGCTCCAGGCCGCGCAGCCCGGTGCCCTGCGCGGGATCGGCACCGCCGCGGCCGTCGTCGGTGACGCCGATCCGCAGTGTCCCGGCGGTGTGGCCGATGTCGATCCAGACCGCACCGGCACGGGCGTGTTTGGACACGTTGGCCAGCAGCTCGCTGACCGCGAAGTAGGCCGCTGATTCGACCGGCGCCGGTGGCCGGCCGGGCAACTCGCCCGCGAAGTGAACCCGCAGCGGCAGGTCCAGGGCGAGCCCGTGCACCGCGTTGACCAGCCCTCGGTCGGCCAGCATCGGCGGATGGATCCCGCGGACGAGGTCACGCAGCTCGGCCAGCGCTTTGACCGAGGAGTCCCTGGCCTCGGCCAGCAGCGCCCGTGCGGCCTGCGGGCTGGTCTCGACCAGTTCCTCGGCAGCGTCCAGGGTCATGCCCATCGCCACCAGCCGGGCTTGTGCGCCGTCGTGCAGGTCCCGTTCGATGCGGCGCATCTGGGCCGCGCCGGCATCGATGGTGGCCGACCGGGTCTGGGCCAGGTGGCGGACCCGCAGCGCCAGCTCAGCCTGCCTGTTGGGGCCCAACATCGAACGGGCGAACTCGCCGTAGGCCGGCAGCAGCCGCGGCCCGGCCCACAGCCCGAGCCCCATCAACGCCAAACCCAGCGGCACGGCCAGCCAAGCGGTCGGCTGCAGGGCGATCATGGCGCCCGGCCCACCGGCCAGCAGGGCGGCGGGCACGGCGACCAGCAGGCAGCCGCCGGTGGTGTTCACGGCCGTCCACATCAGGTCCCGCCAGGTCGCCGGGTCGGTCAGCAGCCAGCCGATCCACCGCCGGCGGCCGGTCTGCTCGCCCGGAGCGGGCCGGTACGGGACGGCGATGGGCACCCCGCACCACGCTCCGACCAGCCGTCTGGTCAGCCCGGCCACCCAGCGCGTGCCCAGCGCGCCGCAAGGAACCAGGAGTACCGCCAGGCCCAGGCACAGGAAGCTACGTCCGCCAGTGGGCGTGCCACGGTTGATCCCTACGGCCGCCAGTGCCAGTACCGGAGGCGCCAGCGGCACGGCCCCGGCCGGCCAGGCGATGCGTCCGGTCACCCACCGCATGCCCACCACGCTGCACGAAACCAGCAGGACCGCCAGACCCAGCCACACGTAGTCGTACTGACCGCGGGTGCCGGGACCGGGGGACGGCACCGAGCCCGGGCCATCGGGGTGGTGCAGCCCTACGGCGGCCACCGCGAGCACCGGAGCTCCCAGCAGCGCGGCGGCTCCGGCCAGCGTCAACCCGCACAACACCAGCCCGCGGGCACAAGCCACCAGGCCATCGCCTATCCAGAACGTCCATGGCCAGCGCTCGCGCCGCGGGACCGCCCTTGCCGGGATCGTCGCTCTACCGGTCACCGCTGATCTCCTCGGCCGGGGGTATTTCGGTTCATTGTGCCGTGCGTCCGACCGACCCGCAGTGACCTTGAACCCCGAACCGCAGGTACGTCTACACGTACCCCATACATGCCATCCAGCCCCATATCGGCGCCGGCAGGTCGATATCTAGCGTAATCGGCAGCCCGGCAAACCCGGGTCGGCTTCGAACTCATCGAGATCGAGAGGAACGCCATGAACCTCCAGTTCGCTCCGTCCGACCAGGCCGTACCTGCCGCGGCGGCGGTCAAGCGATGATCGTCGGGTCGTGGACCCGTGGGCTGCGTGGTGGCCTGGCCGCCGCCACCACATTCCTCGCCTTCGTGCTGTCCGCCGCCTGCTCGCCGGCGTCCGCCTCCCCGGTGTCGGCGACTACGTCCGCTACCCCTTCGGCCACGCCCTATCTGCTCAAGCCGACCGGTCCTCATCCGGTCGGCACGACCTCGGTGTATCTGAAGGACTCCTCCCGTCCCGACCCCTGGGTCCCCCAGCAGAAGGCCCGGGAACTCATGGTCACCCTGTGGTATCCGGCGACATCGCCGGGCCGACAGCGGGCGCAATACATGACGCCCAAGGAGTCAGAACTCCTTCTGAAGGGCGAGGGCGTCACCGGCGTGCCCTACGACGCGCTGAGCCGAGTCCGGACCGGCGCCTTCAGTGACGCCAAACCAGCCGGTCGGAGGCACGGTCTCCCCCTCGTGGTGCTCTCGCCCGGCTTCCAGGTGACTCGTAAAACACTGTCGGGCCTGGCCGAGGACCTGGCAAGCCACGGGTATGTGGTGGCCGGGATCGACCACACCTACGAGAACTTCGCCGAGACCTTCCCCGACGGGCGGACCACCGCATGCGTCGCCTGCCGGGCCACCCAAGATCCCGGGTTCCTCACAAAGGTCATGCAGGTACGGGCAGCCGATGTCTCCTTCGTGCTCGACGAACTGACCGGGCTGCACCCGGCATGGAGGGGCGCATCTTTGATCGACTCGTCCCGGATCGCGATGGTCGGCCACTCCCTCGGCGGCGCCAGCGTCATAGCAGCCCTGCTGAAGGACTCCCGCGTGCGCGCCGGCATCGACATGGACGGCACCACCTACGCCTCGATCCCAGACAGCGGACTGCCTCGGCCGTTCCTGTTCCTGGGCACGCAGGCCAACCACAGCCCGGGAGGCCCGGACACCAGCTGGGACCGTGACTGGAAACTCCTGACCAGCTGGAAGCGCTGGCTCGTCGTGGCCGGGGCGCAACACATGTCCTTCACCGACCTTGGGCTGCTGAACGACCAACTCGGCCTCGGCCACAACGCCGTCCTGCCCGGCACCCGAGGCATGCAGATCACCCGCCGATACGTCCTAGCCTTCTTCGACCTGAACCTGCGCAACCAGCCACAACCCTTGCTGGACAAACCGTCAAAGCGCTACCCGGAGCTCAAGTTCTGCTCCCCGAGCACCAACACCTGCCAATAGCGCTCCTCCCGGTGCGGAGGGCACTCCCGATCGCACCGGGAGTGCTCTCCGCTCCCGAGCGTGGCCCGGCCAGACCGGACCAGCCCCGGAGAGTTTCGCGCCCTGCCCAGCCAGGATCACCGGGCACCGTGCGGCATCGAGCGCCGCCGCGATACCGGCCAGCGTCTCGGCCACGTGATCACTCACTCGCCATCATCTGCGGCGTCCTGGTCAGTGGTCGGCGAGCGCAGCGCAGGTACTTCGAATTCCACAAAACCACCCCGGCAGCAGCACCCGGTGCCGGCGCGGCCAGGCCGCCGACTGGTCGAACAACGCCACCGGCCCCTCCGCGTGCGTCCACGCCCGCCCGTGCAGGAACGTCAGGAACCCCTTGTTGAGCTGACGCGCGCCAGCTCTCCCGGTCGCCGAAGGTCACGAACCCGTAGGCGGCCTGGATTTTCCAGGCGTGCTCGTAGGAGGTCTTGGGCCGCTCGGTGTACTTCTGCACCGCTGAGGCGTCCCCGATCTCAAGCTGCTCGGCCAGGTAGTCGACCACCGGCCACGGCACCGCGAGGAGGTCCTCCAGGAACAGGCCCTTGTACCGGACGGTGCAGATCTGGACGGCCACACCCAGACGGTGCGAATCCGCACGCGACTGCGCGATCAGATCCCGATCGGAGGCGTCGAGGAAGAAGAACTTCTCCAGGTCCGACGACGGCGGCACCTCCCCGAAGGTGCTGTACGCGGCGACCATCTCATCAGACAGGAATTCGACAGGCATGGACGCAAAACGTAGACACGCCACGTTTCCGGATGATCACCCAAAGTAACTTCATGATCACCAAACCCTCACCCACCCCACCCACCTCAACACCCACAAACATCAAGATCATTCTCAGCGCCAACCGCTGTTCTGGATTCCTCGACCCCGGTTCTGCCGCCGGCGAATCCAATTCGCGCTTATGGATCGAGCGCCGACGCAGACGAGTTCGGGTGATGGGAGTCCGAGGCGTACCTGCTCCGTGGGTCAGTCGGCCTTCTTGCCGAACATGATTTCGTCCCAGCTGGGGACGCTTGCGCGCTTGCCGCGGCGGGCGGGCTTCTTCTTTGGTTCGGCTGGGGGGTCGGTGGCCTGGGTGTTGTCGGCGCCTTCCGGCAGGGCCGGCTGCTCGGGGGTTGTGGCCGGCTTGGAGGGACGAGCGGACTCGGTGCGGGCGTCGCCCGGCGGCTGCTCGGCGCGGGCCGACTGGGTGTACTCGGGCTGGTTGTCTTCGGAGGCGCGGTCCGGTGCTGGGCGGCGGTCCTCGGACGGACGCTGCTCGCCAGAGCGTGCGCTCTGCTCGGGGCGTGGGTCCGCCGGGCGGGGTGCTGTCGGTCGCGGTCCGGTCGGACGGCTCGGCTCGGCCCGCTGCGTCTCGGGGGTCCGCGACGGAGTAGCACGTGCCGACGGCGCCTGCTCCTGGCGCGAACCAGCCGGCCGGTTGCGAGCGGAGCGGTCGTCCGGCAGTCCGCGCCCGGGCTGCTCGTCACGGAAGTCGCGCGCCGACTCGTCGTGGAAACCGCGCGTTGACCGGGAGTCGCGAGTGTTGAGTGCGGAGGGCTCGTCGCCGAGGTCGTCGACTGAATCGTCGTCGCGGTGGGGGTCGGCGGGGGAGGCGTAGGTGGGGGGTGGGGTGGGGCGTTCTACGGCTCGGACCGACGGGCGGGGGGCGGGGGGCTGGTCGACGGGGACGTCGATCAGGGTTGGTTCTTCGTCGGGGTTGGGGACGGAGTGGACTCGGCGCGGGCCGCGGTCGGTGTCGTGGGAGGTGCGGGAGACCTCGCGCTGGTGGCCCTGGGTGTCGTCGCGGGAAACCGGGTGGTTTCGGCGGCGCAGGGCGACGGTGTCCTCGAAGCCTGCCTCGTAGCTGTCGGCGCCGTGGTCCGGTGCGATCAGCGGGTCGATGTCCGCGACCGCGGCCAGCCGGCGCTCGCCGGGCTGCGGCTGTACGGGGGTCGGCAGGACCTGCGCCTGCTCGCCGACCAGCCAGCGCGCCTCGTCGTCATCGGGTACGACGTACCGACCGGGAGCGTCGTACGCGAACATCCCGACCTTCTCGTCCTTCTGCTCCTCGCCGGAGTCCTCGCTGTCCTCGGACTCGACGAAGTACGACACCCGCACCGCCCAGCGCCCGTCCTCGCGGCGCCACGCGTCCCACTCGGCCGACGCCGGGTCGACGTGCCGGAGCCGCAACCGGTCGGTCACCCAGGCACCCAGGTTTCGCGTCGGAGCGTCGCCGCCACCGCGACGGCGGACGGACGCGCGCTGCGCGAGGGTCGCGATGTGGTCCCGCTCGGCCAGGACCGGGCCGGCGAACGCCATCACGCGTTCCATCGGCATCTGGGCGACCGCCGCGACCGCCTCGGGACTTTCGCCGGCGCGGATACGAGCCTGGATGTCTCGTGGGCGCAGCGCGCTCTCCATTTGAATCTCCAGCTGGCCGAGTCGGGCACGGTCGCCGCGGAGGGCCGCACGCAACCGGTCGTCGACCGGTACGGCGAACTCCTCGCCCGTCTCTGCCATCGCCAGGATGAGCTGTTTCCCATCCTGGCTCAGACCGACGAGCCTCGCCTCGCGCATTGACCTTGTTCTCCTGTGCGGTTCTAGACAGTCTCTCCCGGACGCTGGGCCTGACCAAGACCGGCGCGCCGTGCCGCCCGGTCATTGTGGAGGTTACGTCACGAAAACACATCTTGCCTGGTCACCAGGGTCCTCCTGGTCACACCAGTCACAGTAGTCACAACACGGCGTGACGGCCCACGACGGGTCAGTCACCGAAGGCCGAACGGACCGACAGCGCCCGCTTCAGATCGTCCGCGCTGTCGGCCACCGAGCGCCGGATGCCGGCCGCGACCGACTCGTCGGCGATCAGGCCGCCGGCCAGATCGACCACCCGCTGTTCGATCGCGTACCGCGGGAACGCGAGCTTGGCGCTGCTCGCGACCACCCAGCCCGATCGGAGCTTCTCGGTGCCCGCGATCTCGGCGAAGTACCGGTCGACGTACGGCGCCGTGAGCTCGGCCTGCGTCGGGTGCCAGAACCCTTCGCACGCGGCGTACAGCTCGTAGTTCGGCAGGTCGGCGTCGGTCGTGATCTGCGCCCAGGCGCGCTCCTTCGCCTCGGCGGTCGGCAGCGCGGCGCGGCAGCGGGTCGCGTGTACGACGCCTTCGGAGGACGGGTCGCGCTGCAGTTCGGCGGCGATCTCGGCCTCGCCGATCGCACCGAGCCGGGCGAGCTGCAGCGTGACCAGCCAGCGCAGGTCCGCGTCCATCGTCACGCCATCCGGTACGTCGTCACCGGCCAGCCACCCGTTCAGCCGGTCGGCGTCGTCGGTGAACCGCGCGAACCCGCGGGCCAGCGACAACTGCACGCTGGTCCCGGCCTCGACGGTCTCCAGCCGCGCCTGCAGTACGCCGGCCAGCTGCCCGCGGTACGGCTCGTACGGCAGGTAGACGCCGAGCAGGTGGCTGATCGACCAGTTCAGCATCGTCCCGACCGCGATGTCGCTGGTCTCGGTCGGCAGCATCCCGAGCACCACGCCGAACCCGGCCTTCGGGTCCAGCTCGGCGTCGGCGACCGAGTCCCGGACGCTGTTCAGTACGACGGCCCGCGTGACCCCGTCGCCGATCTTCGGCAGCAGCGCCGCGAGGTTCGCGAGGCTGTCCGGGTCGAGCCGGATCTTCGCCCAGCTGTCGTCGCCGGAGTCCGGGATCACCACGGCGACCGACGGGTCCAGGTCGACGTCCACCTCATCGGCATCGACCAGTACGTCGACAGTGGTCCGCCCGCCGTCGGCGTCGTACCCGGCGACGGTGAGCTTGTGCGGCCGGGACGCCGGGTACGCCGCGGGCGCCTTCCGGTGCAGCTTGATCCCGTCGGCCGTCCGGACGACGGTCAACGTGTCGAGGCCGGGCGTCCGCAGCCAGGCCTGGGCCCACTCGTCGAGCCCGGTCGCGCCGGCCTCGGTCCACTTCCCGACCAGGTCCGCGAAGGTCGCGTTGCCGAACTCGTGCGCCGCGATGTGCGCGTTGACACCGGCCAGGAAGACATCGTCGCCGAGGTACGCCGCGAGCTGCTTGAGGGTCGCGGCGCCCTTGGCGTACGAGATGCCGTCGAAGTCGTCGAGCGAGGAGGCCGCGTCCTTGACCGCGTCGGCCGCGACCGGATGCGTCGACGACCGCTGGTCGGCCTGCAGGCCCCACCACTTGCGCATGTAGGCGAAGTCGAGCCAGTTGTCGGTGTACCGGGTGGCGGCGGTCGCGACCCGGTGCGCCATGTACTCGGCGAACGACTCGTTCAGCCAGAGGTCGTTCCACCACTTCATCGTCACGGTGTCGCCGAACCACTGGTGCGCCATCTCGTGCACGATCGTCCGGGCCCGCTGGCTGCGCTCGCCGTCGGTCACCGCGGACCGGAACACCATCTGGTCCCGGAAGGTCACGCAGCCCGGGTTCTCCATCGCGCCGGCGTTGAACTCCGGCACGAACGCCTGGTGGTACTCGCCGAACGGGTACCGGTAGCCGAACATCCGGTGGTACTCGTCGAAGGACTGCTTGGTGACCTCGAAGATGTCCGCGGCCTCCCGGTCCAGGGCGTCCTTGAGCGACTGCCGCGAGACGACGCTGAGGTTGATCCCGTCGTGCGCGTCGGTGACCTGGTGGTACGGCCCGGCGACCACGGTGACGAAGTACGTCGACAGCGGCTTGGTCTCGGCGAGCTCCCAGCGGCCGGGGGAGACCTGCGTTGCGGCCCCGTTGCCGAGCACGAGCCACTCCGGCGGCGCGGTGACCTTCAGCCGGTACGGCGCCTTCAGGTCGGGCTGGTCGAAGCACGCGAAGATCCGCGGGCCGGCGTCCAGGAACGACATCGCGTACGTGTAGGCGAGCCCGTCGGCGGCGTCCACCGCGCGGTGCAGGCCCTCGCCGTCGTGCGAGTACGCCATCGTGGCGACGACGACCAGCTCGTTGTCCGGCTGCAGGCCGGACAGCTCGAGCCGTCCGTCGTTCAGGCCGGCCACGTCGACGGCCGAACCGTTGAGCGTGACCGAGATCAGCTCGTCGGGTTTCACGTCGACCCAGCTCGACGGCGCGGAGGTCGTGAACCGGATCGTCGTGGCGGATCCGAACGTCCGCTCGCCCTGGGTGAGGTCGAGGTCGACGTCGTACGAGTGGACGGAAAGCGCGGCGGCCCGAGTGCGGGCGCCGTCGACGGTGAGACTCGGCATGAGGGCCACTGTATGCGGTGACTAGGCTGAGCCCCATGGGCAATATGGAGTACCGCCAGCTGGGTGACTCGGGTCTGACCGTGAGCGTCGTCGGACTCGGCTGCAACAACTTCGGGCGCCGGCTGGACGCGGGCCGGACCGAGGCCGTCGTGAGCGCCGCGGTCGACGCCGGCATCACGCTGTTCGACACCGCGGACATCTACCGCGGCGAGCACGGGTTCAGCGAGGAGCTGCTCGGCAAGGCGCTCGGTGCGCGCCGCGACGAGGTCGTGATCGCGACCAAGTTCGGCGGTGACATGGGCGGTGTGAACGGCCCGGACTGGGGCGTCCGCGGCTCCCGGCGGTACATCCGGAAGGCGGTCGAGTCCAGCCTGCAGCGGCTCGGCACCGACTGGATCGACCTGTACCAGCTGCACTTCCCGGACCCGGTGACGCCCATCGAAGAGACTTTGGCAGCCCTGTCCGAATTGGTTGCCGAGGGCAAGGTGCGGTACATCGGCAGCTCGCAGTTCGCGGGCTGGCAGGTGGTCGACGCGGACTGGACGGCACGGTCCAACGGCCTGGAGCACTTCATCAGCGCCCAGAACCAGTACTCGCTGCTCGAGCGTGACGTCGAGGACGAGCTGGTGCCGGCTTGCGAGCACCTCGGGATCGGCGTCCTGCCGTTCTTCCCGCTCGCCTCCGGTCTGCTGTCCGGCAAGTACAAACGTGGTACGTCGGCACCCGAGGACAGCCGGCTGGCGTCGCAGCCGGAGCGGCTCGCGCGGGCGGACTTCGACAAGCTCGAGGCGCTGGACACGTTCGCGGCCGAGCGGGGCCTGACGATGATCGACGTGGCGATCGGCGGCCTGGCCGCGCAGCCCGCGGTCGCGTCGGTGATCGCCGGTGCGACGAAGCCCGAGCAGATCACCCAGAACGTCGCCGCCGGCACCTGGGACCCGACCCCCGCCGACCTCGCCGCCCTCGACGAACTCACGTGAACTGTATTGAATGCCGCGCTCCGCGCGGCGTGTCACGGGGCTGCTACTCCCGGCCTCCCCTCGTCGCTCCAGTCGCTTCGCTCCCTGCGCTCCTCAGTCCAGGCCGGGAGGCCCCATGACACTGATTCTCCTGCCGCCCTCCGAAGGCAAGACCGGGCGGACGCGCGGTCGTGCTGTGGACTTCTCGACGCTGTCGTTTCCTGAGCTGAACCCGGTCCGTGAGCAGGTGCTGGAGACGCTGGCGAAGGTGTCCGCCTCCGCCGACGCGCACGACGTACTGGAGGTCGGCGCCTCGCTGCAGCACGAGGTCGAGCGCAACACCCGCTGGCGCACCGAGCCGTCGGTTCCGGTCTCCGAGCTGTACTCCGGCGTCCTGTACGACGCCCTCGGCTACGCCACGCTCTCCGCGGGCACGAAGCGCCGCGCCGCGAACCGGCTGCTCGTCGTCTCGGCCGCCTGGGGCGCACTCCGCCCGGCCGACCGCGTCCCGCCGTACCGACTCTCGATGGGTACGACGCTGCCGGGCCACGGACCGCTCGCCTCCGTCTGGCGGGAACCGCTCAACGCCGCACTGGCCGACGTGGACGGCGTGATCGTCGACTGCCGCTCCTCGACGTACGTCGCCGCGTGGCGTCCGAGCGGTGCGCAGGCGGACAGGTGGGTGTCGGTGAACGTGGTCCGCGAACGGAACGGCGTACGTACCGTCGTCTCGCACAACGCCAAGCACACCCGCGGTCTGGTCGCGCGGCACTTGCTTGAATCGGGCAAGGATCCGGGGACCGCGAAATCCCTGCACAAGCTGATCGGCGAGCGCTGGAACGCCGAACTCGACCACCCTGGCAAGCCTGGGGCCGGGTGGACGTTGACCGTCGTGGAACACGACTGACGTTCACTCGACTGTAACTGGTGAGTGGTTTCCTACGGTGCGTGATCGGGGAAGGCTGAGGGCAGCAACGTCCGGGGGGATCCGCCCCACCCATCGGAGGCCTGACCAATGCCCCGCAAGTTCACCCGTATGACCACCCTTGTCACCACCGTGGCAGCCGCCGCGACCGCCTGGGCTCTGACAGCCGGGCCGGTCATGGCGTCGCCGCCGACCCCGCCGTCCGCGAGCGCCGCGGCCACCGAGCTGGCGAGCCTGACCGTCAAGGCGGAGGGCTCGACGACCGGCTACAGCCGGGATAAGTTCCCGCACTGGATCAACCAGTCGGGGACCTGCGACACCCGGGAAGAGGTCCTGAAGCGCGACGGGACCGGCGTGAAGGTCGACAGCAGCTGCCAGCCGACCTCCGGCAGCTGGTACAGCGTGTACGACAAGCAGACGTTCACGAACTCCTCGGACGTCGACATCGACCACATCGTGCCGCTCGCGGAGGCGTGGAAGTCGGGCGCCAGCGGCTGGACCCAGGCGAAGCGTCAGGAGTTCGCGAACAACCTGACGATCTCGCAGCTGATCGCGGTGTCGGCGTCGAGCAACCGCTCGAAGGGTGACCGGGACCCGTCGGCGTGGCAGCCGACCAACACCGCGGTGCACTGCCTGTACGCGCGGTACTGGATCTGGGTGAAGTACACCTACAGCCTGTCCCTGCAGTCCACCGAGAAGACGGCGCTGCAGCAGATGCTGGGTACCTGCTAGGGACACCTGCTAGTCCTCGAGAAGGTGGCGGCGCTGGGCGTGGATGCCGGCCTGGAAACGGGTCCGGGCGCCCAGCGTCTCCATCAGCTCGGCGACCCGGCGGCCGACGGTACGGCTGCTCAAGGCGAGCTGCCGCGCGATCGCGTCGTCCTTGAAACCGGCCGCGAGCAGCGTCATCAGCCGCGCGTCGGTCGGGTCGGCCTTCGCGGCCGGAACCACCGGCACCGCCTGGTCCCACAGCAACCAGAACATCTCCATCAGCGCGTCCAGCAACGCACACGGATGGACGACGAGAGCGCTGTCGACGAGCTGATCCACGGACAACGGCAGCAGCGCGATCCTGCCGTCGAATACGGCCAGCTTCATCGGCACCTGCGGATGGACCCGCGAGGTCTCGCCCGCGTCGGCAGCGCTGAACGCCTCGTCAACGCCGCCCGGGATGTCGAGCGAGTCGGGGGAGTAGATGCCGTGCACGACGACCCCCTCACCGAGCAGCCCGCGGACCGTACTGTCGGACTCGGCGGCTTGAGCGGCGTACGGCGGGCGGTCGAGGACGAGGAGCTGGTTCCGCGTCCCGTTGAGCAGCTGTGTGAACCGGGCCGCGATCGCCTCCTGCCCGACGATCACCTCGACCAGGTTCTCCGGCCGGTACCGCTCCTGGGTGCTCAGCTCGGACAGCAGCACCCGTGCCTCGGCGCGGACGCGGTCGAGCTCGGCCCGTCGTACGGCGACCAGCGCGTCCACCGCCACGTCGGGGCGGGTCGGCAGCAGGCGGACCGGGTCGTCGGAGGTACTGGTCAGCAGACCGAGCTTCTCGAGCCGGCCGACGGTCGCGATCACGTCCTGCAGGTCCCGGCCGAGGCGGTCGGCGAGCGGCTGGATCTCGCAACCCGGCGCGGACAGCAGCGCTCGGTAGGCCTCCTCGTCGGACGGCTCCACCCCCACGGACTCCAGCATCCGATCAGGCTATCTCGTTCCCCGGACGGGCTCGACCGGTTTGGCGACTTCACGTCATGGCCGACATACGTCAGTACCCGGACAGGTGCACGACCCCCTCGAGTGGGGTACATCTGACGTGCCGGGCGCGCGCGGACCGGACAGGGGACGCCCGGTCAAGCCTCAACGCGCGCGCCCGTCCTGCGCTTGACCCGCAGGTAGCTGCGCCACACCACCCGCTGCAGCATCAGCGTCAGCACCCCGGCGACGGTCATACCGGCCAGGTTGATACCGAGCTGCGCCGCGGATCCGCCGATCTGGTGCGGCGCCCAGAGCGCGAGCGACAACGCCAGATCACCGGCGGCCGGGACTGTGGTCACCGAGATGAACACCCCCACGAGCGCGTTGCCGCGACCGGCCGTCTGCGACAGCACACCGGCACATCCGGCGAGTACGGCGACCACCGCCGACCACTTGTCCGGTCGCCAGATGAACCCGGTCAACGGGCGCGCGGCCGTCACATCGCTTACGTCCACCCACCCGACCGCGCGTGCCAGCAGCGCGGCGATCGCGGTGAGCACGATCGCGACCACGAACCCTTTGACGAGCAGTACGAGCGACGCGCGCGAGAGCCCGCGCTTGCGCAGGAACAGCCCGACGGCGAGCGCGGCGACCACCCCGAACTCCGGCCCGACCACCATCGCGCCGACGACCAGGATCGCGGAGTCGGTGACCACGGCGACCGAGGCGATCATCGTCGCCAGCGTCAGGAACGCGTAGTACACCCACGAGCCGCCGGCCTCGTTGTACGCCTGGTCGACCACGGCGTCCCAGATCACCGCGTCGTCGGGCGCACCGGGTGCTGCCTTCTCCGCGGCCTGGGCGTTCCGCGACGGGGCCGAGTCGACGGCGGACAGCGCGACGGCGCCCTCGTCGTACAGGCCCTCGGCCTTCAGGAAGCCGAGGATGTCGGAGGTCGCCTCGCGGGTCACGTCGCACTCGACCACGTCGCCGTCGGGGCGGCGGGCCGCGCCGGGCAGCCGCACGATGCTGGTGACCCGCGGATCGGCGACCAGGGTGTTCAGGACGTGCTCGCTACGATCCGGCGGAACGATCAGGCGCAGATGCATCACGGTCGACATGATGCCGCAAGCTCAGACGGCACGCCGACTTCGATCCGGCGCACCGCGATCAGCAGGGTCCGGTGCAGTGACCAGCGCGGCGAACAGGACCGTCGCGAGCGCCGCCAGCCCGGTGCCGACCGCGATCCAGCCGAGGCTCGGGTAGCCCGCGCCGGCGTCGATCGCGAGGCCGCCGAGCCACGGGCCGACGGTGATGCCGACGTTGAACGCGGAGAAGTTGGTGGCGGTGGCGAGCGTGGGTGCGTCGCCGGCGAGGCTGAAGACGCGGGCGTTGAGCGCCGGGTTCGCGGCGAAGCCGAAGGCGCCGAGGAACACGATGACGGCGATCGCGAGCACCGCGATGTGAGCGGTAAGGGCGAGTACGGCGGACAGCGCGATGAGTCCGGTGATGCTGATGAACAGCGTGTGGAACGGGAGCGCGTCGGCGAAGCGGCCGCCGACGGTGATCCCGATGAAGGACCCGAGACCGTACAGCGCGAGGATGCCTGGCACTGCGCCGGTGGGGAGGTGAGTGGTTTGGGTCAGCAGCGGGGCCAGATAGCTGAAGGTGACGAGGATCGACGCGGTGACCAGTGCCGTGGTGGCGAAGGCCAGCCAGAGACGGGTGTTGCGCAGGGCGCGGAGTTCCTCGAGGAGGCGTGGGGTCGTCGCCGGGTCAGGGCGGCCCGCGGGGACGGTGGCGACGACGCCGGCCATCGCGAGCACACACAGGCCGGCGACGGTCCAGAACGCCGACTGCCAGCCGAGGTGCTGGCCGAGGACGGTGCCGAGCGGCAGGCCGATGATCGTGGCGATCGTGAGGCCGCCGGTGACGACGCTCATCGCGCGGGCGCGGGCGTTCGACGGGACCAGCGCCACGACCGTCACCGCGGCGACCGACCAGAACCCGGCGTACACGAACGCGCCGACGATCCGGGTCGCGAGCAGTACGGCGTAACTGGTGGTCAGGGCGCCCGCGACATGGGTGAGCGCGAAGATCGCAAGGAAGACGAGCAGCGCCGTACGCCGGGACCAGTTGAGCGTGACGACCGCGAGCACCGGGGCGCCGACCAGCATGCCGGCCGCGAACGCGGAGATCAGCAGCCCCGCCTGCGGGATCGAGACGTGCAGGTCCGCGGCCAGCTCCGGGAGCAGCCCGGCGAGCATCAGCTCCGATGTGCCCTGCGCGAAGATGCTCAGGCCAAGGACGTACACCGCGATCGGCATCGTTCCCCCTCACTCGACGAGCCACTCGCAGTATCGCAGACGTCACGTTCCGCTGTCGCCGCGCCTGTCAAGGGCTGAGACTTGGCCGGATACGGCATCGTTGAGACATGAGCTACCAGACGCCGGCGAAGCGGACCGGGCGGAGCGTGGACACCTCGAAGATCGGAGGTGGCCTGAAGCTGCTCGCTGGGCTGGTCGGGCTGATGTGGCTCAGCGAGATCATCGACACCGCGACGAACGGCGCCCTGAACCAGTACGGGATCATCTCCCGGGAGCCGCGCGGCCTGATCGGGATTCTGACCTCCCCGTTCCTGCACCTGGGGTTCGGCCACCTGATCTCGAACACGCTGCCGCTCGTGACGCTCGGCGTGCTGATCGCGGTCAGCGGCGCGTCCCGGTTGTTCGCGGTGACCGCGATCGTGACGGTGCTCGGCGGTTTCGGGACCTGGCTGATCTCACCGTCGAACGTGATCACGATCGGCGCCAGCGGCCTGGTCTTCGGGTACGCGGCGTACCTGATCGTGCGGGGGCTGTTCAACCGGCGGCTCGGTCAGGTGCTGGTCGGGATCGTGGTCATCATGGTGTGGGGCAGCGCGCTGCTGACCAGCCTGCTGCCGCAGGACGGAATCTCCTGGCAGGGTCACCTGTGCGGCGGCATCGCCGGTCTGTTCGCGGCCTGGGTGCTCGCCGACGACAAACCAGCCCGTCCTAAATGAGCGTGCTCGGGTCGGTGTTGGCTCCGCAGACGACCACGACCACCCGCTCGCCGTCGGCCGGTTTGTAGGCGCCGGACGAGAGGGCTGCCCAGGCGACAGCGCCGCCGTGCTCCGTTGCCAGGTGGTAGCTGCTCCACAGTTCCTTGCGGGCGGCAACGATCGAGTCGTCGTCGACCAGGAGGGACTGCACCTGGTGGCGCCGTACTGCGGCGAACGCGAGGTCGCCGAGGCGGCGGGCTCCCAGGGAGTCGGCTGCTACGCCACCTACTGGCCCGTCCGTGGGCTGCTGCGCGTGCAGAGCGCGGTTCATGGTCGGGGCCAGCACCGGCTCCACCCCGATGACGTTGGCGTTGTCGCCGATCGCGGTAACGATGCCGCCGATCAGCCCGCCGCCCCCGACCGCGACCAGTACGGTGTCGAAGTCGTCGACCTGGTCGAGGATCTCCAGGCCGACCGTGCCCTGACCGGCGACGACCTCCGCCTGGTCGTACGCGTGCACGAGCAGCCCGCCGGACTCGCCCTGCGCCTGCAGCGCCGCCTCGTACGCCTCGGCGTACTCGTTGCCGACCTGCACGATGTCCGCGCCGAGCGTCTGCAGCTTGCCGAGCTTCGCGGCCGGGGTGGTCTCGGGTACGAAGATCCGGGCCGGTACGCCGAGTTCGCGCGCGGCGTACGCGGCCGCGAGCCCGTGGTTCCCACCGGACGCGGCGACGATGCCCTGACCGCCCAGCTCGCCGTTCTCCTTCGCGGTCAGCAACCGGTTGAAGGCGCCTCGCGGTTTGAACGACCCGGTGTGCTGCAGCAGCTCGAGCTTGAACGTGACGCCCGGCGCCACCTCGATCACCGGAGTACGCCGGACCCGCCCGGCGATCCGCTGCGCGGCCTGCTGTACGTCGTCGACACTTACCGTCATACCCCAACCCTGCCACGATGGTGAACAGCCGACGGTTGGGAGGCCCTGCCCATGGGCGCGTACGACGAGAGTTATCGCCGGAGCCTGGACGACCCGCACGGGTTCTGGCTGGAGGCGGCCGAGGCGATCTCCTGGACGCGGCCGCCGACCCAGGCCCTCGACGCGAGCGCGGCGCCGATCTTCCGGTGGTTCCCGGACGGCGAGCTGAACACGTCGTACAACGCTCTCGACCGGCATGTCGACGCGGGCGACGGCGAGCGGACGGCGCTGATCTACGACTCGCCGGTGACCGGGACCGGGCGCAGCTACAGCTACACGGAACTGCGCGACGAGGTGGCGACGTTCGCCGGGGCGCTGGCCGGGCTCGGGGTGGGCAAGGGTGATCGGGTGATCGTCTACATGCCGATGATCCCGGAGGCCGTGGTCGCGATGCTGGCGTGCGCGCGGCTCGGCGCGATCCACTCGGTGGTGTTCGGCGGGTTCGCGCCGCGGGAGCTGGCGGCCCGGATCGAGGACGCCGGCCCGAAGGTGATCGTGGCCGCGTCCTGCGGGATCGAGCCGTCCCGGGTGGTCGAGTACAAGCCGATCATCGACGAGGCGCTCACGATCGCGTCGCACCGGCCCGCGTACACCGTCGTACTGCAGCGTCCGCAAGCAGAGGCGCAGCTGGGCGAACGGGACCTCGACTGGACCTCGTTGGTCGCGCAGGCCCAGCCGGCCGGCCCGGTGCCGGTCGCCGCGACCGACCCGCTCTACATCCTCTACACCTCCGGTACGACGGGACGCCCGAAAGGCGTGGTCCGTGACAACGGCGGGCACGCGGTCGCGCTCGCCTGGACGATGCGGAACGTGTACGACGTCGGCCCGGGCGACGTGTGGTGGACCGCCTCCGACGTCGGCTGGGTGGTCGGCCACTCGTACATCGTGTACGCGCCGCTCCTGGCGGGTGCGACGACCGTCCTGTACGAGGGCAAGCCGGTCGGTACGCCGGACGCCGGCGCGTTCTGGCGGGTGATCTCGGAGCACGGCGTCAAGGCGTTGTTCACCGCGCCGACCGCGATCCGGGCGATCAAGAAAGTGGACCCCGAGGCGGCCGAGCCGGCGAAATACCCGATGGACACGTTCCGGACCTTGTTCCTGGCGGGGGAGCGGCTGGACCCGGAGACGTACCACTGGGCGCACGACCACCTCGACGTACCGGTAGTCGACCACTGGTGGCAGACCGAGACCGGCTGGCCGATCGCCGCGAACCCGCGCGGGCTCGAGCCACTGCCGACCAAGCCTGGCTCGGCGACCGTACCGATGCCCGGGTGGAACGTGCAGATCCTCGACACGTACGGCAAGGAGCTGCTGCCGCACGAGGAGGGCTCGATCGCGATCAAGCTCCCGCTGCCGCCCGGCGCGCTGCCGACGCTGTGGGGTGACGACCAGCGCTACATCGACAGTTATCTGAAGGAGTACGACGGGTACTACCTGACCGGAGACGGCGGCTACATCGACGACGACGGCTACATCTTCGTGATGGGCCGAACCGACGATGTCATCAACGTGGCCGGCCACCGGCTGTCGACGGGGTCGATCGAGGCCGTCGTGGCGTCCAACCCGGCCGTCGCGGAGTGCGCGGTGATCGGCGTGCACGACGCGCTGAAGGGGCAGCTGCCGCGGGCCTTCGTCGTACTGAAGGCGGGGGCCACGGTCACCGACGACGTACTGCGGGACGAACTGGTGGCCGCAGTACGCCGGGAGATCGGACCGGTTGCGGCGTTCCGGGACGTGTCGGTGGTGGAGGCGCTACCGAAGACCCGGTCCGGGAAGATCCTGCGCCGGACGATGCGCGGCATCGCCGACGGCCGCGACGAGCCGGTCCCGTCGACGATCGAGGACCCCGCCGTACTCGATGCCCTCCGGCCGGTCCTCCGCGGGTAGCACAACCTGCGGGATAGGGTCGGGGTATGCGAGTCGTGATTGCAGGTGGACACGGACAGATCGCGCTGCGCCTGACCCGGTTGCTGAGCGCCGACGGTCATCTGGTGGTCGGCATAGTGCGCAACCCGGAGCACGAGTCCGACATCGCCGCAGCCGGTGGTCAGGCCGCCGTCCTCGACCTTGAGCAGGCCGATACGGCTGCCGTGGCCGACGTACTGCGTGGTGCCGACGTCGCGATCTTCGCGGCCGGCGCCGGGCCGGGCAGCGGGAATGCCCGGAAGGACACCGTCGACCGCGGTGCGGCCGCGTTGTTCGCGGACGCCGCCGAGCAGGCCGGCGTACGGCGGCACATCCAGGTCGGCTCGATGGGCGCGGACCGGGCCGAGTCGCTCACCGACGACGCGACGTTCACGGTGTACCTGAAGGCGAAGTGGGCGGCCGAGGAGGACCTGCGCGCCCGCGACCTGGACTGGACGGTACTGCGGCCCGGCGGCCTGACGGACGACCCGGGCACCGGCACGGTGTACCTCGCCGACAAGACCGGGAACGGCCGGATCACCCGTGACGACGTCGCGCTGGTGCTGGCCGGGCTCTGCGACACCCCGGCCGCGATCGGCCGGACACTCGAGCTCGTGGCCGGCGACACCCCGGTTCGCGAGGCCCTGCAGAACCTCTAACGTTGCCACAAGCAACAGAATGTGACGGGACGATGGCAGACACCCTCCGCCAGGTCAGCTTCGAACGCCTGGCGAACAGCAGCTACGAGGTGAAGAACGCCCGCGGCGGCAGCATCCGGGTCGGTTCCGGCGGCGCGGACACCGACTTCACGCCGGTCGAGCTGCTGCTGGCCGCGATCGGCACCTGCTCGGCGATCGACGTCGACGTCGTGGTCAGCCGGCGCGCGGAGCCGACCGAGTTCAGCGCGGTGGTCAAGGGCGACAAGATCCGCGACGCCGACGAAGGCAACCGGATGCAGAACCTCGCGATCGAGTTCACCGTCCACTTCCCCGAGGGCGAGGACGGCGACAAGGCCCGCGAGGCGCTCCCGCGCGCGGTGAAGATGTCCCACGACCGGCTGTGCACGGTCAGCCGGACCGTCGAACTCGGCACACCGGTGACGACCACGGTCAACGACTGAGGAACTCTTTCGGCGGCCTGAGGCGGGTGCGCAGGAGGCGTTGGGTACTGCGGCTGTCGACGCGGATGTCCGACGGAGTGCCTGCTTCGAACGGGAGCGCGTCCGGGTCGAGGCCATCGCGAACGGCGATCAGACGGCCCAGCTCGTGACGGCTGAGCGGTTCGGGGCCGGCCACGTGGGTGATGCCGTGGAAGTCCAGGATCAGTAGTTCGAGCAGTGCGGACGCCAGGTCGGCGACGTGGACCGGGCAGCGGATGTTGGCGGTGAAGAACGCGCCGGGTTCGCCTGCCGCGAGGCGGCGTACCCGGCGTTCCTCTCCGGAGGAGCCGTCCGATCCGACGATGATCGACGTACGGGCGATGACCGCGTCCGGCCGGAGCGCCCGGACGGCCGTCTCCGCGGCCGCCTTGGCCGCGCCGTACGGCGTTGTCGGGCAGGGCGACTCGTGCTCCGCGTAGGCCGTCGCGCGGGAGCCGAAGACCGCGTCGCTCGACACGAAGACGAGGCGGGCATCGCCAGCGGCGAGGGCGACGTTGACGGCGCCGTCGGCGGTGGTCGCCCAGTCGTCCTGCTTGTACGCGGTGTGGATGATCCCGTCCGGCTCGACCTTCCGGATCACGTCCCGGACCTGATCGGGTCGCCGTACGTCGAGCTGCACACCGCCCGGGACCGGTTGCGCGTGGTACGCCGGGACGACGTCGTGCGACGCCACGCGCAGGAGTTCCCGCCCCAGGAGTCCTGCGTCACCGGTGACAAGCAGCCTCACAGGACAACCCTATGGCGTTCGAGCCGCCAGCCCGCGGTCCGCGTGGCGCGCTTCACCTCGGCCACCGTCCGCACCTTGCGCGGCGACTTCCACGACTGCGACGGCTTGTGCAACATCCAGCCGCCGCCAATGGTCACCGCCGCGTGCTGCACGAGCCCCGCAGCGTCCCGCCACACGAAGACCGTCCCCGGTACGTCGTCCTTGCCGCCGCGCTCGGTGTGCGCCGCCAGCCACTCCTCGAACGGCTCGCGCACCATCCACACGTGCTCGGCGCCCTCGACCCCGCACGCCGCCATCACCGTGCCGAAACAGTTCGGCCCGCTCCCGTCCGCGAACGTCCCCGCCAGTTCCTCCACCCGTGGCAACTTCCTCGGCCAGCTGCGAACCTCCGCGTGCCGACTCGGTCCCAGGTCCTCGCTGACGATCTCCGGCAGTACCGCCATCGGATTGCCCAGCAACGATTTCCACCAGACGAACCGATGCCCGTCCGCCTGCTGCCTGATGCCGTCCCCGACAACGCCGGACCACCTCCGCACGCTCGGCACGAACCCGCGCCCGTAGCTCACCTGCGCACGCACCAGCCCGGCGCGGGTAGCCTTCGGAAGTTCGCCGTACGCCGCCTCGGTCAGCCAGACCGTCCGCGCCGCCTTCCGGTCGATCGCGTAGATCCAGTACGTGTCGCGGTCCTCGCGGCTCGGCTCGCGATCATCGGTGCCGAGCTTCCACGCGTTCGCCTGCTTCCGCGTGACGAAGAACGGCTGCTCGTCGGGCGCGAGCCAGTCGACCCAGCGGTCGAGCAGGTCGGGGGAGACGGCGATACCGAGGACGGTCAGCATCGGGACACGCTCTCATCCTCAGGGCCGATCGGCCACCGGCTTTTGCGGGCCGCGGTACCGCTGCGTCTGCGAGTAGACGAGGTTGGTCGTCGTACTGCCGAAGTCGGTCAGCTCGTTGACCAGCTCCTCCAGGTGCGGCATCGAGGCCGCGGCGACCTTCAGCGTGTAGCAGTCGTCGCCGGTGGTCCGCAGGCACTCGAGGATCTCGCCGCGCTCGGCCAGCAGCCGGTGCAACGGCTCGTGCTTGTTCCCGGGGTACTTCAGCCGGACGACTGCCAGCACCGGGTAGCCGACCGACGTCAGGTCGACCTCGGCGCGGTACCCGGTGATCACGCCGATCGACTCCAGCCGCCGGACCCGCTCGGTGGTCGCGGACGCGCTCAGGCTCACCCGCCGGCCGAGCTCGGTCAGGGACAGCCGGGCGTCGGCCTGCAGCTCGTCGAGGATCGCCCAGTCGGTCGGATCGAGACTCTCGGTCATACGGCCAATCTACCGGTGATTCCCCGGTGCAGGGCGGCGTACGCCGGGAGGAATCTCTTCAGGAGGAGGTCTTCACCTGGATAGCCTTGAGGCATGGACCTCGGGGTGAACGTGCCGAACTTCGGGCCGGGGACGAACCCGGCGCGGCTGCGCGACTGGGCCCGGATCGTCGAAGGGCTCGGGTACGACCTGTTGATGGTGTCGGACCACGTGGTGGTCACTCCGGACGTCGCCGAGCAGTACCCGGAGCCGTTCTACGAGCCGTTCACCACGCTGAGCTGGCTGGCCGGGATCACCGAACGGGTCCGGCTCGGCACCACCGTGCTGATCGCGCCGTACCGGCATCCGTTGCTGACGGCAAGGATGACGGCGAACCTGAACGCGCTCAGCGGCGGCCGGCTCGTGCTCGGCGTCGGGGTCGGCTGGGCGCGGCAGGAGTTCGAGGCGCTCGGCGCGGACCATGCCGCGCGCGGCCGCCGGACCGACGAGGTGCTCGCGGAGCTGCAGGGCCTCGTCCCGTTGTGGGTGGGCGGCAGCAGTACGGCGGCACTGCGGCGGAGCGTGCGGTACGGCGACGCGTGGCACCCGCTGCGGCAGACTGTTCCCGAGTTGCGGGCCGGCCTGGCGCGGATGCGGGCGCTCGCGGAACAGCTCGACCGGCCGGTGCCGGGGTTCGCGCCGCGGATCCTGCTCCGGCTGACCAGCGACCCGCTGCCGGACGACGATCGGATCGCGGGCGAAGGATCGATCGACCAGGTGCTGCAGGACCTCGCCGTACTGCGGGAGCTCGGCGCCGGGAGCGTCGTACTCGATCCGTTCGTCGGCGATCCCGCGGAGACCGAACGACCGGAGACGGCATGGCAGGCGTTGGCAACGATTGCGGAGAACTGGAGACGACGTGACACCTGAAGCAGAAGGATTCCTGCGCCGAGCGATCGCGCTGGCCACGGCCTCGCGGGAGGGCGGCGACCCGCCGTTCGGCTCGCTGCTGGTCGGCCCGGGCGGCGACGTGCTGGCAGAGGACCACAACACGACGATCAGCGAAACCAACCTCAGCTTTCACCCGGAGCTGAAGCTGGCGGTGTGGGCGGCGCAGCACCTCACGCCCGAGGTGGCTGCCGGCACGACCATGTACACGAGCTGTCAGCCGTGCGAGATGTGCTCAGGCGCGCTGGCACGCTCCGGGCTGGGCAAGGTCGTGTTCGCGCTGTCGGGGGAGCAGTTGGACGGCCTCAAGACCACAGGCAACTTCACAGGCGTGCCGTTGGAAGGCCCTGCTCTGTACGACGAGGCCCGGGTACCCGTAGCGGGTTACTACAGCTGAGGAGCGGGGTCCCGCTGCCGGGACCCCGCCGCACTCACTTGATCTTCGCCAGGCAGAGCGTGTAGTTCGCTTTCTCGTCGACATACGTCGCGTCGGCGGTATCACCGCACTGGCTCTCGTCCGTGGAGTCGAGCTTGTCGATGACCTTGTACTCGGCGTCGGACGAACTGCAGTCGACGACCTTCACGTTCGGGTTGCTCGACGTGCCCTTGTTCACGACGCAGGCACCGACCTGGGCCTTCGCCTCGGTCGAGTTGAGGTTGCCGACGATCAGCAGCGCGATCACCACGAACGGCAGCAGCAACATCAGGATCGCCGGGCGCTGGAACAGCGGCTTGCCCGGATCCATCGGGCGGCCCGGACCCGGCGTCGGCTCCGGCAGGCCCTTGAACTTCTGCATCGGGCCGATGTTCATCAGCATCGTGATCGGGTTGATGATCGACGAACCGATGCCCCACCAGCCCTGCCACAGGCTCTTCGAGGTCATGTCACGGACGGATGCGATCCCGCACGTGCGGCAGAACGGGCCCCGCAGCTTGAGAAACCGCATCAGGATGACCATGCCCTGGTGGCCGCGGACGGTCGCCTCGACCGCCGGGTAGCCGCCGCAGAAGCGGCAGACCATCTGACCCTGCGGCGGGGCGTATCCCGGCTGCGGGAACGACTGGCCCGGGTACTGACCCTGCTGACCGGGCTGCTGGTACTGGCCGTACTGCGGAGCCTGCTGGCCCGGCTGACCGGCGTACTGCTGCTGGTACGGCCCGGGCTGGCCCTGATACTGCGGGGCCTGCTGGCCGCCGTACTGCTGATCCTGCTGGTGGTCTTGCTGAGCGGGCTGGCCGTACTGCGGGAACTGCTGCGGTGGCGGGCCGTAACCGTCCGGCTGACCTGAGTACGGGCCTTGCGGCGGCTGGGGAGGGGATGTCGTCACGAATGGTTCCTGAGGCTTGATCGGGACACGCTGAACCATGGCACCTTACTCACCCGGGTGGTCCACCGAGGCATAGCGGTTGGTCAATTCCCGGCCAAGACGTGCCAGCTCCGCCTGCACCGACGGCGGATCGACGACTTCGACCGACCCGCCCCAGCCGGCCAGGTGCTGCGCGATCATCAACGGCGTCGCCGCGGTGACCCGGATCCGGACCCGGTCGCCGACCGTCCCGTCCACCTCGCAGTTGCGGCCGAGCCGGTCCTGCATCACCCACACGAACCGCTCGTCCATCAGGACCGTTGCCGTCAGCCCCGATCGGCGTTCCTCCATCCGCTCGACGATCTCGGCCCAGGCCGATGACAGTTCGAAGTCGCCCGGTCGCTCGAAGGAGTCACCGGTCGGTTCGGCGGTCACGATCCGGTCGACCCGGAACGTCCGCCGACCGTTGGTGGTACCCGCGATCAGGTACCAGACGTCGTCCTTGTCGACGAGGCCGAGCGGTTCGGCCGTACGTTCCGACGTGTCCTGGCCGCGGCCGGAGTAGACCAATCGGACGCGATCCCGGCGTACGACGGCGTCCTGCAGACGACGGACCAGCTCCGGGCGCTCCTTCACGTGCTCGCCCCAGCGGGCCGGGTCGATCACCACTGCCTCGGCGGCCGCCTGCGCGTGCTCGCGAAAGGTGTCCGGCAGCGCGCGGACCAGCTTGCGGAGCGCGGCCTTCGCGTCCGGGGCGATCGACGCGGCGGGGCCGACGAGCAGGAACAACGCCTGCGCCTCGGTCGCGGACAGGCCGCTGAGATCGGTACGGGCGCCGCCGACGAGCTGCCAGCCGCCGTTCCGCCCGGGCTGCGGATAGACCGGGATGCCGGCGGTGGACAACGCCTCGAGATCACGGCGCGCGGTCGCGACCGAGATCTCCAGCTCCGCCGCGACCTCCGCCGCGGTCACCCGGCCGCGTGCCTGCATCAGCAACAGCACCGCCACCAACCGATCTGCCCGCACCCGTCGATCCTCGCAGACAAACCGCTCACCTCCTGAGCACTTCAGGGTGGGCTACCCTCGGAACCGGACGGACTTCTTCCGGAACGGTGGACGATGGCGTACGACGTGAGCCCGACCGCGCGCACCCTGATGGTCCTGGAGCTGATCCAGAACCGGCCCGGCATCACCGCGGAACAACTCGGTGACAAGCTCGGCGTCTCGGAGCGCGCCGCCCGCCGGTACGTCGCGATCCTGCGCGAGGCCGACATCCCGATCGAGTCGACGCGCGGCCCGTACGGCGGCTACCGCGTCGGGCGCGGGCTTCGGCTGCCGCCGCTGATGTTCAGCACCACCGAGGCGCTCGGCCTGGTGATGGCGGTCCTCGAAGGCCCGCGCGGTACGGCGGACCCGGTGGAGACCGCGCTCGGCAAGATCATCCGCGTCCTGCCCGAACCGGTCGCCCGCTCCACCGACGCCGTCCGCCGGGTCAGCGCCCGCGACCCCGACCCCGGCGTACGGACGCCTGATCCGGAGATCACCGCGGCGCTGGTCTCACACAGCACCGAGCACCGCCGGATCACCATCCAGTACCGGCGCCACCAGAGCGAGTTCCCGATGGACGTCGACCCGTGGGCGGTCGTCGTCCGCCGCGGCCGCTGGTACCTGCTGTGCTGGTCCCACACGAAGGACGCCCAACGGGTCCTGCGCGTCGACAGGATCACCCGCGTCGAGCCGCAACCCACCGACTTCACCCCACCCGCCGACTTCGACCCGCTGGCCATGGTCGAAGAGCACCTGGCGATGGGCTGGAAGTACCCCATCGAGGTCGAGATCGACGCCCCGCGCGAGGACACCGCGTGCTGGATCCCCCGCAGCATGGGCCGCCTCGAACCCATCGACGAAACCCACACCCGACTCGTCGCCAGCACCGACGAGCCCACCTGGTACGCCGCCCAACTGACCGCGATCCGGGCCCCCTACCGAATCCTCGCCGGCCCCGAACTCCAAACCGCCTCCCACGCCCTCTCCCAACGCCTCCTCGCCGCCAGCACCCTCGCCTGATGCTCGCCTGGGGATCCGGCGATCGCTTCGCGCCGCTGCTCCACGGCATGCTCGGCGCGGCAACGCAGTACCACCAACTCGGCCCGGCACCAGCAGCGCACGGCTACCGCGCAGTCGTCACCAACCTGCCAGGCACGCCTCGGCGCCACCCGGCGTGGAGCGGGGTGCGGGAAGAGCTGGGATTCTGTGTTCGGGCGATCCCAAGGGCAGGGCATTCTGTGTGGTACGGGCGGATGGACGACTTCGTGAGATCCCTGGACGGGTGGTTGTGAGCGAGATCGAGTTTGCGGGAGAAGTCTGGTACTGGCGTGGACCGGCGCCTTGGTACTTCGTGACGGTGCCGGAGGAGGAGTGCGCGTACTTCGAGGCGGAGGCGGGGCAGGTTTCCTACGGGTGGGGGATGATCCCGGTGACGGCCGAGATCGGGGGAAGCGTGTGGGCGACGTCGATGTTTCCGAAGGACGGGCAGTACATCCTGCCGCTGAAGGCCTCGGTCCGGCGGGCCGAGGATCTGGACGACGGCGACGTACCGACGGTGCGGCTGAGGTTGCGGACCTGACGAGAACTGTCGGCGGGCGCGGCTAGCGTTCCGTCGTACAACTCGAACGGAAGGAACGGCGCATGTCCACGCTGTCTGATCGGCCGAACACGGCCCTCTTGGTGGTCGACGTACAGACCGGTGTCGTCGGAGAGGCGTACGAGCGGGACCAGGTGGTCGCCAACATCGGCACCCTGGTCGGCAAGGCGCGCGCCGGGGGAGTCCCGGTGGTCTGGGTCCAGCACTCCGGTGAGAACCTCCCGAAGGACAGCGACGAGTGGCAGCTGGTCCCCGAGCTGTCCCGTGACGGCTCGGAGACGCTTGTGCACAAGACTTACGCCGACTCGTTCGAGGCAACCGACCTGGAGCAGGTGCTCGGCCGCGCCGGCATCGGCCACCTGGTGGTCGCCGGCGCCCAGACCGACGAATGCATCCGCTCGACGATCCACGGCGCGATGGTCCGGGGGTACGACGTGACCTTGATCGGCGACGCCCACACGACCGAGGACCTCTCCGAGTGGGGCGCACCAACCCCCGACAAGGTGGTCGCCCACACCAACCTCTACTGGGCCAACCACCGCGCCCCGGGCCGCACCGCAGCGGTCAAGAAGACCGACGAGGTGACCTTCTGACCCCGTCCGGCACCTGAGCATCACCCGGGCGATCGGCTGCCCGAGCAGGTCGGACGGACAAGCAGGTCGGACGGACGAGCAGGTCGGCTGCCTGAGCAGGTCGGACGGACGAGCGGCGCGCCGAGCCAGGGCAACATCTGGAGCCGGCTAATCCGTGCCGAGCAGGCTCGCACGGAGCGCGGCGGCTCCGGACTCGGCGAGCCAGTCGGTCAGGGTGCGCAGCCCGGGGTGGATGACTCGCAGCGCCTCGATGTCCGCATGCCACCGTTGGCCATCGATCCACCGTTGCCGGAGCGCCGCGATCTCCGGGTTCAGCGCGGCGGCCTCGTCATGGGTGAGCTGCTCGTACCGCAGTTCGACTCCGATCGCGGCGCCGATCACGGCGACGGCCTCGACCGGGGTCAGATCGTCTCCTGCCAGCTCCAGCGTCCGGCCGGCGAACCGTTCCGGCTGCTCGAACGCCAGCGCGGCAAACTCCGCGATATCTTCGAGCGCGATGATCTGGAACGGCTCGTCCGGCGGGAACAGGTGCCGGTGAACGCCGTCGACGATGCCGTCGAGGCCGATGCCGGGTGCCCCGAGGTAGTTCGTCATGAACCGTACCGGGCGCAGCACCGTGACGATCGGGAGCTGTTCGCGGAGATATTCCTCGGTACGCCGCTTTCCTGGGGCGGCGAACGCGTCGCCGGAAGTCGAGGCGACGCCGGTGAACACCACGTGGCGGACTCCAGCGGCTGCTGCCGCGTCAGCCAGGGCCCGGCCGCGGGTGAACTCCAGTTCGTGGTTGCTGCCGGCCGGCCCGTACGCAGCCGGCGGTACCGCGAACAGATCGGTGGTTCCCTCCAGCGCCGGTGCCAGGCTTGCCGGATCGTCGAAGTCGGCGAAGGCAAGCTCGGCACCGGCGTCCGTGAGCGCTGCGGCGGCGGGTGAGGTCTTGTCCCGAATCAGTGCCCGGACCCGCCACCCGCCGGCCAGCAGCCGGTGCGCCGTCGCGCCGCCCTGCCTGCCGGTCGCGCCGGTGACAGCGACGGTCCTGCCTGCTGCGGCGTCAGGCGCCTGGTTAATGGTGGGTTCGGTGGCCATGTCGCGCTCTCCTCTCCCGGGGACTGGTCGGAAGATGATTGACCCGGGGATATCTGGAATACTTCAACCCGGTTGAGTCGGGCGCACAAGGGATTTCGTGACATGACGACAGCAGCGATCGGTGGCGGTGACAGGGCTGATGCCCGCCGCAACCGGGCCAAGATGCTGACCGCCGCCGGCGCGGCCCTCTCCGAGCAGGGACTCGATGTCCCGCTCGGAGAGATCGCCCGCCGGGCCGGTGTCGGCGCCGGCACGGTCTATCGGCACTTTCCGACCAAGCAGGCGCTGCTCGAGGCGGTGTTCGTGCAGCACCTGGATGAGCTGATCTCCTCGGGTGAGCGGCGGATGGCGCAATTCGCGCCCACGCAGGCGTTCTTCGGGTTTCTGCTGGACGTCGTCGAGAAGTCCCACAAGCGCGGGCACATTTGCGACGTCGTGGCCGCCGACGCGGGCTGGCCGCATCCGATGCTCACGGCGTCCGTGCAACGGTTCCGGCAGGTCTTGACCGCACTGTTGCACGCGGGGCAGCGGGCCGGGGGTGTCCGCTCCGACCTCCGCCCTGACGACGTGGTTTCCCTCGCCGTCGGCTGTGCGTCGATGCTCGCTGCCCACAGCGATCGATCGGCCGGTCTCCGACTCGTCCAACTGGTCCTGGACAGTCTGCGACCTTCAGTCGGCGTCACGGAACGGCAGGCCTTTCGTGACGATCTCGGCTTTCGCCGGGAACCCGTCGGGTTGTGTGCGGACTGCGGCGCCACGCTCCCGCCCCGGCCCACGGGTCGCCCGGCACAGTACTGCGGGGCTACCTGCCGGCAGCGCGCCCGCCGTCGACGCCTGGCGGGCTGACCACGTCCAGGACCTCGGTCAACGACCGGATACGGCGTACGTCGGTCTGCGTGTGTACGTCGTTCCGGTCGATCAGCACGGCGTGGATCCCGGCTGCCTGCGCCCCGCGTACGTCGTTCTCGAGCGAGTCGCCGACCATGATCACCTCGTCAGGGTCCGCGCCGACACGTTCGAGTGCGTACGCGAAGGCCCTCGGGTCGGGCTTGGTCGCGGGCAGGTCGTCGCCGGTGATCAGCTCGTCGATCTCCGCGGTCAGCCCCATCCGGTCGAGCTTGAACGTCTGGTGGGCGGTGTTGCCGTTCGTCAGCACCACCGCCCCGAGCCCGGCCGCACGGACAGCCCGCAACGCCGGCACCGCATCGTCGTACACGGCCCAGCCCGCCTCGTACCGCCGTGCATAGCTCTCGAACATCTCGTCCGCCTCGGCCTCGCTCGCCTCCACCCCGAGGAACTCGCGCACGCGCAATCGCCGCTGCTCGGGAAACGTCAGCTCCCGCCGCTGGTAACGCCGGTAGTGCTTGTCCGACACCGCAGCCCACTCCGCGGCAACCTCCGGACCGACCACGCCGTACTCCGCCGCCCACACGACGACCGCCGCAGCTGCAGCTGACTCGTGATCGACGAGCGTCCCGTCAAGGTCGAACAGCACCGTCCTGAGCATCCGACGATGGTAGGTGCTCCGGGGGATAACACTTCCTCTGAGCACCCACCCACCTCAGTCGATCACCGAGTCCAGCGCGGTCAGCTCGTCGGGGGACAGGACGAGGTCCCCGGCCCGAAGGTTCTCCTCGAGATGACGCTCGCTGGACGTGCCCGGGATCGCCAGGACGTGCGGACCGCGGCTGAGCGTCCACGCCAGCCGGACCTGCGCCGCGGTCGCCCCGTGCCGCGCGGCGATCTCCTGGACCGGATCGGACTCCGGCACACCACCCGCCTCGCGTGATTCCGCGGTGACCGCGAAGAACGGCACGAAGGCGATCCCGAGCTCACCGCACAGCTGCAGAATTTCGTCGTTCACCCGCCCGAACCCGACGCTGTACCGATTCTGCACCGCGACCACCGGCGCGATCTCGCGTGCCTCGTGCAAATGTGACACCCGGACGTTCGAGATTCCGAGCTGCCGGATCATTCCTTTCGCCTGGAGTTCGGCGAGTGCCCCGAAATGCTCGGCGATCGATTCCAGCCGCAGCTGCCGCAGATACACGAGGTCGAGCGTGTCGACACTGAGCGCCCGCAGATCGGCCTCGACAAGCCCACGCAGTTCGTCCGGCCGCGCCAGCCCGTTCTTCGTCGGGCCGACCTTGGTCGCGATCACCAGGTTGTCCGGGTACGGCGCGAGCGCCTGCCGGATCACGTCGTTCGCCCAGTCCAGGCTCTCGAACTCGGTCTCGCCGGCCCGCCCGTGACTGGGATAGAACGCGGCAGTGTCGAGATGGTTCACGCCCAGCTCGACGACCCGCCGCAGCAGCGCGATCGCCCGCTCCCGCACATCCGCCCCGTCAGGCAGGCCGGACCCCGCGAGCCGCTTCGCGCCGAAGCCGATGCGGCGGACCCGATCCGCCCCGAGCTGCCAGAATTCCCCGGACTTGCTTTCCGCAATTCCCGATGATACGTTTATTGATGGTGAGGCATTTCCCTGTGAATTCTGCATTCGGCCAGGGTAAATCCTCCGGGGAAATTCGTCCATACTTCTCCGTCGCTTTTCTGCATTAATCTGTGCGACTCTCCGATCGGCAGCAGGCGCTGCTGGACCTCTGGTTCCCGTCCGCGACGATCGTGCGCGACCCGCCGTGCTTGCCCTTGCGGGTGGCGGTGTCGAGCCCTTCGAGCGTGGACTCCCGGATCAGGGGCTGCCCACTTACTTGTGGTCACGGAGGAAGGCCGGGACGTCGGCTTGGGTCGGGTAGTCCGGCAGCGGTGCGGGCTTGTCCTGGAGGAATGCGGTGATGACGGCTGCTGCTCGTTGGTCGTTGTCACCCAGGCCGTTCCACATGCGGTGGCCGACGCCGGCCATGTACTGGGTGCGCTGGATCGCGGGGTCGTTCGCGAGGATGGTTGTCTGCCACTGCCGGACCTGGGAGGAGCACTCGGCGATCATCAGCATCGCGGGTGTCCGGGAGAGCCTCAGCTGAGGGGCGATGGAGGGGGAGTCTTTGATCGTTTGCTGGATGCGGAGACTGGCGGCGGCGCTGAAGGAGAAGTTGTGCGCTGTGTCCTCGACCGGAATGCGGTGCGCGTCCCGCGCGCAGTAGCTGGACGCGGTGTCGCTGCCGAGATCGGCGGCGGTGAAGGCATTGACGCCCTCCGCCTGTCCTACCAGGCCAGTGTCGAGGCTGAGCAGTCCGAGCCGCATGAGTCCGAACGCGACCGCGTACCGCGGGACGTGTGTGGAGCGCGGTCCGGTCATGGCCGGTGCGATGCCGCGGGCCGACGGTCGGCCCGTCTGCTTCGCGATCCGGGCGGTGGGGCCGTCCATCGGGCCTGGCTCGGCGATGACCGCCCGGCGCAGGTGGGCGGCGGTGGCCGGGTCGGCCAGCGCGCGGGTCAGCACGACCCCGCCCGCGGAGAATCCCAGTACGTCGGCGCGGCCCTTGGCCAGCTTGCCGACGAAGGCGCCGAGGTCCTGGACGGACCGGGTGATCGAGTACTGGTCCATGGGCAGCAGGTCGCTGCGTCCACCGCCCGCCTGCTCGTAGGCGTACACGTCGTAGCCCTGCCCCGCGAGCCGCTGCAGGAAGCGGTGGTCGAGCACCGAGATGCTGCGCACCGGCCCGCCGGCGAGGTAGACGAGCGGAACGCGATGCCGGGGGCCCTTGCCTGTGGGCGGGTAGTGGTAGACGGCGACTCGGCTGCCGGTGGACAGGCTCCAGTGCTCGGTGGTCACAAACGCCAGGGCGGGCGGGTAGCGGCGCGTCGTCGGAACGGTCGGGACGCACACCGACAGCGTCAGGGCCGCTGCGACGAGCACCGGCAGGAACGGCACCAGCCGTCCCCGCCAGGCGCGGCGGCGGCCCCGCCAGAGCGCCGCGACAGCCGCGACCCCGACAGTCGCGGACCATGCGGCGAACCCCGATCCCGCGCCGTTGGTGGCGACGATCAACGCGAGGAAGACGGCGACGAGTCCCACCACCACGGCGGTGGCCGTCAGCAGGCGGCCGGCAAGGCGCAAGGGACGTACGACGGACGGTGGCATGTTGGTCCTCCAGCGTTTTGTAACAGTGTTTTGAAACAATGTTATCAGCTCGGCTAAACTGCTCCCCATGGGAAGGCCGAGAACGAACGACGTCGCCGTCAGAGAACGGCTCGTCGCGTGCGCGACCGAGATGTTCGCCACCCGTCCCCAGGAGTCGGTCACAGTCCGCGCGCTGGCCGCCGCCGCCGGAACGTCGACGGCGGCGGTGTACACGTTGTTCCAGGGCAAGGACGGACTGATCCGCGAGGTGCGCGACCAGGCGGTCGCCGGCCTGTTCCAGGACCTGACGGCTGTTCCCAGCTCGGAGACCGCCTTGGAGGATCTGTGCGCGCTGGCCGCGGCGTACCGCCAGTGGGGACGCGAACACCGCCACCTGTACACGGTGTTGTTCGGCGGCGCACAGTCCTTCGTCCCGTCGACCCGGGTCGGCGACCGCGACCCGGTGCGGCCGCTTGTCACGGCGATCGACCGCGCCGTGGCGGACCATATCCTCGCGGGCGACACCACACTGATCGCCGTCTCGTTGTGGGTCGCCCTGCACGGGCTCGTCACCCTCGAACTCGCCGGCGGCCTCGACGGCACTGCAGCCGAGACCGCGTTCAGGGCAACGATTGATGCCGTACTACGCGGCTGGGCAACCCCCGCCGCAGCACGGGCGGCGAAGGTACCGTGACCAGTCGCACCAGCGCCGCGCGCAGGCTGGTCCGGTTGACGAACAAGGGCCGTACCCGGAGTGGACGGCTGCTTCGTCGCCGGAGAGTTCGGGTACGCCGGCGACGTCCTTGATCTGGAAGTAGTACGCCGGGCGTCCGTTGTGGGTGCCGGTCCACAGGAGGTGGTCGATGGCACCGGTGAGGGTCGTTTCCTCGGTCAGCTCCCGCAGCGCCGCGGCGGCGGCCGACTCGCCCGGCTCGACATGTCCGCCGGGCAGTACGGCGTACCGATGGCCGCTGCACTCCGGTCCTGGTGTGTCGGTGTACTCACACATCGCGCAGTCCGCGGCCGACTCCTGCTGGAGGTAGCGCTTGATGACCAGGATCTTTCCGGACCGCAGGACGACGGCGGCGCCGCGTGGGATCTTCATGAGGAACGAGTGTGTCCGGCGGCACCGACATATTCGGTCGCCGCGGGAGGGTGGTTCGTGATGAGGTCTGGGGACCGACTGCGGAGAGGCTGGCATGCCGAGTGCACTGATCGAGGTTCGCCGAGAGTACGCCGAGGCGGACGAGGCGGGGTTGATCGACGCGGTCCACCAGGCGCTGATCACCGCGTTCCGGATCCCGCCGCAGGACAAGGACGTGCGGCTCGTGGTGCACGCGCCCCACCGCCTCGCCTGCTCGCCGCGGCTGACCCAGCCCGAGTACTTCACCCTCGTCAGCATCGACTGCTTCGCCGGCCGCTCCGTCGACGCCAAGCGCGCCCTCTACACCGACATCGTCACCAACCTGAAGGCATTCGGCATCCCACCCGACCACGTCACGATCCTGGTCCGCGACCTCCCCACCACCAACTGGGGAATCCGCGCCGGCCAAGCCGCCTCCGACCTGAACCCCGGCTTCAACATCAACGTCTGACAATGCACTTCTGATGCTCAGTGTGCAGTTTCAGCCGAATTGGCCGCATGGTTCGGGGATGGTGATCGAGTCGATGGTGGGGGACGGGGTTTACAGGTCGCAGTTCGCTACGGGGATTTCTAATGGTGGGCGGACCGCGTTTCCGGGTGGGGACCGGTGGCGGTGGGAGAGTCGGTTGTTCGGCGGGCGGTACGACGGTCAGCCGGGGACTGCTCGGCCGGTGTACGGCGTGTGGAATCGGCGGGAGGACGTGTACGGCGGGGCGATCCGGTTCGGGTCGTCGTACTTGCGGCTGAAATCGGAAGTGGCCGAACGGGCGACCTTCTGCTTTCCGGATTCCGCCCTCGAGCCCGAGGACTACGGCGACCGGCATTCGCTGCCGCAGCTCTGTGAATTGGCGGATGCCACCGGCTCCGACGACCTGGACGATTACGTCGAGGCGCACATCCACGGCCCCGTCGAATTCGCCACCGACGTCGACGCGCTGGTCCTCGACCCGTCCTTCATCGGCACCCCGGTCGAATCGGCCGCCCGCGAACTCGGCTGCCCGATCGAATACCACCCCGGCTTCCGCGGTACGCCGGCCACTTTCGACCCGGCGTACCGCGGTCCCGACATCGTCGCGCTTGCGCAGGAACTCGGCCTGGAGCTGACGCCGTACCTCCTCGGCGACGCAGCCCGCAAACATCCGCCCCAGACGATCAAGTACGTCTGGCATTGTCTGGCGCGTTTCGGTCGGAGGTAGCCACCTCGCGCAGCTTGGTCAAGGTGTTCGACCAGTCCGACTCGTACTGCGAGATCCACGCCCAGAACGCCGTCTCGAGACCTCGGCGAGAGCCAGCGGCGCCACCCTCAGCCGAGCTGATCGCGCCGCCGGGTCAGGTAGGCGATCTCGGCGGTGTTCCCGGACAGCTCGATGGCCGCGTCGTACGCCGCCCGCGACTCCCGGCTCCGGCCCAGCCGGCGGAGCAGGTCTGCGCGGGTCGCGTGGTACGGGTGATAGCCGGACAGCGTGTCGGTGAGCCCGTCGACGATCGCCAGCGCGACCTCGGGGCCGTCTAGCTCGGCGACCGCGATCGCCCGGTTCAGCGCGACGATCGGCGACGGGTCGACGCGCGCGAGCTGGTAGTAGAGTGCGACAACCTGCGACCAGTCGGTGTCCCGCAGGTCGCGAGCGGACGTGTGTACTGCGTTGATCGCCGCCAGGATCTGGTACCGGCCGGGCGCGATCCGGGTCGCGAGCCGCTCCCGCACCAAGTGGTGGCCTTCGGCAATCATCGCCGTGTCCCAGGCGCCGCGGTCCTGCTCGTCGAGCGCGACCAGCTCACCGGTCTGCGAGACGCGCGCGGTACGGCGCGCCTCGGTGAGCAGCATCAACGCGAGCAGCCCGGCGACCTCACCGTCGGCCGGGAGCAGCGCGCGGATCAGCCGGGTCAGGCGGATCGCCTCGACGGTCAGCTCGCCGCGCACCGGATCGGTATCCGGCCCGGTCGCCAGATAGCCCTCGTTGAAGACCAGGAACAGCACCGCGAGTACGCCGGACACCCGGCTCGGGAGGTCCTCCGCGGCCGGCACCCGATAGGGGATCCGGGCCGCTTTGATCTTCGCCTTCGCGCGGGTGATCCGCTGGCCCATCGCGGTCTCCTGGACGAAGAACGCGCGGGCGATCTCCGGCACGGTCAGCCCGCCGACCATCCGCAGCGTCAAGGCGACCCGGGTCTCCATCGCCAGCGCCGGATGGCAGCATGTGAAGATCAGCCGTAGCCGCTCGTCGTCGATCACCCCGAGAGGCTCCGGCGGACCGTCGTACGACATCTGAGCCTCCTTCTGTTTGTCGTCCCGCTTGTTCTCGCGGCGGATCCGGTCGATCGCCTTGCGGTTCGCGGTGGTGGTCAGCCAGGCGCCGGGGTTCGGCGGTACGCCGTCCAGCGGCCAGCGCTCGACCGCGGTCGCGAACGCCTCGGCGGCCGACTCCTCCGCGATGTCCAGATCCCCGAACCGCTTCGCGAGCGAGGCGACCACCCGCGCCCACTCCTCGCGATGCGCCCGGGTGACCACCTCCTCGACGTCGCTCACAGGAACGGCCGCACCTCGAGCCGCCGGTTGCACGCCTTCGACGCGGCACCGGCCAGCTTCAGCGCGACGTCCAGATCCGGCGCCTCGAAGACCCAGAACCCGGCCAGGTACTCCTTCGACTCCAGGAACGGGCCGTCGGTGAAGATCGGCGGCCCGTCACCCCGCCCGTCGATCACCGTGGCGTCGCTCGGCGCGCTCAGCCCACCGGCGAACACCCAGTGCCCGTCCGCGACCAGTTGCTCGTTGAACGTGCCGATCGCCGCCATCTCGTCGTCGGTCGCCGACGCGGTCCGATGATCGATCACCGAAATCAGGTACTGCATGCGCTTCTCCCTTCCCAAGACTGCGTACACCCACCCAACGAACCGAACCACCCCGGTCCGACACTCTTGCGAACAAAAGTGACGACCGGCCCGGCGAAGATATCCGCCGGGCCGGTCGTCGATGGGGAGTGCGGGTTAGTTCTGCGAGGTTTCGGTGATCTGGGCACCGTTCTTGTCGCTGAGCGTCGTGACGCCGGCGATCGCGGTGTTGACGCCGTCCAGGGAGGAGAGGTCGCCGCCGGTGATCTTGCTCTTCAGGTCGCTCAACTGGTTGCCCAGGGCGACCAGCGGCTTCTTCAGGACCTTGCAGAGTGCGGGACTCGCGCTCACGTCGTCGCTGGCGACCTTGACCTCGTGGGCGATGAACGCCGCGGTCAGGCCGGCCTTGATGGTCGCCTTGAGCCGGCCGTGCGCGCCCTTCGAGAACGTCCCGGCCTTGTACGGCTTCCAGATCCACCGGTGGAAGCTGCCCGCCGCGAGCCCGACGTGCGCGACGAACTTCGTCTTCGCGAACGACTTGGTGTTGCTCGCCGGACAGGTGTCAGCGGCCGCGGTCGTGGGCGCGGTACTTCCCGCGGTCGGCTGGCTCGCGCTAGTGCCGGTGGACGGCGTGGTCCCGGCAGAGCTGTTGTTGTTCGTCTTGCCGCCGCAGCCACCGAGCAAAAGCGCGATGAGCAGCAGCGGGACGGTAGTCAGTACGGACCTGCGCATGGATCTGGTTCCCCGTTCGTGAATCTCCGGCTCGGTGTGAACCGGCACCTTCTTCGGACGATACGACCGAAGAGCGGGGAGACCCGGCAGGACAGGTCAGGTTTTGCCGTTCCTTAGGTGAGCGATTGGTACACAGTGGTCCAGAAGTCCCGCGCGAACGCGAGCCGGGCGTCGCCGGCGTGAGCGCGCTGCTGGATCAGGATCCCGGTCAGCTCCTCGGCCGGATCGTTGTACCAGGCCGTGCCGTAGAACCCCGTCCACCCGTAGCTCCCGGCCGACGGGCCGAGCCGCGTCCGGTCGGTGACGATCCCGGTCCCGAATCCCCAGCTCGTGGTCGCGAAGTACCCCGGCCAGAACCCGGACACCGCCCGCTGCTCCGGCGTCAGCTGATCGCTCGTCATCAGCGTCACCGCCGCCCGGGACAGCACCTGCGTGCCCTGATACCTGCCGCCCGCAAGCATCGCCGACGCGAACGCGAGGTAGTCCTCGGCGGTCGAGACCAGCCCGCCGCCACCGTCCTCGAGCACCGGCGGCGCACTCCACCGCCCGGTCTCCGGCACGTCCTCGACGACCGCCCCATCCGGTCCGTCCTCCTGCTCGTACGCCGTCGCGAACCGGTCGAAGTTCCGCGCCTCGACGCTGAACCCGGTGTCCTTCATCCCGAGCGGCTCGAGGATCCGCTCACGCAGCGCCGTACCGAAGGACTTCCCGGTGGCCCGCTGGATCAGTACGCCGGTCACGTCGGAGCCCGTCTCGTACATCCACCGCTCACCGGGCTGATGGACCAGCGGCACCTTTCCGAGCCGCGCGACCCATTCGTCGAGGTCCCTGCCGCGGACCGTGTCCAGCGCGTCCGAGATCGGCGTCTCCGCCGGAACCATGCCGGTCCCGAGCGTGAACGCCAGTACGTCCCGCACCGTGATCGGGCGGGCCGCCGCGACGGTGTCCTCCACCGGTCCCGCGGGATCGGCCAGCACCCTCATGCTCGCCAGCTCCGGGACGAGGTCGTCGACCGGATCGTCGAGGCGCAGTGTGCAGTCCTCGATCAGCGTCATCGCGCACGCCGCCACGATCGGCTTCGACATCGACGCCATCCGGACGATCGTGTCGGTCGCCATCGCCGTACTGCCACCGTCGAAGGCGAGGCTGCCGACGGCCTCGACGTGCACCTCGCCACGGCGCGCGAGCACCGCCAGGACGCCCGGCACGGCGCCGGACTCGACCCGTTGCTCGAGGACCGTCCGCAATCGCATCAACCGCTTCGCCGAAAACATCACCGTCTCCATTCGCTGGGCCACACCCACTCAACGAACCTAAGCACCCGGATCCGACAATCCGTGCAGCCGGACATTCGCGTACGTCGGCGGCACCCGGGTCAGGTCGAGCATCTCCCCGTTGGAGGAGAGGTAGAGCCCGGGCCGGTACTCGCGCAGCCGATACGTGCCGCCGCCCCAGTGGTCGAACAGGTGTACGCCGTTCTCCTTCCGCAACCGCACCGTCCCGTCGCGGACCCCGGAGACGTGGATCGCGTAGTCCCGGTTCCACGGCCCGTCCGCCGCGGCCGGCGCCGGCTCGGGTACGTCGTTGCGGTACTTGACCCTGCCGTCCTCGACCGACTCGAGGTACGCCGGAGGTCCCTCGTGGAACCGGTACAGCTCCTCGCCAACCCGGAACTCGTGCGGTCCGACGAACTGCACAGGCTTCCGCGATTCGCCCTCCACCAGGAAGCCCTGCCCGTCTTCGACGACGACTCGCAGCTGGTCGTACCTACCCGCCAGCGAGTCCGCCGGAGCGACCGATCGGGTCGGAGCGGGTGCGGGAGGTCTCTCGCCGACCAGCTCCCGGAAGATGTCGCTGGCAAGCTTCCATTGCAGCGGATGAGCCGTGGAATTGGTGAGGACGACGACGCCGATTCCCGCCTCCGGAGCCCAATACATGTCCGACAGAAACCCGAAACCGCCGCCGCCGTGCCCGCGCACCGGAATACCGTTCGCCTTGGTGAGCGCGACACCTAACCCGTAGCCCCGCCCGCGATACAGCTCAGCAAGCGATTCACCATTCGCAAGATGGAATTGCACGAACCGGCACGCATCGGCGACGGACGTGTACAGCCCGCCCGCGGCAACCACCGGCACCCGGACCGGCAACCGCGAGTACCCCGTCGAATGCCCGATCGCCCGGTCGGCGTCGCGCGCGATCACCCGCGCATCGAACGACGTCCGATCCAGCCCCAGCGGTACGAACAACGATCGCCGTACGAACTCGTGGAACGGCATTCCACTGCACCGCTGCAACACGTACCCGGCCAGATCGATCCCGAGGTTCGAATACTCGAAATGGTGCCCGACCGGAAACCGCAACCAGGTCCCGGAAATGCTCCGGCAATGCGCCTCGAACGACGCCCGCCCGACCAGGTAGTTCGATCCGACCGGCGCCTCGTGCGTGAATCCCGCGGTATGACTGAGCAGCTGCCGCAGCGTGATCCGCCGCTCCGGATGCTCCTCGAACGAACTCCGCACCCGGAACTCCGGCAGATAGCGGACGATCGGCACATCCAGCTCGACGAGCCCTTCCTGTACGGCGTGCAGCACCGCCGTCGCCGTGTACATCTTCGAACACGACTGGACGCTGAACATGGTCCCGGTGCCCACCGGAACCGCACCACCGGCCCGCGTGACACCGAATCCACCCGACCACAGCACCGAGTCCGCCGTACAGACACCGACCGCCATCCCTGGCAGTCGGTGCTCCTCCAGCAGGCCGGGCAGCTGCGCGATCGCCAAGAGATCCACAGTTCCCTTCTACCGCGCGGCGGGGTCTCCGTGCCAGGCTCGCCAGAGCTGCCCGTAGACGCCTCCCGCGCTGACCAGCTCGCCGTGGGTCCCGAGCTCGACCAGCTCGCCCGCCTCCATGACCGCGATCCGATCCGCGTCGTGCGCGGTCTGCAGGCGGTGCGCGATCGCGATCACGGTCCGGCCGCGCAGCACGCCGGCCAGCGACTGTTCCGTCCGGCGCGCCGTCTTCGGGTCCAGGAGCGCGGTCGCCTCGTCCAGGATCACCGTGTGCGGATCGGCGAGCACGACCCGGGCCAGCGAGAGCTGCTGCGCGCCCGCGTCGTCGAGGTCCGTGCCGACCTCGGTGTCCAGGTCGCCCCGCCGGCCGACGGCTTCGAGGGCGGCGTACAGCTCCTTGTCGGTGGCGTCGGGTTTCGCGATCAGCAGGTTGTCGCGGACCGAGTCGTGGAAGACATGATGGTCCTGCGTGATCAGTACGACGTGCTCCCGCAGCTGCTCGGGCGGCAGCTCCGCGACCGGCGTACCGCCGATCGTCACCGACCCGGTCCGCGGCCGGTCGAGACCGGCGAGCAGGCGGGCGAGAGTCGACTTCCCGGCTCCCGACGTACCGACGATCGCCAGCCGTTCACCGGGCTGCACGAGCAGGTCGATGCCGCGGAGGACGTCGCGCGCGCCGGTGTAGCTGAAGTGTGCGTCGCGGACCTGGATGCGGTCGCCGAGGTTCTGCGCCGGCACGGTCGGTTGCGGCTCGGGGATGTCCGCGAGTCCTTCGACCCGTGCGTACGACGCTCCGGCGCCCTGCAGTTGTTCGATCCAGAGCATCAGGGTGTCGAGTGGGCCGACGAGCTGGCGCAGGTACACCGTCGCGGTCACCACGACCCCGAGGCTGACCAGGTCGCCGGCGTACAACGCGCCACCGACCAGCAGTACGCCGACCACCGGCAGCGCCAGCGAGACATCGACCCACGGGAACAGCACCGTCCGCAGCCACAACGCGTCGAGGCGCGCGGTCCGGGCGCGCATGACGGCGGACTCGGTGACCTCGACCCGGCGGCGTTCCAGCCCGAGGAGTTCGACCGTACGGGCGCCCTTCGCCGTACTGACGACGGCGTCGGCCAGATCCGCACCGGTGGCCGCCACGGCGAGGTACACCGGTCGCGCGCGGCGCAGGTACCAGCGCACCGCCGCGCCGACGCCGAGCAGACAGACCAGCCCGCACAGCCCGAGCCGGAAATCCAGGACGAGTACGGCGACGATCAGGAAGAGCGCGTGCATGAGGGCCACGAGTACTTCCGGCACGGCCGATCGCAGCGTGGATGCGACCAGCGAGGCGTCGGTGCTGCCACGGGCAATCAGGTCTCCGGCCGGAAGATGGTCCGCCGCGCGGGGCGGCAATGCGAGCGTCCGGCTCAGGAAGCGCTCCCGAACACGGGCCGCCGTACGCTCGCCGAACCGGTAGCCGATCTTCAGCGCCCACCACGCCAGCACGGTCTGTACGACGGTGAAGACCAGCGCCCCGAAGGCAAGCCGGTCCACCGCGCCGAGCACGTCCCCGCCGCCGGCGCGGATCGTGTCGATGATGCGGCCGAGCAACCACGGAGCCGCCAGACCTGCCGCTGACGCAAGCCCGTTGACGATTACGACCGCGACGACAGCGCGGCGGTCGGCGCTCAGGTCCCGGATCGCGGCGGCCCGGACCTCGGCGGGGCCGGCGACCGGCAGCTGGCTACTCATCGGCGGTCCTCGCTACGAGGTCGCGATAGTACGGGTTGCTGCGCAGCAGGTCCGCGTGCGTGCCGGCCGCGGACAACTTGCCGTCGACCAGGAGGATGACCTCGTCGGCGCGATCGAGTACCAGCGGCGACGTCGTGGTGATCACCGTCGTCGTGTTTCGCCTGGCCGCGCGGATCCGGTCGACGACGGCCGCCTCGGTGTTCGCATCGAGCGCCGAGGTCGGCTCGACGGCGAGCAGTACGTCGGGTGCCGAGTAGACCGCGCGGGCGAGCCGGATGCGCTGTCGTTGACCGCCGGACAGGTCGGTGCCGCCGGCCGCGATCGGGGCGTCGAGCCCGCCGGGGAGCGCCTCGACGACGTCCTCGGCGACCGCGACGCGGAGCGCCGTACGGATCCGGTCGTCAGCGGGATCCACGCGTCCCGCGACGACCTCGCGCACCGTGCCCGCGAACACCTCGGCATCGTTGTCCGCGACAACCAACCGGCGCCGGAACTCGGTACGGCCGATGCTGTCGATCGGCATCCCCGCCCAGGTCACCCCGACGCCGCCGGCACCAGCGTCTACCTGTCCGAGGCGTTCGACAACCGCGGTGGCATCTGCCGGCTGGGCGGCGACCAGGGCGGTGAGCACGCCGGGGCGGACCACAACTCCAGACGTCGGATCGGCCAGCGGGCCTTGCGGTACGGCGCCGTCGTTGTCGCGGGCGACCGGCAGGTTGAGCAGGTCGATGATGCGCCGGCCCGCCACCCGGGCGCGGGCGATGTCCCCACCGCCCTCGATGAAGGCGGAGACTGGGACGACGAGTACGGCGACGTACCCGTAGACGGCGACCACATCGCCGATCGTGATGGCGCCGGTCGCGGCCATCCGCGCCGACAACCACACGACGGCGGCGAGGAACAACGCCGGCAATCCTGTGGACAACGCGCCGACCCAGCTCGCGGGACCGGCGATCCGGTAGCCGTGGCCGATCAGCTGCTGCGACTCCTGTCCGTACCGCTCCGCGACGAACGCCTTCCCGCCCAGACCGTTGAGCACGCGCAGCCCGGCAAGTATGTCGACGAGGCGCGTCGTGAGGTGGCCCTGGTGTACCCGGTACGTGCCGCCGGTGCGTTCGATGCGCTGCAGGAACGGGCCGACCGCGACCGCGAGCAGCGGTACTCCCGCGAGTACGACGGCCGCCAGGAGCGGGGAGATCGTGAACAGCACGGCCGCGACCACGGCGTACGCGATGACCGCGCCGACGCCGGGGCCGGTGACCGTCAGCGCCTGGGCGACCGTGTACACGTCGCTGATCCCGACCGTCACCACCTCGCCGGCGGTCATCCGCCGCTGGAGGGACGCGCCGAGGCGGGACGTGTGCCAGACGGTCGCACGGACGGAGCGGAACGAGGCGTCCATGCGGATCTTGGTCATCGTGCGGTGCCGTGCGATCCCGAGGAGCGCGTTCAGGACGCTGACACCGAGCAGCAGCAGGACCCACTTGACCAGGGCGCTCGTGTCGCGGGCGGCAAGTCCTTCGTCGACGGCCTTGGACAAGACCCACGGCGGTACGGTCAGGCCGACCATCCAGCAGGTGCCCAACGCGGCGCCCCAACCGACCCGCCGCGCCTGCTCTCGCGTGAGCCAGAAGAGGAACCGGTACGGGCTCGCCAGGTCCCTCTCACGCGGCGGACTCCAGGTGTCGCGCGTACCGTCCAGCCATCCACGAAGACGCCCCGCGCTGGTCATGCCGCAGATCCTCGCAGCTCGTGATCGGATTCACAAAGGGGTGGTGCCAGGCCAGTCCGGACTACCAGACCCAGACGGCGACCTCGGCACGGTTCAGGGCCTCGAGCTTCGTCCGGAGGCCGGCGACGTGTCCCTTGACGATGCTGAGCGAGATGAACAGCTCGGCGGCGATCTCGTGGTTGGCACCGGCTCGACCCTCGTCCGCCTCGGCGTCATCGACCGCCTGGCCGCGGGGGAGAATCCCGGCCGCGTCCTGCCCGCGGTCACGCTCACGCCGGCGCTGCTCGCCGTACCCTTCTGATCTGGCAAACAAAACTGCAGTCGGGGGACAGGTCCTTCTACTTGGCCCTCGCCACCGGCGGACTCGTCGCCGGAGGCTTCTACGTCTGCCTACTCCTGGTCCTGCTCCGAACCCCCATCCGCTCCGTGCTGAAGCGATCTTCAGCCCCCTAGTACTACAGCCGTAGATCGTGACCCTTTCGGCGTCGGCAGTTGCAGAGTCGGACGCGGTGACGTGGCGGATTTCGTTGCAGGTATGGGGGATCAGCTGGTCGTCGGCGGTCGGTGTGGCGTGGTTGTGGTGGGTGTGGTCGATTCTCGTGCGTTGGTGACGGCGTCGAGGGTGGCGCGGCAGCGGTAGACCAGCTCGCCGCTGCACACCCCACCGTGTGGGTGGACGGCGTAGCTCGCGGCCGGACGTAGGTCCGGGTTGGGGAGGATGTTGTGCCGAATCGGGCGGGAAATCCTCCCCAACTCGCCGTGCTGAAGTGGTGCCGGAGCAGCGCCGGGATCCGCGGACTTCCCCGGGGGACCTCCCGCACTCACCTACCCTCGAAAGATGCAGTCAGCAGCAGTTCGCGCGGGAATTGAGGGAGCAGTGGAAATGTCGCAGTGCTGTGCAGACCTGGCCGGTCACCTGTGATGGGCGAGCCGCCGCGGATCCGGCTCGGGGCGGTGACGATCATGGCAGCCCATCCGCGTGAGTTGGCGCGGTTCTACTCGCGGCTGCTGAACTGGCCGTACATGCGGGAAGAAGGCCCGCGTCCGGGTGAACCGGCGGAGGCCGGCTATGCGCTGGTCTGCCCGCCCGAGGGCGTCGCCGAGCCGGCGTTGAACTTCGACTACGAAGCCGACTATCGCCGACCGCACTGGCCGGCCGTCGACGGCGAGCAGACCTCGACGATGCATCTGGACCTCGGCTAATCCGTGGAGCGGTAGATGTGTACGACGACGCCGCTGGGGAACGGCACCGCCTCGACGAGGTTCAGGTGCCTGGGGTCCGGTAGTTGGTCGAACAACGACTGTCCGGTGCCCAGCGCCAGCGGCTGGATCAGGAGGCGGTACTCGTCGATGAGGTCCGCCGCGGCCAGAGCGCCGGCCAGCCGCCGGCCACCCCACACGATCACGTCCGGGCCAGGCTCGGACTTGAGCGCGGCGATCTCGGTCGCGAGGTCGCCACGCGCAACCCGGGTGATCGGCCAGCTGGCCTCGGCGTCGGTGAGGGTCTTGGAGAACACGATCTTCGGGATGTCGTTCATCGGGGCCGCGTAGTCGTCGTCCGAGTGCGGCCAGAACGACGCCATCTCCTGGTACGTCGTACGCCCCATGAGATGGGCGCCTGCCGTGCTGATGCGGTCGAGCTTCCACCGCTTGAGTTCGTCGCCTTCGGGGATCGACATTCCGGGGTGTCCGCGGTCGCTGCCGACGAAACCGTCCAGTGACATCGACATGTACAGAATGACGTCTCGCATGGTATTTCTCCTTTGTTTGTTCCGGTCAGTCGAACAGCATTCCGAACCCTTGGACCGGTGCTCGGACATTCCGGAGAATTGACCACAGCAGGACCTGATTGGCCTCCAGAACGAGGCGTCCGGTGCGGCGCTCCAAAGGCAGAATGGCGCGAGCGGCGCGCAAGCCGTTCCCGCCGATGAAGATTGCTTCGGCGCCGGGGGAGAGGTGTTGTGCGACCCACTCGACGACCATCTCCGGCTGGACTCGGCTCGGGTCGTCGGGAAGGTCGGCCAGCCGAGCGTCCACGACCTCGAAGCCCTGGCCGCGGAAGTACTCGGCGCCGAGGTCGTTGAGCGCGTGCCCGAACCACGGCGGATGAACCAGGCTGACGCGGTTGATGTCCCGCGACCGCAACGCCGAAACGGCCGACAGGGACGTGGCATACGCCGGCACGCCCCACCGGTCCCGGAGTCCCTTCACGAGCGCGGACTCCTCGTCGTACCCAAGCACATACCCGCAGCCCGTCGACGCGACCGCGAGTACGTCGGCCGCAGGCATCACCACCGCCGCCGCCTCGTCGAGAGCGAGCATGTCCGCCGTGGGCATCAGCGCTGACGCCGCCCTGTCGAGGGCGAGTACTTCTGCTGCAGGCATCAGCGCCGAAACCGCCTTGTCGAAGGTCGGCCTCGCCTGTGCGCGCACGCCGTCGGCTGAGGTCGGCACCGTGGTAGGTCGTGCATCGTCGGGGCCTCGCCTACGGGGCACCTCGTTCGAGGTCCTGGAGAGCTTGACGCGGACCCGGCCCGGCGCCATGTCCGGTAGCTCGACGTCTGGACCAGGTGTTGCGTGAGGTGTCAGCACGCCCACCGTGATCACGCCGTTGAGGTCCATGACTTGACCCTCGCAGCGTGGAGGGCTGCTATCAACGCCGATCTGCAGCACGGAACGTGTAGCATCGCTCAACGATGCCGGACGTCGAGTTGCGTGAACTGCGCGTGTTCCTGGTGCTCGCCGAGGAGCTCCACTTCGGGCGCACCGCAGGGCGCCTTGGCCTCACGACTTCGCGAGTCAGCCAGACAGTACGAGCTCTTGAGCGGAAGCTGGGCGGTCAGGAGCTCTTCCGCCGTACCAGCCGTGTCGTCGAACTGACCGAGGCCGGGTCCGCACTGCAGGCCGAGCTGAGTCCCGCGGTTGCAGGCCTCGAGCGCGTGCTGCGTACGGCGACCTTTCGAGGCGCCGGGCCGGGGGTCGTGCGTGTCGGGCTGCTGAACGCCGCCTCGGGTGTGGACGTCCTGAGCCGCGCCATCGAGCAGTTCGAGACCCTGTACGTCGGCGCCACGGTGCAGCTGAGTACCACGCCGTTCAACGACCGTCTCGGTCCTTTACGCCGTCGCGAGGTCGACCTCGTCGTAACACGGCTTCCACTCGACCAGCCCGACATCGTCGTCGGCCCGGTGCTCAGCGCCGCGGACCAGCGCGTCGTGATGCTAGGCCGCACCCATCCACTCGCCGACCGCGCCGAGCTGTCCGTCGAGGACCTCGCAGATCACGACGTGAGGCGACCCTACGGACTCACGCCAGAGGCAGCCGAGGCGACGTGCCCCTCCCGAACACCGTCCGGCCGCCAGCTCCGATTCGTCGACGCTGCAGTCGAGGACAACGCCGAACTCCTGTACCTCCTGGCCCGAGGCCGCCTCGTACACCCCACGGTCGCGCCGTTCGCGGACCACTTCCACCACCCCGACGTACTCACAATCCCACTCCGCGACCTGCCCCCGTCCGCCTGCGCGCTCGCCGCCCTGAAAAACATCCACGACCCAGCCCGCGACGCCTTCACCGCCATCGTCGCCACGCTTACCACAACCTGACAACCGACTTCGAGCAGGCTCGGGGGAGCGCCAGCTTCAATGGGGGTGCAGGGGCAGGTAGTTGCCACAGGCACCGGACGAGGGCCGTGTGGTTCGGTGAGGAGTACGTGACCAGCACGGTGACCGCCGATCGGCGCAGCTGGAACGCCGTTGCCGGCGAGAGTGCGGTGCGAGCAAGGCAGCGCCATGAGTCAACCACGCGTGCCGCCGGCTGCAAGTACGGCGAAACCCGAACCGTTGCCGCGAACATCGGACGAGGCTGCGGCGACCGAGTACTGGGCGCATCTCTACGGCCGGTGGGACCCGTTGGACCAGGCTGGGGTCGCGCTGTCCATCAACGGGTTCACCCATCCCATGGTGGGTGGGCGATCGATGCCTTCACCGGCGTACCTCGCGGCGGCGACTATGGTCTGTCTCGTGGCGATGTCAGACGACTCACGGGCGGATCCTCAGACCGACACTCCTGGGGATCCGAGCCAGGCGTGGCTGGAACTTGCTCCGGACTACGAGCGGGCCCGAGCCAGAGAGGATTCGCTGGATCGGCTTGTCGAGTGGCCTGCGCAGCGAGAACTTCTGGGTGAGGTCACCGGACGGTCGGTGCTCGATGTCGGTTGCGGCAACGGCGGGAAGCTCGCTGAGCTGGTTCGAGACGGTGCGGCTGCCTCGGTAGGTGTCGATGTCAGTGGCAACTTCCTCAGCGCCCCGCCGCCTGGCTTGGAGTTCATCCGGGGCAATCTCTCTGAGCTGGATTCTGTGCCCGGGCTTGACGGTCGCCGGTTCGACCGGATCTTGTTCCTGCAGTCCTTCGGCTACGCGAAAGATCCGGTCCGCACCCTGCAGGCAGCGCGGACGATGCTGACCGACGACGGATTCATCCTGTTGACCAGGACGCAACCGATCCGATACGCCGTCGAACGGGCCGAACAGAATGGTTCCTCCTTGGGTGAAGAGTATTTCTCCACCGCCCCGTTCTCCTACGTCAGCGGCTGGAACGACCAGATCACCCTCACGAAGCGTACGTACACCGTCTCTGACCTGATCAACGTGTTCAGTGCGGCAGGGCTGTGGATCGAGACCGCGATCGAGCCCCAACTATCCGAGGACGCCCGACGCCGCTACCCGCACAAGCAGGCGTGGATGAACAAGTACCTCGGCATCCTGATCTTCAAGCTCCGGCCCCATCCCGGCCGGTAGGCGGGGGACTGCAGCACGATCCGGTGACTACGCCGTGAGGCGATCCGCTTCGGCCAGCAGCAGATCGCCAAAGGGCTGAAAGCCAATACTGCAGGCGTAGACGCCGCTGACGACTCGGTGGATAGTTCCCCATTCCCAGATGGCGGTGGCATCCACGCCCGTGCGAGAGGCCAGCTGCTCAGTCCGCGCCCACAGGTCATCGCCGAGGTCCGGGTTGCACCGCACGATAGTGCCGAGATCGCACGCCGGTTCGGCCCGCAGTCCGGCTGGATCGATGAGCTTGTAGCTGCCGTCACTCGCCTGCAGGGCGTTCATCTCGTGGATGTCACCGTGGACCAGAACCGCGGACCGATCGTCGTGGGCAAGGCGCCGACGATCCATGCAATTCAGCGCGTCCGCCACGGTGGCCGGCGAACACGGTCGCCCCGCCTGCTCCCATAGCCTCGGCAGCCGATCGGCGTACTGCTCAGCCAACTTCGCCCCGGTTGGAAGGTCGATGTCGGGACCGATCGGCCGCCACAGGCGAACGGCCACTTCGCACAGCAAGTCGTGGCGGCTTGCAGGGTCGGCCACGAGGTCGTACATCGGAGCCCCAAGGCGCTCCAGCAGAAGGGCTTGTCGACCCAGGTCTTCGCGCAACAGCTTGGCGCATCCTGCTCCGTTCGCCAGGCGCAACGCCATGGCCTCCTGCGCGACGTCCCGACCTGGTACGCCGACCTTGAGGACGGCCGGAGTTCCGTCAACCAGCGTCACCTCGACGGCCAGAGCAGCGTGACCGCCCGCGAAGCTGCGACCGATGACCAGAGACCACTCCCGGGCCAGCGAGTCGACCACGCCCGGCAGCTCGTCCAGCCAGGATTCGTTCCCGTCGGCCACGACCGTCTTCCGGACCTGCTCGGGAATGTCGAGGCTCACACCGCCAGCCTAACCAAGCCGTGATCGCACCCGGCGCTGCGAGGTCTCGTACTACCGGAGACTCTGCGTATTGACCGCGTGCGTGTTCGGTCGCGATGGCGCTCGGAGAGCATCATCGAGGAGCTCCGAGCAACTCACCGATGACGTGCCGCGTGTAGTTCGCCACCGCCGGGTTGGTGTCCTTTCGGTACGACCACACGATCAGGGCCTGGGACAGCACACGCCCGCGTCCCCGGAGCCACGTCGCGTCGTCCACGTCCAGCGCCGCACGGAACTCGTCGCGGACGTTCGCGGGCAGCAGGTACCACACGGGAAACAGGTCGCACGCCGGATCGCCGACACCGCATGTCTCGAAGTCGAGCACCGCGGTCAGCCGGCCCTCCGCCGACACGAGCAGGTTGCCCGGCGTCAGGTCCGAATGCACCCACACCTCGCGCCCGTCGTATGGCGCGGCGAGCGACTCCTCCCAGGACGCCAGCGCTGCGCGAGTGTCGATCAGGCCGTCCAGCTCGCCGATCGCTTTCCGCGTCGAGGAGTCCATCGAGACCATCGGAGCGCGCGTACGGCGCTCGCCCGGATACGCCGGCGGCCGGTCTGACAGGTCGATCCGCCGGAACTCGTCGACGAACGCCGCGAGGTCCGTGGCCAGCCGGCGTGGGTCGACGAGCGCGTCGGGGGAGGGGTGCGTACCGGCGAGCCAACGGTGGACGGACCACTCGCCCGGGAACGCGTCGGTGGGTGAGCCGATCGCCTCGACAGAAGGGATGGCCACAGACAGGAACGGCGTGAGTGCCGCGAGTTTCGCCTGCTCCCGTCGGACTTCGTCGGTGATCGAGGGCCGGAACGGCAGCCGTACGGACAGGTCGCAACCGAGGCGGTAAATCGCGTTCACCAATCCACCGGAGTCGACCGGCTCCAGCGGCAAGGCTGCCCACTGCGGGAACTGAGCGGCCACCAGCTCGCGGACCAGCGGCGTATCGATGTCGGCCTGGTCGGCGTGCAACTTGCGGGGACTCACGAGCCATTCGAACGGTCGGACCGGTCCGCGGTCAACCCGTTTTTCTTCGCGTCGGGGTGGGATCTGAAGTAGTCGCGGAAGGCTCGATCAGACCGCGGTGGGGCTATGACTGCACGGCAGTCTCAAACTTCGTGAGAACAGGAATACGGTCCAGGACGTCGCGTAGCTTTGTCGCTCCTTCGCCCTGTCGCCACGCACGGTAGGCGAGATCGTGCTCGTTCGACTCCCAGAGTTCATAGGCAACGTAATGCGCGGGGTCGGCAACGTCTGCGAGTAAGTCGACACGCATGCAACCTGCGAAATCCCGAGTTTCCTTGAGGATCTCGGCGAACATGGCTGGCCCGTCGACCAAGTGGTCGGCAGCAAAGTGCACGTCGAGCATAGCGGTTATCGGCATGTAGGCTCCCGTTTGTTGTCGGCCGGTCGGTGGTACAGCAACTCCGTGCGATGCACTTACGACTGACCAATCAGGCTAGAGCAAGGTCGTCCCGGCGGTCGTGCCGGACGGTCGTGCCGGACGAGGGAGCCGGGCGGGGGAGCCGGGCGGGTCCGACGGGCAGCTCGCCGCGCCGGCAGCCGGCCTGGGCAAGACCCGCCCGGGGTAATGGTTCCGCGGCTACGTAGCTGACTCATCTGATGCCATACGCAGGCTAGAACTGGTAACCCAAGTATTTGCACTCCAATGAGTTGCCGCCCAAGAGACCCAGGTCGCGCCGCCGAGGGACTTAGTTTGGTTCGATGCATGGTGGACCGGCGACGGTAAAAGGACTTCTGATCACTGGCACCGTTGGCGTCGGCAAGACGACAACCGCTCGGGTGATCGGTGAGCAGCTGCAGAAGCTGGGGATCCCGCATGCGGTTATTGATCTGGACGAGCTGGCGCGCGGATGGCCGGCCCCGGCCGAGGATCCCTTCAACATGGAGCTCGAACTGACCAACTTGGCCTCCATGGCGAAGAACTACCGTGCTGCTGGGGCGATGCGTGTGGTCGTTTCTGGAGTAGTTGAGAGCCGCGCCGCCGCGCGCAGGTACGAGGCGGCCATCGCGATGCCGATGAACCTGTGTCGGCTCAAGACCGATTTGGAACGCGTCCGGGCGCGGCTGACTGAACGGCACGTGCCGGGACCCCTTCGGGACTGGCACCTTCGGCGTAGTGGCGAACTGGATTTGGTCTTGGATGAGGTCTAGATGGAGACTGTGTTCTTGTCGACCCTGGGCTCGACGCGCCGACACAAGTGGCGCGACGCGTGATGCGGGCGATCGGTTGGGCGCACTCGGCGTGAAGGCATCCAGCAGCGGCGATTCGTCGGCCGTAGGATGCTGTGCATGTGTTGCGCTCAGCCCGAAGAGCTGCCAGCCGAGGTCCTGCGCGACGTGGCCGGCGTGGTCGGGGCAGAGGTCACTCTTCTCAGTCGCCTGCCCGGAGGCTTCGATGTGGGTGCCATGCGCGTCCAGTTGGCCGGAAGGGCAAATGCAGTGCTCAAAGCATGGCCCCGGGCACGGCCCCACCAGCTGGACGAGACGTTGCGAACCCAGCGAGTGGTCGAGCACATGCGTAGGCGCGGCTATCCCACCCCGGCCTGGCTCGGAGTGGGAGCCACAGCCACTCACGTATGGCACCTCATCGACTTCATTGACGCCGCTCCCGTGGCAGAGCTGACCCCGTCCCTCGTTGAGCAGCTGATGGAGATCAACGAACTCCAGGCCGGCCAAGCCTCCGAGCCCTACGACCACTGGTCGTACGCCTGGCGGCTGGCCACCGGTCGGGAATCCGGTCAAGACCTAGCTCCGAGTTTGTCGAGGGCTGTCGCCGGGCTTTCGGGGTATTCCTCCGTGGTGTCGGCCTTGGTCGAGCGCCTGCGGCTCGTGTGTGCCGACATCCCACCACCACGAGAGGGACCTGACATGGTCCATGCCGATTTCAAGCCCGACAATGTCCTGGTCCGTGACGGAGCGGTGGTGGCGGTCGTGGATATCGGGAACGCAGGTAGCGGGACGCGGGCGACTGATCTCACCACCCTCCAGTGGCACACCTTCCAGAATTGGCTGGACGGTGCCCGAAGGCGGCTGTGGACGAGAATCCTCGACCTGGTCGGCTGGGAGGGGGCGGCGGTGCTCGCAGCGACACAGATCCTTACTCAGCTCGAGTGGCCCATCCGTCACGGGCGCCACGATGTCGTTCCAGGCGTGGTCAAGCGCGGCCATCGCGTCCTCGACGAGCTGAACGCGCTTCGCTAGTACGCAGACTGCAACCGGTAGCCCGAGCTGTTCGACAGCCAAGCAGATTGTCTGCACGGCTGGACTAAGGGCCCGCACCGGGCAGCCGTCACAGGGGAGCGATGAGTTACGCATCAGATGCAACTCATCGGCCTTGGGCTTGACCCGTTTCGACGGACAGGGTCGATATGAGGTGGTCAGGCTACCTGCTCGGCCGTGACCGTGAGGCTGGATTCGTACTGTGTAGGGCTGAGATAGCCGAGGGTGGAATGGCGCCGGCGGGTGTTGTACCAGCCCTCGATGTAGTCGAAGAGCGCGCTGCTGGCGGCCTTGCGGGTCGGCCAAGCACGGCGGTGGATCAGCTCGGTCTTCACGGTGGCGAAGAAGGACTCGGCCACGGCGTTGTCCCAGCACTGACCCTTGCGACCGACCGACAGTGTCACGCACAGATCCCTTGCCAGGTTGGCGAACTGGGCCGAGGTGTACTGACAGCCCCTATCGGAGTGGAACACCACGTCGGCCGCGGGCCGGCGCCGGTTGACGGCGTCGGTGAGCGCGTCGGCGACCAGGTCGGTGCGCAGATGGTCAGCGACGGCCCAGCCGACGACCCGGCGGGAGGCGAGGTCGATGACGGTGGCCAGGTAGAGCCAGCCTTGCCAGGTGTGGATGTAGGTGATGTCACCGCACCAGCGGCGATCCAGCTGACCGGGGTGGTCGGGGTCGATGTCGAAGTCGCGGCCGATCAGGTCCGGGCGGGTGGCTGCGGCCGGGTCGGCGATGGTGGTCTTCTTCCATCTTCGTGGGGTTCGCCCGTACCGGTCGGCGGCCCGCATCAGCCGGACGACCCGTTTGCGGGAACACCGCTCGCCTTGGGCCCTCAGCTCGCGGTGCACCCGCGGCGAGCCGTAGGTGTAGCGGGAGTCGTCGTGGATCTCGACGATCTTGCCGGTCAGTTCGGCGTCGCGCTGCTCGCGCAACGAGGGGCCGCTGGTGCGGTCGGCGTAGTAGGCGGAACGGGAGACCTGCAGCAACTCACACGCCCGCTTCACGCTGTGATTGCCCGCCTTCTCCGCCTCGATGAACGGGTAACAGTTCACCGGGTCTCCTTCGCGAAGAAAGCCGTGGCCCGCTTGAGGATCTCGACATCCTCACGCAGCCGGCGAGCCTCCCGCCGTAACTGGTTGAGCTCGTCTCGCTCGCTCGTGGTCATCCCACCGTCACCGGTACCGGCGTCACGCTCGGCCTGGTTCAGCCACTGCCGGACCGCGGTCTCGGTCAGATCGAAGTCCTTCGCGACCTGACCCACCGACCGGTCGCCGCGCTGGCACAACTCGACGATCTCGGCCTTGAACTCAGCAGTGAACGAACGACGAGGCCGCGGCTTCTTCTTGCCCATGGACTCCATGATGAACATCCTTCCGGAGCACAAGCTCCTGATCTCGGATGTCCGTCAAAACGGGGCAGGCCCACCTTTACCCGACACCCTGCGTATCAAGATCGTGCGCATTCGGCGTCCGGTGGTCGTCAGCCCGGTGGTGAAACCGCATGCAGAGCTGGCTGGCGGGGCGGTAGGTTACATGGCTGTCCCTGCCCACCTGTCGTCGGAGAGGTGTGTCCATATGTCCACGATCAGTAACTCAGAGGCGATCGCAGCGTGGTCGGCGATGCCGACTGACGCGATTGAGGCGTACGACGATCAGGGCGACTTTCCCAAGCGCCACTTGATGAATGGGAACCTGCTCCGGATGCTGGGGCCCGTTGATGGTCGGAAAGTCCTCGATGCAGGCAGTGGCGAAGGCTATTTGAGCCGGCTGTTGGCCGAAGGCGGAGCCGAGGTCGTTGGTGTGGAGCCGGCTGCCGCACTGCTGGCGCGCGCTCAGAAGATCGAGCAGGAGCGGCGTCAGGGCATCAGCTTCGTGCAGGCTGACCTCTCGACGTTGCCGGGGGACGTTGGTCAGCCGTTCGATGCGGTGGTCTGCAGCATGGTGCTGCTCGCCATACCCGCCTGGCAGTCGGCGATGGCAGCGTGCGTCGGCGCACTGAAGCCGGGCGGCCGGTTCGTGTTCTCGATCACCCATCCGGCGTTCGAGAATCTCTACCCAACGTGGCGGGATCACGGTCATTACCAACTTGATCGGTACTTGGATGAGTACGAGATCCCAGAGGGCCATGCACCCGACTTCCACCGCCCGCTGTCGGCCTACATCAACGAGGTCGTCGGTCTCGGCTGTCGCGTCACTGAACTGTGCGAACCGAGACTTGATCCACAGGTCGCACGAGACAGCGGAATCGAGGCGATCGAGTCCTACGTCGCACTGCCGAACTTCCTGATCGTCAGCGCCGAACGCGACAGATGAGCGCCGATCGCCGGCACCGCCCTCTGCCCGCCGCGACACAATACGCAGACCTTTAGTTGACATAATGTCCATTATCGGCGCACAAAGCAGGGGAGTTGCATTAGGTGCAGGCAGTCTCGTAGCGAGGCGCGACGCACGGCAGCGTTCCGAGGCCGACTGAGCCGACCCGACCGTCGACGCCATCGCACTCGAACTCAATGACCGACCTCGATAGACCGTCGGATTCAAACACCATCACAAGCACTAGTTGAGGTGTCACGTTGACCGCCTGAACCCGCAGCGATGAGCCGGCGCGCCTCGCCGCCTAACGACCGACAGCACGTGGCCGGGATCAGGGCGCCGCACCCCCGCCAATCCCGACTCTTCAACTCCCGTCACTCCAACGTCCGGCGGCGCCAGTTGTCTCCGGGGCGGCGTACGTCGTCTCCGGCCATGGTGTCGCCGTCGTGGGCGCCCAGGCCGAGCGCTTCTGCCGCGCCCCAGGATGACAGGCCTCCCCGAAGGCAACGCCACCTTTGACTACGCGCTGGTTTGGTACACCGACGACGAAAACCCACTGGTCGAAGGATTCCTGACTCACGCTGGTGCTTCGTCGAGTTGACGCTCGGTGGGGTCCTTGCCCGCGTAGCCTGGCGGGTGTGGAGGAGCTTGGTGGGCAGGTGAAGGTTTGGGTGCGGAAGTGGCGGTGGTACCAGCGGAGTTCGTTGCCGTGGAACCGGGGGCGGATCCACTGGGAGCTGATGCGGCGCGGGGCGTTCGCGCGGTGGCCGTTGCACGGGAACGTGCTGGAGGCTTTGCAGGACGGGCGGCTCGAGGTCGGGGCCAACGCGATGTTCGAGCCCAACGTGTGGATCACCATGGGCGACGAGGGGCGGGTGCGTATCGGCGAGGGGACGTTCCTGAACGTCGCGGTGATGGTAGCGGCTCTCGACCTGGTGGAGATCGGGTCGCACTGCATGCTGGCGAACGGGTGCTTCGTGACGGATGCCAATCATCGGTTCGACGATCCGGATCGGCCGGTGCCGTGGCAGGGGTTCGATTCCAAGGGGCCGACGCGGATCGGCGACAACGTCTGGCTGGGCGCGAACGTCGTCGTCACGAGCGGGGTGACGATCGGCGAGAGGTGTGTGATCGGCGCCAACAGCGTTGTCACGCAGGACATTCCGCCGTTCTCCGTCGCGGCGGGCGCACCGGCGAAGGTCCTGCGAGCCGTCACCTACCCTTCTTGACGCCGTGCTCGGTCTTCACGTTCTGAACGCCCGACCCTGACCACCTCAGTACTGCGGGCTCACGCCGTCAGCAGCTCCACCAGACCGTCGACCAGAGCGATCAGCCGGTCTCGGTCGGCGCCGGTGCGGCCTCTGCGGAAGCCATGACGCCGGCCCCAGAAGGCGGACTGGACGGCGTGTAGTTGAGCCCAGCGTGCGACGCGTTCACGGTCGAGTTCCGCGGACTCGGCGAAGATGTCGAGACTGCGCCGCAACCCGGCGGCCGGGTCTGCAGTGGTGAGGATGGTCAGCGCGCGGGTCTTGAGCAGGATGCCCGCGTCGTACGCCGGGTCGCCCGCGTAGCCCTTGGGGTCGACGGCCAGCCATGGTTCGCGGTCGGCTCGCAGGATGTTCCTCGCGTTGAGGTCACCATGGATGAGCACGTCCGGCTGCGCCTGCGCCAGGTCGCGGACCGTCGCCCGGGCGGCCTCCACCGCAGCATGTGACAAACCATGTGTCAGTTCGCGGGAGTCTCGTTCCAGTTGCTCCGCCCAAGCAGTCGCCTGATCCTGCAACCGAGGCAGGTACTGTGGCGCCGGGACGGCCAGCCGACGACTGATCCGGCCGGCGACAGCGGCGATCTCGTCCTCGTCGTCGACCATCGCGAGAGTCGTCAGCTGAGCCCGTTCGAGCAGCATCGCGAAATGCTCGTCGTCCCGTTCATGCAGTACGACGGCCCCACGGCCGCCCCACGCCGCGAACGCATCGGGCTCGAACTCGTTACCTGGATGAGGAAACGACACCTTCAGTACGACGTTGCCCACGTCCCGGCGCCACGCAGGGACGATCACCCCGACCCCGCCGTACAGCAGCCTGCCTTCCGGCTCGCACTCCCACCGGGCCAGCAGCTCAGCCACTAAGGCGGGCAACCCGGCCAGCCACGCAGTACCGGCCTCGCCCTCGCGCTCGACCGTGGATCGGGCGAAGACCTCCGGTACGTCGATCACCCGAAGCAGGTTACGTGCGGCCGCGTTCAGTGGTGACGATGCCGCCGACCTGTCAAAGTTCTGGTGCGGCGGTGTCGGATTCCGGATGGCCGGATCGTAGACAGGGCAACCGGACCGAGCACTCCCCCAGACTCAAGGAGAACAATCATGCCCGACCAGGCCAGCCGAGCGACCAGGCCGTTCCGCTTCGGGGTCGTTGCCCCGCTCACGTCTGACCTGCCGACGTGGCGAGACCGCGTGCGCAGTATCGCCGACAGTGGTTACTCAACGTTGCTGATGCCCGATGTTCCTACGTGGCAACCGGCACTTGGCCCCACGCTGGCAACCGCGGCGGCGATCGCCGACCTGCGGATCGGCTCGTGGGTCTATGCGGCCGCGCTGCGCGAGCCATGGAGCACAGCATGGGAAGCTCACTCACTCTCAGTACTTACGGAAGGCCGCTTCGAGATGGGCATCGGCGCCGGCCGACCCGGGATCGAAGTCGAGCTGGGGCTGCCTGCCGTCTCGCCGGCTGAGCGGCGTACCAGAATGCGCGATACCGTGGCCGCCCTGCGTACGTTTGACGGCCCCGATCTGCACACGCCGGTTGTCATGGCGGTGAGCGGACCGAAGTCGCAGGCGCTCGCCCTCGAAGTCGCTGACGCCGTCACGTTCGTACTCCCACCGGAAGACGATCGGGTCGAAACCACGAAGCGGGTACGCGACTTTGCCGGCCGCCGGGATGTCGAACTCGTTCAGCACGTCGCCGCGGTCGGTGACGGTGTCGCGCCGTTCATGGCGCCGCCCAACCTCGACACCGCGGCGCTCCGCGCGGCCGACTCGCTCGTCATACTTCCGAGTGACCCCGCGGCAGCCGCCGAAGAAATCCAACGCCGACGCGAAGAGATCGGCTTCTCGTATTTCGTCATCGGCGCCGACTTCGCCGACACACTCGCGCCAGTCGTGGCCAAGCTGGCCGGACAGTAGGCGGCGGCACGCGTACGGCACGCGGCATGCAAGGTGCTTTCGCGTCTAGAGTGCCGCCATGGTTGCCCCGACTCGGATCTCAGTTGCTGCACTTGTGCGCGATGGTCTCGTGCTCCTGGTGCATCGCCACCCATCGCGCCGGTGGTATCCCGACTGCTGGGACCTCGCCGGCGGGCATGTCGAGGCGGGCGAGTTGCCTCACCAAGCTGTCAGTCGGGAATGCCTCGAAGAACTCGGGGTCCAGGTCCACGATCCGGTACCCATCCCGATGACGATCAGCGACCCGAGCCTCGACATGCACGCGTTCCTCGTCACGCGCTGGGCCGGAGAACCTGTCAACGCCGCACCCGAGGAGCACGACGATCTTCGCTGGTTCCGGCCCGGTGAGCTCGCGAACCTGAAGCTGGCCCACCCGGCGAGCCTGTCGAGCATCCTCAACGCCGTCCAGGTCGCAACCGCTTAGCCGGTACCAACCCGCCCGCGCATCAGCTTCTGGATCAGTTGCTTGCGCATCGTTGGTTCCTGAACAGGGATGGCGCTCACGCGGCCGAGGGCCAATTCGCTGTGATAATCTCGACGTCGCAGGCGCGGGTTCAAACCCGGTCGTAGGGCGCAACGGCACAACAAGCCGAAAGGGCAAGGCCCACCTACTTCAAGACCGAAGAGGGAGCGCCATGCCCAAGCTCGAAACCTACAAGAAGCAGGCGAAACTGCTCGTTCGCTGGCACCGCGAAGGAAACTTCTCGATTGGCGGCCGCATCCGACAGCTCGCGCGCTATCGCGCGTTGTCCGACGGCGAAGCACTCGCGCTGAAGTTTCCCCTCACCGAAGCCCAAGAGATCATCGCCCTCGAAGCGGGCTGCGCCAGCTGGGCCGAACTCAGGGCGAGCACGGAAGCGGCCCCCGCCCACCAACGAGCAGCCGGAGACTCAGGACACGGCAGTCGCGAGCGCCAAACCGGTGCTGTACGTCGTCGACGTCGATGCCGCGGCCACGTTCTATCGGGACCAGCTCGGCTTCCGGATCGACTTCTTGCACGGCAACCCGCCGTTCTACGGATCGGTGTCGCGCGACGGCGCGACCTTGCACCTGAAGTTCGTACACGAGCCGGTGTTCGCGGCCGGTGCCGCGGAACGAGAAGGGCTCATCATGGCGTTCGTCGATACGCCGAACGTGCGCGAACTTTTCACGGAGTATCTGGCCGCTGACGCCGAGATCGTGCAGAAGCTGACCAAACAAGCGTGGGGCGGCACCGACTTCATCGTGCGTGACCCGGACGGCAACGCGATCGCGTTCGTCGGCTGAGGCCCGACGCTGCTCCAACTCGTTGCTCCGGCGACCTATTTTGCCAGCCATTGGCGGACGTTCTTGTGCTTGTGGGCGGCGTGGTTATCTAGATCAGTTGCTTGCGCATCAGCGTTATCCGCGTTTGGTAGCGGGTCGTGGATCCGTCCGCGGTCTGCTGGTTCCATGAGCCGATTTCGGTGCCGCTTGCCGTGTAGCCCAGTCGTTCGTACAAGGCGCGTGGTCGCGAGCTGTTGTCGTCCACTCCGAGCTCGGCCCAATGGAGCCCGCGGGCGCGGATGCGCTGCTCCAAGGCCGCGATCAGAACCGTGCCGATTCCACATGACCGCAGTTCCGGCTGGACCGACAGTTGCCAGATTGTCGCTGCGCCGGATGGTTTCGTGTAGTCGGCGCCGCCGACCGCGACCGACAGGCCGGAGGGTGGGCAGACCGCTAGGTAGTCGACCTCGCCGCGACGGGCGCGCTGGATCGCTTCGGCCAGGTACGCAAGATCCGTCGCTGTCCCGTACCAGCCGCAGGCGGGCAGGTCATCTTCGGTCAGATTGCGAACGGTCAGCGGAACGACAACCTCAGGCATAACCAGCACTCTGACAGGTTGCCGCCTTCGACTGCCAGAAATGAAATGGCCGGATGCTGGGTTCGGTCGTATCGTCGTGGGCATGTTCATTGCGCAGCGGATGATGGGCCCCTTGGTGGGCAATCTCGTCGCGCGCTGAAACCGAGTGAGGCGAGCCCACGGTGGTGGGCTCTAGCTGATGTGGGTCCCTGCCGATCTGACAGGGAAGGAATCCCACTGATGAACCCGTACTACATCACGACCGCGATCCCGTACGTGAACGCGGCGCCGCATCTCGGGCATGCGCTCGAGTTCGTGCAGGCTGACGTGCTCGCGCGCCACCGGCGGCTTCGTGGTCAGCCGGTCCGGTTCCTGTCCGGGACCGACGACCACGCGCTGAAGAACGTGCTCGCTGCCCGGAATGCCGGAGAGCAGGTCGCGGACTTCGTCAACCATGCCGCCGACCGCTTCCAGGCGCTCCAAGGGCAGCTCGAGCTGAGTTGCGACGATTACGTCCGTACGTCGTCCGACCCACGTCATCGGCCCGCCGTCGAGTATCTGTGGCAGCGCTGCGCCGATGCGGGCGACTTCTATCGGCGTACTTACACGGGTCTGTACTGCGTCGGATGCGAGCAGTTCCACGAGCTGGACGCGTTGATCGGCGGAGCCTGTCCTGAGCACGGCACCGAGCCGGAGCAGGTGACGGAGACCAACTGGTTCTTCCGTCTCACCCGCTACCAGGATCAGATCAAGGACGCGATCACCTCTGGCGCCCTCGCGATCAACCCACCCCAGAAGCGCAACGAAGTACTCGCGTTCCTCGACAAAGGCCTCGAGGACTTCAGTGTGTCTCGTCCAGCTGTCCGTGCGGGTGGATGGGGCATCCCTGTCCCCCGCGACCCCAGCCAGGTGATCTACGTCTGGTGGGACGCACTCACCAACTACATCACCGCGCTCGGCGTCGACCGCCCCCGCGAGGAGTACGAGACCTGGTGGGCAGGCGACGGCGAACGCGTGCACGTGATCGGCAAGGGCATCACACGCTTCCACGCCGTGTACTGGATCGGGCTCCTCCTCTCAGCGGGTCAGCCGCTACCGACCACCATCCATGTGCACGACTACGTCAACCTGGGCGGCGCCAAGCTGTCCAAGAGCACCGGCAACATCGTCGATCCAGTCGACCTGGTCGACACCTATGGCGCGGATGCCCTTCGCTGGTGGATCACCCGCGAAGTTCCGCTGCTCGGCGACACGGAGTTCACCACCGCACGTCTGCGGCAGGCGTACAACACCGACCTCGCCAACGGCCTCGGCAACCTCGCCAATCGGACCGTGACTTTGCTGCACCAGTACTTCGACGGGCAGCTCTGCCGCGATGGCGAACCCGCGATCGGCCCGACTTGGGACAGCGCAGGTCTGGACGCCGTCTGCGCCGCGCTGCCGTCGAAGGTCGATGCGGCCCTCAGGATCGCGGACTTCCGGTCGGCAACCGGGCACTTGGTTGCCGCCGTCGACCTTGCCAATCAGCTCCTGAACTCAGCAGAGCCATGGAATTTCCTCAGGAACGCCGGCGGCGATCAGCGCCTCGTCCACCAACTACTCAGCCGCGTCGTGCAGGCCTGCCGCACGATCTCCACGGAACTCACGCCGTTCTGCCCAGGTGGGGCCGCACGCCTCGAATGCCAGCTCGGCAACCGCGATCGCGTCGCGCCCCCAGAGCCGGTCTTTCTCCGTATCACCTGAACCGGGTCTCAGGACGCCTCGAGAGTGAAGAAGATGAAGCTGAAGTCATTGTCTGGAGTGGACGGTGCCAGTTGCTGAGGTCTGCGTCAGCGCCGAGGCGTTGGCGGGCCAGGTCGAGCATGGCGGTGCTCTGGTCGAAGCCGGTCCTGATCGCGCCCTTGTCGCGGAACGCCGCTGACAGCGGACCGGAGCCGCAGCCGCAGCCGACGTCGAGGATGCGGCATCACCCGATCAAACAGCAACCGGCGAGGCGCTGTCGAGAAAACCGGAGGATCGGCCGGACGATGTCGTGCATGCTGTCGGGATGAGTGAGACGCCGGATCTTGGTCCCGTGCCGGAGCGCATCGAGATCGAGGCGGCTCAGGTACGTCGTCTTGTCGCGGAGCAATTCCCACAGTGGACTGCTCTTGCCGTGCGGCCGGTGGACAACGGCGGCTGGGACAACCGGACGTTTCACCTCGGTGCCGACATGGTCGTGCGGATGCCCAGCGCGGCGGAGTACGCCCAGGCTGTCGAGAAGGAGCACCGGTGGCTTCCGGTGTTCGCTCCCCTGCTGCCGTTGCCGATCCCGGTGCCGTTGGCGCAAGGTGAGCCAACGTCGGCGTACCCGCATCCGTGGTCGATCTACCAGTGGCTCGACGGTGTGACTGCTACGGCGGACCGGATCGCGGATCCGGTGCAGTTCGCGCTCGACCTGGCCGGATTCCTGGTCGCCTTGCAGAGGGTCGACGCCACCGACGGTCCGCAGCCGGGCATTCACAACTGGTACCGCGGCGGCACGCTGCGCACGTACGACGAGAACGCCCAGGCCGCCTTCGAGGAACTCGAGGCGTACGTCGACGTCGAACTGGCGCGGGAGATCTGGGCGAACTCCGTCGACGCCCGCTGGGACCGTGTCGACCGCTGGTTCCACGGAGACGTCGCCGAGGGAAACCTCCTGCTCGAGAACGGGCAGTTGTCGGCGGTCATCGACTTCGGGACCTGTGGCGTCGGCGATCCAGCCTGCGACCTGGCGATCGCCTGGACGTTGCTGACCGCCGACGGCCGGCAGGCGTTCCGGAATCGGCTGTCGGTGGACGATCCGACCTGGGCACGCGGCCGCGGCTGGGCGCTCTGGAAGGCACTCGCAACCTATCGGTCCACGTACGACGATTCCGAGGACGCCGAGACCGCCGCGGGCGCGAAACACGTCCTGGACGAGATCTTCGCCGAGTACCAGGACAGCTGAGATGCACTATCCGTTGACGGACGAGCGACGTGACGCAGTACTCGACGGGCTCGCGGACGTCTGGGGACATCGGCCCGATGTCGTCGGTGCGCAGCAGATCGGTCACGAGTGGGCGCCGGTGACACGACTGTTGTTCGACCGCGACGAGCCGGTCATCGTCAAGACGCGGCGCGTGGACGGCGAAGGGCACGGCGGGCCGGCGTACCTGCGGCGCGAGGCCGCCGGGCTGCGTACGGCCGAGGCCAGCCCGCTGGACCGACGCCACCTATCCCCCGCCGCGCTTGTTCCCTGCCTTCAACCAGTAAGGTTCCTTGTGATGCTGAGCTATCCCCTCCTCGATGTGCGCGTCGGTACGCCGGTACTGGAGTTGCGCGCCGCCACGGACGAGCTGCTGGACCAGCTCGCCCCCGTGGTTCATGCGGGCAAGATGCACGCCGAGCCGACGCCGTACGACGATCCGATCTCGTTCTTCGAAACCGACCCGGATCTCCGCGTGGCCAAGTGGTTGCGCTCGATGTGGCGTGGCCGCGGGAACATCGACGCCGTCAAGTGGCGGCTGTACTTCGTGGTTGTCGTCGACGGCGAACCGGTCGGTATGCAGGACGTCATCGGCGTGAACTTCTCCACCTTCGGGACCGTCACGTCGTTCTCCTGGCTGTCCGTCGACCACCGCGGCCGAGGGCTCGGCAAGGAGATGCGTCAGGCGATCCTCCACCTCGCGTTCGAGGGGCTCGGTGCGAAGGAAGCGAGCAGCGACGCGTTCGTCGACAACCTGGGATCGAACGCGATCTCACGGTCCCTCGGGTACGCGCCCGACGGGTTCGACTGGGCGACGCGCCGCGGCGAACCCGCCCTGCTCAACCGGTGGCGGCTCAACCGGCAGACCTGGGAACAACACCGCCGAAGCGACATCGAACTCCACAACGTCGACGCCTGCCACGCACTCCTGCCGTTGTCCTGAGCAACTACTCCGCGAGCCGCGCGGCGATCTCGGCCTTGATCGTCTCGTGCAGAGCGTCGGACGTGAAGCCGAGACCACGCAGGATCTGCGCCGCGCCGCTGTCCTTGACGCGGATCAGCCCGAGCAGCGTGTGTTCGGTGCCGACCCAGTCGTGCCCGAGTTCGCCGGCCGCGCGGAGGGTCTCCTTGATCGACTCCTTGCTGTCCGGCCCGAACGCGATGTGCCCCTGGATCGCCTGCTCCCCCGCGGCCGGCAGCGCGGTCTCGATCGCGTCGCGGACCTGTTGCTCGGAGGTGTCGTGCGCGGTCAGTACGTCGTACGCCAGCCCCCTTGGCTCCGACAGCAGACCGAGCAGGAGGTGTTCGGTGCCGATGAGGTCGTGCTTGTGGGTACGGGCGGCCTCTTGCGCGAGGACGATGCAGTGCCGGTTCAGGTTGGTGTACCGGGCGAAGACGTCCGACGTACGCGCACGCTCGGCGCTCTTGTCGGACACGCCGAGCGCGTCGCCGATCTCGCCCCACGACGCGCCGCTCAGCTTGGCCTCGCTGACGTAGTGGTCGACGAGCTGCTCGCCGAGGTCGGTCAGCGCGCGGGCGCGGCGGCGGGCCTCGGCGATCCGCGTCAGGTCGTCCGCGTCCGGGTGGTCCTCGTACACGCCGGCGATCAGTTCGCCGAGGCTGAGGTTCAGTGCTTCAGGTAATGCCATGGTGTTGTCCTGTCCTTTGAGAAGGGCAACGAGAGAAGTGATGACCTCGCGGGCCGAGGCGCGGTCCGTCTCGACGTGGCGCCAGTACGACAGCACCTCGTCGGCGGCGGCCTGCGGAGTGGCTGCCCGGATGATCGCTGCGATCCGCGGCAGCGGTACGGCGGCCGACCGGAGCCGGGCGACCAGGCGAGCCTGTTCGACCTGGTCGTCGGTGTAGTACCGGTAGCCGTTGTGCTGATCGACCGCGGCGGGCGTCAGCAGGTCGAGTTCGTCGTACAAGCGGAGCGCCTTGGCGGTCAGCCCGCTCGCCCGCGCGAACTCGCCGATACTCAGCACGTCGGTCCCATCCTCTCGACTGCGGCGCTGGTGCGCCTGAAGCCGACCTTCGGCATTCCCCTAAGGTCAAGGTCAACCCAGGCGGCGTCAGGCCTCGCGGCTGCGGTACTTGAGCAGGCCGTCGACGCCGCGTTCGAAGGTCTCGCAGATGGGTTCGGGGTCGCTGAGGCAGCCGGCGGTCATGGCGCCGTCGCGGAGCATCACGAAGTGCTGGGCGGCGGGCTCAGGGTCGGGTTTTCCGGTGGCGGTGAAGAGCTCGGTCATCGTGGTGAGGAACCAGTCGCGGTGCCTGCGGACGGCCTGGTGGACGGGGTGGGTCGGATCGGGGTACTCCGCGGCGGCGTTCAGGAACGCGCAGCCGCGGAAGCCCTTGCTGCTGATGTCGTCGGTGATGGACTCGGCGACCGCCCGGATCACGTCGTCGGGGGTGCTGCCGGTGCTGCGGGCGGTCTCCACGCGGGCGCGCACCGCCTCGTCCACCGTGGTCAGGTACGCGACGGTCAGGTCGTCCTTGCTCGGGAAATGCCGGTAGAGCGTGGCGCGCGTGACCTGCGCCTCGGCGATCACCCGGTCGACGCCGACTGCGTGGATCCCTTCGGCGTAGAAGAGTCCGGTCGCCGTCGTGAGCAGCCGCAGCCGCGCTTCCGAGATCTGCGTTCCCATGCTGTCGACGGTAGCAGATAGAACGATCGGTCTTGCGGATGGAGGCGTCGGTGGTGCACACTTCAGGTGTACCGATCGTTCTATCTACTCCGTTGGGGAGATCTGGTGTCCACTGCAACCCTCAAGACCGGCGACGGAACCACGACGCTGCGCACGCTGTACTACGTCCGCTTCGGGTTCGCCCTCGTCTGGGCGATCCTGATGATGGCGATCGCGAAGACGATCAACCCGGGTGTCGGCGTACTGCTGGTGCTCTATCCCCTGTTCGACGTCGCCGCCGCGGTCATCGACTTCCGTACGTCGGGCTCCTCGCGCCCGAAGGTGCCGCTGTACGTCAACATGGCGCTGAGCCTGCTCGCCGCGGTCGGGGTGGGGATCGCAGCAGCGTCCGGCATCCCGAGCGTGCTCCGCGTGTGGGGCGCCTGGGCGATCACCGCGGGCATCGTCCAGCTGATCGTGGCGATCCTCCGCTACCGCCTGGGGGGCCAGTGGCCGATGATCCTCAGCGGCGGAATCTCCGTGCTCGCCGGCGCCAGCTTCATCCTGATGGGAGGCGGCGCGAACCCCACACTCACCACCGTCGCGGGCTACGCACTCCTCGGCGGCGTCTTCTTCCTCATCTCAGCAGCCCGCCTGCACCGCCTGGCGAGCCGACGCTGAGGTCCGCCGGGCGTGAGGCTTTCCAGACCTCGACCGATGGCCAGTTCGCAGCCCATTCCGGGGTCACGTAGTCGAAGGCGGACTGGGCGCCGGACGGGGCGACGTACTCGGTGAGCTCGTCGACGATGAAGCCGTTCGCCCGGAGGAGGTTGATCATCGGCCCGGTCGGAAGCTGGAAGTGGGTACCGCCGTCGGACCGGGCGATGCCGGCCACGTCGGCGTACGGACGACTGAGGTGGCGGGTGGCTACCGGCGCTTGCGGGGCTGTGCAGAGTTCGACGAGGGTCGAGTTACGGAGGAAGATCAGCCGACCTCCCGGGCGGACGAGTCTCGCGGCCTCGGGGATCCAGAGTGCGGGGTCGCACCAGCTGCTCGCGCCGTACTCGCTGATCGCGAGGTCGAAGCTGTCGTCCGGCAGTGGGACGTTCTCGGCGTTGCCGTGGATCAACGGAAAGCTCATCCCGAACTTCTTCTGCAGCGCCCGCGCCGTCGTCAGCTGCTCGGCTGAGTTGTCGATGCCAACGGGGCGTCCGCCGGCCCGTAGTACCCACGCGCCGATGTACGCCGTACCGCAACCGAGGTCGATCACGTCTTTGCCGGCCAACTCCGGCAGGACGTGCAGTTCGGTCTCGGGGGTCGCCCAGATCCCCCAGTGCGGCTCAGCCGCCCACTGCTGCTCGGCGCGGCTGCTGAACCAGCGGCTCTGCTGCTCGTCCCAGACGGCCCGGTTTCGCTCTGCGTGCGTCGACATGTGGCTCAGATCCCGATGATCGAGTTGACCACGGCGATGAGTGCGGCAGGGTCGGCGTACGGCGTCGGTACGCCGTCCGGGCCGGTCAGCATCCAGGCGTCCTTCCAGGTGACGGTGTAGACCTCGTGCCGGTAGTTCTCGAACTCGATGAACTGATCGTCGCGCCGCGCGTCCCTGGTCACCCTGGAGATGATCAACTCCGGCCGGGCGAACCCACGGTGGGCAGCCAGGTGTCCGTTGTCGCCGCGGTACCGGACCTTGAAGTACGGGCGGGGCTCGATGCGGTCCCACCTCGTACCCTGCACGCCGGCCGCGCGGTTGTGCCGGTAGTCGGCGTCCCGCAGGTCCTCGTCGCCCGCGAACTCGCAGCGGTACGCCGGGACCACCGCCCGCACCGCCGCGTTCACCTCCGGCTCATCCGGATACAGCCGGTGGACCTCAGGGGACATCGCAACCACCAGCGAGAAGCCGTACCCGGGGTGGCTGAACCCTTCAGCCACCACCAGCGGGAGATCACGCAGCAGCTGGTCGCTGTGCTCGCGGCAGAAGGTCAGCAGCGCGACCGCGAGACGTTCGTCGTACGAGTCCAGCGCGAACGCCTGAAACGCCTGCTCCCCCGACAGCGCCGCGCTCGAGTCGAGCCCGGGCGCGTTGCTCCAATGCCAGGCGTCGGTCATCGCGCCGAGAGCGGTCGCGCCCGGCAGAGCGGAGTACATCGCGCGCAGGTCCACTCCCCCGACCCTACTCAGTCAAGGATCAACAGGTCCGCGAATCCACCGTCGACGGTGATCGTCGCCCGCGATTCGGTTCCCGACGTACGACGCAGAGGAACCGGGATCAGCCGTCCGGTACGCCGGTCCGCGCGCAGCAACTGCTTGCCGTGGGCAAACGTCAGCGTGATCTCCTGCCGGCCGCCGGCCGCGAACCCGCCGGTGGCGTCGAAGTCACCCGACGGGTTCGGCGCGATCAGCCCGTTCAGCACCATGAACGCGCGCCGCCCGGGCCGCCACCCGACCCCCGGCAGCGGCCGGAACGAGCCGATCAGCACATCTCCCGGATGCCCATCGTTCGCGCCGCCGATGTCCCGCGAGCTCACCCCGACGATCCCCGCCGGATCCGGCGTGAACGAGTCGATCCACTCCGGTTTCCGGTTCGGCACGATCGCGCCCGCCGGATCGCGGTGGACGCCGGTCACGAAGTGCACGTCCTCGGTCAGCAGCTGCACCAGGTACGGCGACAGCGTGCGGCTCTGCCGGACGATGTTCCCGAGCTGGCCGAACTGCGGCGAGTGGCTGCCGTCCGGCCGGTTCAACAGGAACACCGCCGGGTCCAGCTCCCAGCGGAAGTACATCACCCAGCGCGCGCCCATCGTCCACGGCATGAAGTACAGGAACGCCAGCTCGGACTCGGACGGCACGTAGTTGTACGCGTCGCCGCCGCCCTTGTAGCCCTGCGAGTAGTGCCCGAACGCGATCGGCCGCCGGTAGTCCCCGTCCAGCCCGGCCAGTGCGACCCGGCGGTAGTGCGCGATGTCGTCGTACGGGTCGCTGACGTTCCCGGTCTCGTACGGCGCCGGCGACTGGAAGTGGTACCAGTCGGTGGTCAGCAGGTCCGGCTTCGCGTACTCGACGTACGTGTGCAGCTGCGGCTCCGGCCAGAGCACGCCGGGCTGGTTGTTGTGCACGAGTACGTCGTCGCCGACCTGCGTGCGGATGACGCCGAACCACTGCCGCAGCCACTCGACCACCTGCTCGCTGTACGACTCCTCGTCGCCGACGTTGAACGTGAGCAGGTTCTTCGCGTTCGCGCGCTGCGCCGGCGTCCAGAGGACCTGCTCGTCCGGCGCGGGCCCGCGGTTGAGCTGTCCCCAGTTGTCGTCACGTGGGTACGCCGCGATCCCCCACGGGGTGTTCTTCGGCAGCGAACTCATCAGCGCGGGGTTGTAGAAGTCGCGCTCGTAGAACGTCGGCTGCGTGAACGACGACTGCAGCCACTCCGCGGCGCTCGGGACGTACCGCCCGGTCTGAGGCGTTGTCACCCAGGCGCCGGCGCTGAGTCCGCGCTTCCTGAAGACGCGGTACGGGCGGGTCAGCTCGAGCGCGGGTGCGGTGGCGTGGGCCGGCAGCGTGGTGGCGGCGCCGGCGGCGGCTGTTGCCAGGGTCAGGCCGAGGAAGTCTCGTCGTCTCATGGCCGAGAATCCTCACCTGCCGCTGACGCGGAAGGCAAGCGCTTGTTCAGGCCGTGATCCGGGCGTCGACGCCGTGCTGCTCGAAGAGCGCGTGCAGGGTGTCGTGGCCCTGGGTGAAGTCCCACTGGTCGGCGCGCAGGCCGGCCGTGCGAGCGCCGGTGACGTTCTTCGCGGTGTCGTCGATGAACAGGATCGTGTCGGGGTCGGCGCCGATCCGGTCGGCAGCCCGGGTGAAGAACGCCGGGTCGGGTTTCGCCACGCCGAGGTCGTACGAGTAGCAGCTGACGTCGAACAACTCGTCGTACCCGAGTGCCGTGCGCATGTGCGCGCCGCGGTACTTCTCCTGGTTCGTCCCGAGGTGTACGCCGTACCCGTTGCGGCGCAGCGCCCGGACGACGTCGAGCGACTCCTCGATCAGCACGATGTTCTTCCAGACCGCGTCGTACACCTCGGTCGCCGGTGTGCGTACGCCGTACCGCTCCAGCGACGCCGCGAGCAGCGGAAGGTAGTCGCCCCGCCCGGCAAGCATCGGCAGTTCGTCGGACCAGGTCTCGTGCAGAAACTCCTCCGCCCGCCCACCGAGATACGCCTCCATCGCGGCGTACCAGCCACCCGGCAGATCCTGCAGCACCCCATCCGCATCGAACAGCACATGCCGAACCGGTTCGGCATGTGCTGCTCGCTCAGTCATGCACCAGATGATGCCCTACGGGCTCCTCCTCCGGCATTGGGGTTTCCGCTGGGTCGGGCGGTGCGTCGGCCTCGCGGTGGGCGCCGTACAGGGCGGCGCGGACCTCCGGAGGGAGGGTGCACATGGTCAGGACGGGTCCTGGAGGAGGCCGAGGACGTTGCCGTCGGGGTCGGTCACCGTGGCGACCAGGCGTCCGTTGGAGACGTCCTTCGGGGGCGACTTGACGGTGCCGCCGGCTTCGACGATCGCCTTGATCCGCTCCTCGATGTCGGTCACGTGCCAGTGCGCGACCGGCGCGGTCATGTCGCTGTTCGGCACCAGCCCGATCTGCTGGCCGGCGGCCTCGAACCCGACGTAGTACGGCGAGTCCGCGATCGGCTCGACGCCGAGCAGCGCGGCGTACACCGGCTTGGCCTTCTCGAGGTCGGTCACCGGGTGCAGGATCGTCTGGACACCTTGCGTGCTGGTCATCTCGTCATCTCCGGTTTCTGTGGTCTTGCCCTTCAACGACTCCCACGCTATTTCCGCACCACCACCCGGTGCTTCTCGATTCCTGACCAGTTGCGGCAGCCGCTAGTCGGAGCGGGCCCGGAAGGTACGCCGGTACGCCATCGGCGACGTCCTGATGTGTTTGGCGAAGTGCTGGCGCATCGCGACCGAGGTACCGAAGCCGCACTGCCTGGAGATCTCCTCGACGGACAGGTCGGTGGTTTCGAGCAGTTCCTGGGCGTGATGCACGCGCTGCCGCAGCAGCCACTGCAGCGGCGTCGTACCGGTCTGCTCCCGGAATCTCCGGTTCAGCGTCCGCGGGCTCGTTCCGACGTACGACGCGATGTCGCCCAAGGTGACCGGCTCCCCCAGGTGCTGCCGCAGCCACCGCATCGCCGGCTCGAGTGATCCGTGGTCGTCGCCGGGGTCGGGATGCGCGATGTACGGCGCCTGGCCGCCGTCGCGCTGCGGGGGTACGACCATGTGCCGGGCGACGTCAGCGGCGACGGCGGACCCGAAGTCCTGGCGGATCATGTGCAGGCACATATCGATACCGCTGGCCGCGCCGGCCGACGTGAGCACGTCGCCGTGGTCGATGAACAGTACGTCGGTGTCGACGATCAGCTGCGGGTAGCGCTCGGCAAGGAGGTCCGCACGCGACCAGTGCGTCGCGATCCGCCGCCCGTCGAGCAGACCCGAGGCCGCCATCACGCGCGCTCCCCCGGAGCTGATCGACGCGATCCTGATGCCGCGCCGGTGCGCCCTCCGCAGCAGCTCGAGTGCGTCGCTCGGTGGTTCGGGACTCGCGGTGACCCCGACGACGATGATGGTGTCCGCCTCGATCGCGGCGGCCAGCGGGTTCGGCGGCGTGTACCGGTACATCTCGACGCCTCCGACGCCGGTGACCGCGATGTCACGGCCGTCGCCACACACCTGTACGTCGTACAGCGGCGGACCGAACAACTCGCCCGGCTCCTTCTCCAGCGAATGCGCCGTGCTGAACACCTGCAGCGGCATCGCCAGGTCGAAGGCGTGGATCCCGTCGAACGCCACCACCGCGACCCGATGCATGACCAGAATCTATCGGAGATAGGCATTCTTGCCACTGTCCCGGCGCGTCGATTCATCCGACGATCAGGACATGTTGCTCGCGGGACTCCTGATGGCCGGTGTTGTCGCCCTGATCGTTGTGATGGGCTGCGTCGCCGACGAACTGCTCGGCTCCGACGCCGACCGCTGGGCGCGACGCGTCCGGGCGGCCGACGAAGGGGCGCAAAGCTGCCGTCGGCAGACGTGAAGTGAGGTCAGGCGACGTACTCCGCCAGGTGTTTGCCGGTCAGGGTCTTCGGCTTCTTGATGAGGTCGGCGGGGGTGCCTTCGAAGACGATCTTGCCGCCGTCGTGGCCGGCGCCGGGGCCGAGGTCGATGATCCAGTCGGCGTGGGCCATGACGGCCTGGTGGTGCTCGATGACGATGACGGACTTGCCGGCGTCGACGAGGCGGTCGAGGAGGCCGAGGAGTTGCTCGACGTCGGCGAGGTGGAGGCCGGTGGTGGGCTCGTCGAGGACGTAGATGCCGCCCTTCTCCCCCATGTGCGTGGCCAGCTTCAACCGTTGCCGTTCACCGCCGGACAGCGTGGTCAGCGGCTGGCCGAGGGACACGTACCCGAGGCCGACGTCGGCGAGCCGCTCGAGGATCTTCTCCGCGGCGGGCGTCCGCGCGTCGCCGTCGGCGAAGAACGGCAGCGCCTCCGACACCGGCATCGCCAGTACGTCGGCGATGTTCTGCCCGCCGAACGTGTACTCCAGCACCGCCGCCTGGAAACGCTTGCCCTCGCACTCCTCGCACGGGGTCTCGACGGTCGCCATCACGCCGAGCTCGGTGTAGATCACCCCCGCGCCCTTGCACGCCGGGCAGGCGCCCTCGGAGTTCGCGCTGAACAGCGCCGGCTTCACGCCGTTCGCCTTCGCGAACGCCTTCCGGATCGGGTCCAGCAGACCGGTGTACGTCGCCGGATTCGAACGCCGGGACCCCCGGATCGCGCCCTGGTCGATCGCCACCACGCCGTCCCGGCCGGCGATCGACCCGTGGATCAGCGAACTCTTCCCGGACCCGGCGACCCCGGTCACGACCGTCAGCACACCGAGCGGTACGTCGACGTCGACGTCCTGCAGGTTGTTCAGCGATGCGCCGCGGATCTCCATCACCGACGCCGGCGAGCGTAGGGAGTCCTTCACGGAGGCCCGGTCGTCGAAATGCCGCCCGGTCAGCGTCCCGCTGGTGCGCAGCTTCTCGACCGTCCCCTCGAACACCACCTCGCCGCCGCCGGAACCCGCGCCCGGGCCGAGGTCGATCACGTGGTCGGCGATCGCGATCGTCTCCGGCTTGTGCTCCACGACCAGCACGGTGTTGCCCTTGTCGCGCAGCTGCAGCAACAGCTCGTTCATCCGCTGGATGTCGTGCGGGTGCAACCCGATCGTCGGCTCGTCGAACACGTACGTCACGTCGGTCAGCGACGACCCGAGGTGCCGGATCATCTTGGTCCGCTGCGCCTCACCGCCGGACAGCGTTCCGGCGGGGCGGTCCAGCGACAGGTACCCGAGCCCGATGTCCACGAACGACTGGAGCGCCTCGCCGAGCGCCTTCAGCAGCGGCGCGACCGACGGCGCCTTCAGCTTCCGCACCCAGGCGGCCAGGTCGGTGATCTGCATCGCGGTCAGGTCCGCGATGTTCAGCCCGTTGATCTTCGACGCCCGGGCCTCCTCGCCGAGCCGGGTACCGCCGCAGTCCGGGCAGATCGTGAACGTCACCGCACGCTCCACGAAGGCCCGGATGTGCGGCTGCATCGCGTCCACGTCCTTGGACAGGAACGACCGCTGGATCGCCGGGATGATCCCGTTGTAGGTGAGGTTGATGCCCTCGACCTTGATCTTGGTCGGCTCCTTGTGGAGCAGGTCGTGCAGTTCCTTCTTGGTGTACTTCTTGATCGGCTTGTCCGGGTTGAAGAAGCCGGAGCCGCGGAAGATCCGCCCGTACCAGCCGTCCATGCTGTAGCCCGGGATCGTCAGCGCGCCCTCGTTCAGCGATTTCTCGGCGTCGTACAGGGCGGTCAGGTCGAAGTCGGTGACCGAGCCCATGCCCTCGCAGCGCGGGCACATGCCGCCGGCGTACACCTGCTCGCGGACAACCTTCTTCTCACCGGCGCCCTTGTCGGCGGTCATCGAGCCGGTCGCGGTGCGCTTCGGGACGTTGAACGAGTACGCCGTCGGCGGGCCGATGTGCGGCTCGGCGATCCGGCTGAACAGGATCCGCAGCATCGCGTTCGCGTCGGTCGCCGTACCGACGGTGGACCGCGGGTTCGCACCCATCCGCTCCTGGTCGACGATGATCGCGGTGGTCAGGCCGTCCAGTACGTCGACCTCCGGGCGGGCCAGGGTCGGCATGAAGCCCTGGACGAACGCGCTGTAGGTCTCGTTGATCAGCCGCTGCGACTCGGCCGCGACGGTGCCGAACACCAGCGAGCTCTTGCCGGACCCCGACACCCCGGTGAACGCGGTCAGCCGGCGCTTGGGGATCTCGACGCTGACGTCCTTGAGGTTGTTCACCCGGGCACCGGTCACCCGGATCAGGTCGTGGCTGTCGGCCAGGTGCTCGTCGGAACTCATAGTCATCTTCTCCGAAAGGTCAGCGGGCCTGGTTGATCCGGACGTGGTTCCCGGCCGGGTCGCGGAACGCGCAGTCGCGGACGCCGTACGGCTGGTCGACGGGCTCCTGGATGACCTCGGCGTCGCTGGCCTGCAGCCGCTCGAACAGGCCGTCGATGTCGTCGGTCTGCAGCACCACGGTGGCGTACGTGCCCTTGGCCATCATCTCGAAGATGGTCCGCCGCTCGTCCTCGGTGATGCCCGGGTCGACGGCCGGCGGGGTGAGCACGATCGAGGTGTCCGGCTGACCGGGCGGGCCGACCGTGATCCAGCGCATCCCCTCGTACCCGACGTCCATCCGGACCTCGAAGCCCAGCAGGTCGCGGTAGAACTTCAGCGACTCCTCGGGATCGGTGTGCGGCAGGAAGCTGTTCAGGATCTTCAGACTCATGGAGGTCACGCTACGTGCCGGACGCCGGGGTTGCTTCTCGATTCCTGATCGGTCGCGTGACCTGCTTCGCGACACACGACGGAATCCCGATCGTGGCGTCGGCCGCGGCGTCCTTGTAGACGCTCGGCGGCATCCCGACCAGCTCGGTGAACCGGGTGCTGAACGTGCCCAGCGACTGGCACCCGACCTCGAAGCACACGTCGGTGACGCTCATCCCGCCGCGCCGCAGCAGCGCCATCGCGCGCTCGATCCGGCGGGTCATCAGATACCCGTACGGCGACTCTCCGTAAGCGCGCTTAAACTCGCGGCTCAGGTGCCCCGCGGACATGTGCGCGCCCCGGGCCAGCGCCTCCACGTCCAGCGGCTGGGCGTATTCGCGGTCGATCCGATCCTTCACGCGGCGCAGCCGCGCCAGGTCCTGCAGGCGCTGCTCGTCCGTAGTCCCGCTACTCACAGTGGCAATCCTGCCATATCAGCTGCACGGCCCGATCGTGGAGATCAACCCATGATGATCCGACTTCGGCACCGGATACCAGGAGCTGTCGCCGGAGCACCACCCGGGCTTGACCATCAGGTGGTCGATCCGGACCAGCAGCGCGGCCCACTTGCCGATCTGGGACGGGCGGCCCCAGTGGTCCAGCATCGCGTCGTTCAGGTGGCTGGTCAGGACGCGGTAGTCGCGGCCTCGGTCGGTGGTGTTGAGGTCACCGGTCACCACGACCGGCCGGTCGTCGCGCTGGACGCGGGCCGCGATCTGCTCGATCAGCCGATGGTGCCCGGCGACGGTGGTCTCGTACGGCTTCCCGGTGTCGGTCGAGCGCGTGTACGTCGACCCGTCCGAGGTCCACCACGGACGCGGTACGTGCGTCGCGATCAGGTCGAACTCGCCCGTCGGCGCGTGCACCCGCAGTACGAAACCGGGCAGGTCTGGACCCGGCTGCTCCACCACGGTCAGCGGCCAGCGGCTGAAGATCCCGATCGACGGGCCCTTCCAGTCGGCGACGTGGTCCGGGTACGACTGGGCCAGCCGGTTGGTGAGCGGTTCGCCGATCTCGGAGACGACGAGTACGTCGGCCCGCAGCCCGAGCAGAGTGTCGGCACCCTCGAGCTCACCGACTCCGATGTTGGCGGCCGCGACCCGGATCCCGCGGCCCGCGGCGACCGTGCCGGTGCCGTGCGGGATCCACGGGCCGAACGTCGCGACGATCCCGACCAGCAGCGTCGACACGGCGAACGCGACCGCGGCCCGTCGCCGCCGGCCGAATACGCCGACCAGGACAGCCACGACCAAGGTGAGCATCGGCAGCACGATCGCGACCACGTCGGTGACCACACCGAGCCGGTCCCGCACCACGAACCATGCCCATGGCAACAATCCGGCGAGCACGATCCCCACGGACCGCCGTACCAGCGGTTCCCCCTCCACGGCGCTAGGGTACGTCGTCCGGCTGAGAACCACCTGATAACTGCCGGGATCCCCAGTTGAGGTAGGCGACGTTGGCGAGGAGCCAGCCGAAGCCGATGGCCTGCCGGCCGTCGCGTTCCGGGGTCGGCTGGTTGCGGTCGTAGAGGGCCAGGCAGTGAGCATGCACCTGTGGGTCCCACGGTGTCACCTGCATCCAGCGTGGTGCCTGGGCCGCGACGGACGGTCCGCCGAGGGTCCCGCCGCCGACGGTGCTGTGGATCGCGGGCAGCCCGTCCGCGTCGGTCGCGGCGACGTTCTGCGTGAAGGTCCGGGCGATCCGGCTCATGTCCCGGCCGGTGAACGCGAGTTTCGCGCGGAACGCCCGGACCGCGAACTCGACGTCGATCGCGCCGTGGCTGATGTCCTCGAACTGGCGGGCCGGGCCGCCGGACGGGGTGCAGAGCGACACGTCGGTCGCCGGGTACCCGGTCTTCGCGAACCCGTCGTAGATGTGCCCGCCGGTCGGCCAGTAGTGCCAGACGTACGCGTCCCCGCTGTCAACTGCACTGTCGATGGTGAGCTGCGCCGCGAGCATCCGCCCCATGGCCGCCACCTTCGCCCGGTACTCCGGGTCGCCGGTCACCAGGGCGAGCTCGACCAGCGTCTGCCCGAGGCCGACGGACTGGTTGATCGGCTGCTCGCAACCGTCGTACGGCAACGGCTGGGTCTTCGGCCAGACCAGGTACCCGCCGTCGCGGTACTCCCAGTCGTGCACCGCGACCGCCTCGCGGCAGGCGGTCAGGTACTCGGACGCCTTCCGCCAGTACCGCCGGCGCAGTACCGGTGAGCTGGCGACGATCCGGACGAAGGCGGCGATCGGGTACGTGATCATGCCGGTGTGTACGGCGAAGATCACCGGCTTGCAGTGCATCTGGTAACTGCCGAACGCCGGTACGTCGCCGGCGCGCGGACTCGGCCGCCGATCGAACGCGGTCAGCTGCAGCGGTCCGGGTGCGGCAGCGTAGATGCGCGTGACCGCATAGTCCGGGCTCGCCGGGTCGAGCGACAGGTCGGTGTGCGTGACCGAGCGGTTCACCGAGGTGTTGTCGAGCTGGACCGTGAACGTGTCCGGGCGGCTCCCGGCGTTGACCGTGACCGTCGTGTCCTCGGCGTACGACAGTGCCTCGCGCAGATCCAGTAACGGCTGACCGTTGCCGTCGGCAAGTGTCGCGTAGCCAGTGGTGTACGGATGGTCGGCGCGCCAGGCGGGCAGTGAGAGCCCGCGGTAGTCGGTCACGCGGCGCGTACTGTCGCGTACGCCGAGGACCTGGTCGACGTTGTCGATCAGCCGATCCAGGTAGTAGGTGTCGCGGTACGTCTCGTACATCCGGACCAGGCCGAGCAGCACGTACGACTGGCTCCAGGCGAGCATGCCCGACCGGCCGTCGCGGTTCGTGTTGTCGTTCGGCTGGTCCGGCTGGCCAGGACCGCCCTTCTGGAACAGGCGGTCCCAGTCATCGAACGTCTTACGCGCGGTGTAGTCGACCCCGTCAGCGTACGCCGGGAGCGCATTGCCGATCGTGCCTGCGACGGCACCGCCAGCAGTGAGGTGGAGCAGCGTCCGGCGGGACGGGCGGATCTCGGGCATGGCGGTGCCTCCAGCTGTGCGGGCGGTCAGCAGGGACACCGCCATTGTCCCGTACCGGCGCTCGTTCCGCAGCACGTAGGCTCGGGCGCCATGAGCCTCCAGGAGTTGCGCTTCCGCGCCACGCATCTCGACGCGGTCCGGGACGGTACGAAGCGGATCACGATGCGCTACAACGATCCCGTCGAGGTCGGGCCGGCGACGCTCGTCTTCGAGTTCGACGAGGAGGTCCGGCTGCCGGGGCGGATCGTGTCGACGGTCGCCAAGCGGGTCGACAGCGTGACCCAGGAGGAGGCGCTCGAGGACGGCTTCGCCGGTGCGCACGACGTCATCCCGGGGCTGAGCAGCTACTACCCGGACCTGCAGCCGGGCGACGAGCTGCTGATCGTCCGCTTCGAGCTCGCGTACCCGCGGCGGATGCACACCGTGCTGGACGCGACCGACGCCCGCGGGCTCGCCGAGTTCTACCGGGACCTGCTCGGTCTGCGGTTCCGCCCGGGCGACGACTCCGACTGGATCGTGCTGCTCGACACCGACGGCAGTCGTCAGCTCGCGATCCAGCAGGTCGCCGAGTTGAAGCAGTCCACCTGGCCGTCGCCGGAGGTACCGATGCAGGCGCACCTCGACTACGCCGTACCGTCCGTCGAGGAACTGGAACGGCATCGGCAGCGCGCGGAGGAGCTGGGCGCGCGGGTCCTCCACGACCGCGCGGCCGACGCCGGCGAGCCGCTGTACGTGATGGCAGACCCGGCCGGGCACCCGTTCTGCCTGCTGGTTGCCGACCGGTGACGCCCGAGTTCCGCCCGGCGGGCGCGGCCGACCTGGACGGCATCCTCTCCCTGTACCGCCAACTCCACCCAGCCGACCCGCCGGTCCAGGACGCCCGCGACACGTTCACCACGATCCTCGAACGCCCGGGTCTGCAGCTGTTCGTACTCGCGGACGGCCCCGCGATCGTCGCGACGACATACCTCAACGTGATCCCGAACCTGAGCCGCGGCGGAGCGCCGTACGCCGTGATCGAGAACGTCGTCGTCGACGAGGCACATCGCGGCACCGGCCTCGGCAAGCAGATCATGGCCGCCACACTGCAGGCGGCGTGGGACGCGGGCTGCTACAAGGTGATGCTCCAGACCGGCTCCCGCCGCGAGTCGACCCACGCGTTCTACCGCAGCTGCGGTCTCGACCCGGAGGAGAAGACGGCGTACGTCGCGCACCCGTGATAGCTGTGCAACCGGTTGCGGGGGCAGCTAGGCTGCGCAACATGTCACCGAAGGAGGCTGCGGCGCCGACGATCAGCAGCGTCGCGGCGCTCGCCGGGGTGTCGCGGGCGACGGTCTCGCGGGCGTTCAGCAATCCGCGGGTACTGCGTGCCGACACCGTAACGCGGGTCCGGGAGGCCGCGGCGCAGCTCAGGTACGTGCCGAACCCGACGGCGCAGGCACTGTCGACCGGGCGCCACGGGCTGCTCGCGATGATCGTGCCGGACATCGCGAACCCGTTCTTCCCGCCGCTGATCGGTGCCGCGCAGGGGCGGGCGGAAACGGCCGGGCTGGCGCTGCTGCTCGGCAACACCGACGAGGACCCGGCACGCGAACACACCATGGTCGGCAGGCTCGCCCCGCAGGCCGACGGCTTCGTCCTGGCCGCGAGCCGGATGAGCGAACGGCAGATCCGCGAACTGGCCGAGCGGCGTCCCGTCGTCCTGGTGAACCGCGACCTCGCCGGCCTGCCGCGGGTGCTCGTCGACAGCGCAGACGGCGTCCGCGCGGCAGTCGAGCACCTCGCGGAGCTCGGCCATACCCGGATCGCCTATCTGGCCGGGCCGTCGCGGTCCTGGGCGAACGCACAGCGCAGGAAGGCAGTGAAACGGTCCGCGGAACGGGCCGGCATCGAAGCGGTCATGCTGCCCGGCCAGGTCTCGAACTACGACGCCGGGATGCAGGCCGTGCCCGCTCTGCTGAACACCCGCGCTACTGCAGCCGTCGCCTTCGACGACGTACTCGCCCACGGGGTGCTGGCCGGGCTGGTGCAGCACGGCCTCTCGGTGCCGGACGACCTGAGCATCGTCGGCTGCGACGACGTACTGAAGGCCCAGGTGTATCCGCCGCTCACCACGGTCTCGTCCCACGCAGCCGACGCCGGCGCCGCGGCCGTCGACCTCCTCCTCCAGCGCCTGGAGGACCCGGACGCCCCCGACCGCCGGGTACTCCTCAGCACCTCGCTGATCATCCGCGCGACCACCGCCGCAGCAGCGCGCTCTTGAGCTGCAATCGGTTACACAACTACCAAACATCACCCCAGCTCGTACTGCGCGCGGCGCGATAGGCGGGCGACGACTTCGGTACGACGAGTTGCTCCGCGGTGCCGGCCGACGTACAGAGATCGAGCACGACCCGGTGCTTCGGGCTCGCCGGGCGGGCGATCACCCGCGCCGCGGCGGGGCGGACCGGGTGCCGGGTCGCCACGACGTACGTGAACTTCTCGTCCTCGAAGTTCCGGGTGCCGTCCTTCAGGAGCCGGTGCAGCTCGGTCCGTGGCAAGCGGGTCGCGAAGTGACACCAGTCGGCCGGGCAGTCGCGCTGGTGCGGGCACGGCGCGGCGATCCGGAAGCCGTGCTCGATCAGCAGGGCACGGGCTTCCAGGGTACGGGCGTGGCCGTGCGGGGTGCCGGGCTCGACGACGACGATCGTCGTGGCGTGGCGGGTCGCGTTGTACAGCAGTTCGCGGCGGGCGTCGGTGGTCAGCTCGTTGAGGACGTACCCGATCGTGATCAGGTCGACGGGACGGCCGGTGGTCCACGTACGGACGTCGGCGGTCGTCCACCGCCAGTGGGGCGAGAAGTTGCCCGCGGCAAGCTTCTGCCCGAGGCGGACGGCCGCGGGCTGGCGTTCGACGATCTCGATCGCGAGGTCCGGCCGGAGCGCCGCGGACGCCCAGGCCGCGGCGCCGGTGCCACCGCCGAGATCGACGTGGGTGGTCAGCGGCCCGTCGACATGGCGCTCGACAGCCGCGAGCGCCGCCCGCAGAGCGCGGAAGGTGGCCGGCATCCGTACGACGGCGTACGCGAGAGCGTCGAGCGCATCGCTCATCCCCGGCGTCGCATCGCCGACCTGCTCGGCGCGGTAGCGGTGCGAGAGCGCGTCGGCTCTATGCCGCAGTTCGTGATGCGGTACGCCGCGCAGCGCACGGGCGAGGGCAGCGTGAAGTTGGGTGTCCACGGAGGACATGGGTGATCTCCGGTTCGATCGGCACGGAGTACGCCGCTGAGAGAGGGCGTACGTGATCCGCGGCCAGACGCCGCGACGCACCGATCGGTCCGGAGAAGAGCTGTCAGCAGACAGCAGTCGAGGAGGGAACGGCGCGGAACCGGATAACCTTCCTAGCCATCACACACCTCCTCGAGTCACCAGGAACGCTAGCAGATCTAGCGGCCCTCCGACGTGCACAAGCAGACCTTGTTGCCCTGCGGGTCCGCGAGCACGGTGAACATCGGGGCCTCGTCGTCGTACACGATCTTGCCGCCGGCCGCGAGCGCGGCCTCGATCCGCGCCGGCACGACCTCGGGCGGCAGCCACAGGTCGAGGTGGAAGCGCTGGCGTGGTGTCTCGTGCGGCGTCGTCCCCTGGAACCACACGTTCGCGACCCGGCGGCTGGGATCCATGACGTCGTTCCCCGTGAACGAGTCCGCGCTCCCGGTCAGCACCGCCGCCCAGAACGGCCCGATCGCCACCAGGTCCGCCGTGTCCAGCCCGACCTCCAGCTGCGCGACGGCCGACGGGTCAGCGGTCAGTCCGTGCTCCGCGGCGAGCACACTGATCCGCTCCGCCGTGGCGGGATCCTGCGTCGCGACGTCGACGTACGTCGGCCCGAGGCGCAGCTCCGGATCGGGGCAGTCCGCACTCACGGCCTGCGCGAACTTCGCTCCGTCGGCGAGTGACGACGTACCGAACCGGGTGTGCCATGCCTGTGCGAGCTTCCGCCAATCCGTCATCCCCCGAGGCTAGCGGCGGCCGCCGACATTCGTGATAGACCTGTCGGCATGTATCGCAGGCTCGTCCTCAAGCTTTCCGGGCAGGCGATCGCCGGCTCGAACGAGTTCGGTTTCAGCAGCGACCGGCTGACGCATCTCGCCACCGAGGTGATCGCGTTGCGCGGCACCGGTGTCCAGGTCGCGGTGGTGATCGGCGGCGGAAACGTGTTCCGCGGCACCAGGAGGTCATCGATCGCGGTCTCGGTGTGATGGATCAGTCCGCCTTCATCCTGGCCCGCGACCACCACCTCCCGCTGCACGTCTTCGACATCGATCGCCCGCACGCCGCGACCACCATCGCCACCGGCACCCCGCTCGGCACGCTGATCAACTGAGCGCGTCAGCGATCCGGTCGAGGTGCGGCTGGAACTATTCGCCGCCGACTGGGTGGGTCAACTGCGGGTACGGCGGAGTGCGTGCATGTAGGTGGGATCTAAATGGTTTGTCCCCGCGCACGAGGGTTGGTGTACTCGACGGCGTACGAACAAGCAGGTGCCGAGTAAGGAGTCCGTCATGCGACCTCGCTTCATGTCTGGCATGGAAATGGATGGCACCTGTTCAAAGGACATGAAGCTGCGTGGAAGTACTGAACCTTGGGATCCTGGCGCATGTCGACGCCGGTAAGACCAGCCTGACCGAGCGGCTGCTGTTCGCCGCCGGAGTGATCGACGCGGTCGGCAGCGTCGACGACGGGAGTACCCAGACCGACTCGCTCGCGCTCGAACGGCAGCGCGGGATCACGATCAAGTCCGCGGTCGCCGCGTTCACGATCGGCGAGCTGAACATCAACCTCATCGACACCCCGGGCCACCCCGACTTCATTGCCGAGGTGGAGCGAGCGTTGAGCGTGCTCGACGGCGCGGTCCTGGTGATCTCGGCCGTGGAAGGCGTGCAGGCACAGACCCGGATCCTGATGCGGACCCTGCAACGGCTCGGCATCCCGACTCTGATCTTCGTCAACAAGCTCGACCGCTCCGGCGCGCAGTACGACGGCGTGCTCCGGCAGATCGCCACCAAACTGACGCCGAGCATCGTGCCGATGGGCGAGGCGGCCAACCTCGGCACACCGGAGGCGGCGTTCAAGCCGATCGTCCAGGACGACACGCTCCTCGACGTTCTCGCCGAGCACGACGACGACCTCCTCCAGCGGTACGTCGACGGCGCACCACTCGCGCTGCACGACGTACTCGCGAGCCAGACCCGCCAGGCGGTCGTGCACCCGGTGTACTTCGGGTCCGCGATCACCGGTGCCGGCACCGACGCACTCACGGACGGGATCCGCGAACTGCTCCCCCGCGCCGACACCGCAGCAGGTCCACTCGACGGCACGGTCTTCAAGGTCGAGCGCGGACCCGCCGGCGAGAAGATCGCGTACGTGCGGATGTTCTCCGGCACCGCGTCCGTCCGCGACCGCGTGCGGTACGGCGACACCGAAGGAAAGATCACCGCGCTCGAGACGTACGGCGACACGCTGAGCGCCGGGCAGATCGGCAAGCTCTGGGGCCTGCCGGACATCAAGATCGGCGACACCATCACCGATGTGCAGCATCGGGCAACCACCCGGCGGCTGCAGGCAAGGTTCGCGCCGCCCACGCTGGAGACCGTGGTGACGCCGCGGCGGCCGTCCGACAAGGGCAACCTGCAGGTCGCGCTGACCCAGCTGGCCGAGCAGGATCCGCTGATCAACCTGCGCCAGGACGACCTCCGCCAGGAGACGTACGTGTCGCTGTACGGCGAAGTACAGAAGGAGGTCATCGAGACGACGCTGGCCACCGAGTACGGGATCGCGGTGGACTTCCGGGAGACCACCACGATCTGCATCGAGCGGATCACCGGCACCGGGGAGGCCGTCGAGTTCAACAAGAAGGACGCGAACCCGTTCCTCGCCACGGTCGGGCTACGCGTCGAACCCGCGCCGATCGACGCGGGTGTCACGTTCGAGCTCCAGGTCGAACTCGGGTCGATGCCGTACGCGTTCATCAAGGCCGTCGAGGAGACCGTCCGCGAGACCCTGCACCAGGGCCTGCACGGCTGGCAGATCCCGGACGCCCACGTGGTGATGACGCACTCGGGGTACTCCGCCCGGCAGAGCCACGCGCATGCGGTGTTCGACAAGAGCATGTCGAGTACCGCCGGCGACTTCCGGTTCCTCACCCCGCTGGTCCTGATGGCAGCTCTCCAGCAGGCCGGCACGGCGGTGCTCGAGCCGATGCACCGCTTCCGGCTGGAGATCCCGACCGCCACGACCCGCGCCGTACTCGCGGCTCTCGCCCGGCTCCGGGCGATCCCGCAGGTGCCGGCGCTGGCCGCGGAGACCTCAACCCTGGAAGGAGAAATCCCCGCGGCCGCGGTGTACGAACTCGAGCAGCAGCTCCCCGCCCTGACCCGCGGCGAAGGCGTGCTGGAGTCGGCGTTCGAGCGCTACCAAGCGGTGACCGGCCACGTACCGGAGCGCCCGCGGACCGACCACGACCCGCTCAATCGGCAGGAGTACTTACTACACGTTCAGCGCCGGGTCTGACCGTGGACCACGTTCGCGCCGAGGTCGTCGTCGGTGACGATCTCGGCGGTCATCCCGGCCGCGACCATCACGGCTTGGGCCACCGGCGCCTGGCGGTCGCTCATCTCGACGTACAGGTGGCCGCCCGGCGTGAGCCACTCCCCTGCGCCGGCGACGACCCGGCGCAGGGTGGCGAGCCCGTCCGGGCCGCCGTCGAGCGTCACGCGCGGTTCGTGCAGGCGCGCTTCCGGCGGCAGCAGCCGGATCTCGTCGGTCGGTACGTACGGGACGTTCGAGAGCAGTACGTCGATCCGCCCGCGCAGCTCGTCCGGCAGCGCCGCGAACAGGTCGCCCTCGGAGACGGTCCCGCCCCAGGGCGCGAGGTTGCGGCGGGCGCAGCGCACCGCGACCGGCTCGATGTCCGCGGCGTACAGCGACACCGATCGCCGCGCCGCCACTGCCGCACCGAGCGCCCCGGATCCGCACCCGAGGTCGACGACCACCGCCCCGTCGCGAACCACCCGCAACGCCTCGGCGACCAGGAACTCGGTACGCCGACGCGGAATGAACACCCCGGGCTCGACGGCGATCCGCAACCCGCAGAACGACGCCCAGCCGACGACGTACTCCAGCGGCTCCCCGGCGACCCGCCGGTCGACCATGGCGGCGAGCTCGGTCGCGTCGCGGGCGGTCTCGGCGATCAGCGCGGCCTCGTCCTCGGCGAACACGCAGCCGGACGCCCGCAGCCGTTCGACGATCGCGCCGACCTCAGATCCATTCATCACCAAGCGCTGAGCCTATCCGAACGCGTTCACTCCGGTGAGTTCGGCCGACACCGTCCACAGCCGCGCCGCCGAGGCCGGGTCGATCGCGTACGGACGCACGCCGTACGGCCCGTCGACCGACACCTCCGCGATCTCGCAGTCCTCGCAGAACACGCCGCCCTCGTCGGCGAGCTGCAGGGAGGTCGCCGCCCACACCTGGGTCGCCGCGCCCTGCTCGGGCGACTTGAAGTGCGGGCTCAGCAGGTTGCCGTCCTCGTCGATCCACCCGAGCGCGACCATCTCCTCGCGTGGCAGGTGCCGCTGCAGCGGTGTCAGGATCCCGCCGGGATGCAGCGTGAACGCCCGGACTCCGGAATCCTTGCCCAGGGCATCGAGCTGGACGGCGAACAGCGCGTTCGCGGTCTTCGCCTGCCCGTACGCCGCCCACTTGTCGTACCCCTGCCGGAACTCCAGGTCGTCCCAGCGGATGTCCGACCGCCGGTGCGCGGACGACGACACCGAGACGACCCGCGCCGCACCGTCCGCGGCGATCGCCGGCCACAGCCGGTTCACCAGTGCGAAGTGCCCGAGGTGGTTGGTCGCGAACTGCGCCTCCCAGCCGGGCCCGACCCGCGTCTCGGGGCTCGCCATGACCGCGGCGTTGTCGATCATCAGGTCGATCGACCGCCCCGACGCCAGGAACCGGTCGGCGAAGGCGCGGACGCTCTCCAGATCCCCGAGGTCCAGCTCGTCGACCTCCACGCCGTCGACCCCGGCCAGGGCCTCCCGCGCAGCGTCCGGGCGGCGCGCCGGTACGACGACATGCGCACCGGCCTTCGTCAGCGCCTTCGTGGTCTCCAGGCCGAGACCGGAGTACCCGCCGGTCACGACCGCCAGCTTGCCGGTCAGGTCGATTCCGGCCAGGACGTCGTCCGCGGTGCTGTCGTGCCCGAAGCCCGAGCCGATCTTGTGTTGTGCAGTCATGTCAACGAGCGTACGAATTAGAGTTCGCTCTAAGTCAAGTGTGGGTGCGCGCGCAGGGATTCGGCGAGACGTTGCAGGGCCGGGTTCGGGTTGTCGGGGCTCCAGCAGGCGTGCAGGGTGACCGAGTGCGCGTCGGCGGCCTCGAGCTCGCGGTACCGGACGCCCTCGACGCCCATCGCCATGATCGAGCGCGGGATCAGCGCGCAGCCGAGGCCGGCGCGGACCAGCGCGAGCATCGTCGGCACCTGCGAGGCGAGCTGGCTGACGGCGTACCGGTCCATGCCGATCATCGCGGCGCAGATGTCGTGCAGGTACTGCGATCCCTCCGGGCTGTAGCCGATGTAGTCGTCGGTGACGTCGGCGAGTGAGACGGGACCGGTGCCCGACGCGAGGGGATGCGTCGCGGGTACGGCGAGGACGAGGTCCTCGGAGTGGACCAGGAGGGACTCGAACTGGGCGGGGATCGGCGGGCGGACCAGGCCGAGGTCGATCTCCAGGTTCGCGAGTGCCTCGAACTGGGCCGGGCTGACGAGCTCGGTCAGCTCTGCCGTGACGCCCGGGGTTCGTTTGCCGACCATGGTGAGGAAGTCGGCGAGTACGGCGTACGCGCCGATCGCGGTGAAGGCGAGACGCAGCGTGCCGGTGGTGCCGTCGGCAGCGCGGCGGGTTGCCTCGGGGGCGACTTCGAGGAGGGCGAGGACGCGGCGGGCGTGCTCGAGGAAGACGCCGCCGGCCGCGGTCAGCCGGACGCCGCGGCCGGTGCGGTCGAAGAGGCGGACGTCGAGGGTGCGCTCCAGGCCCTGGATCTGGCGGGTGAGCGGGGGCTGGGTGAGGTTGAGTCGCTGCGCTGCGCGGCCGTAGTGCAGTTCCTCGGCGACGGCGACGAATCCACGGAGTTGCTGGAGCGACAGGTCCATGCGTGCACGGTATCGGTTCATACGGAAATGGGCTTGGACCTGCATAACGGAAAGCGCCTACCGTCAACCAACACCCCACCCTTAAGGAGCTGCCCCGGTGACGAATCCGAAACCGAGACTTGCCGCACTGATCTCCCCGGAACGTGCCAAGGACGTGGTCGACGCGAGTACCCGGACGTTGCTCGAGGAGCGGTTCGAGGTCGTGTGGGCAGCCGCCGAGCACACGGTCGCCGCACCCGCGAAGCAGCACGCACCCGCGACGGGTGGCCAGGCACCGGCCGGCGGCGTGCCGGGCATCAACCCTGCGGCTGTCGGGGAGCTGGCAGCCGGGGCGGATGTGTTGTTGACGAGTTGGGGGACGCCTCGGTTGGGACAGGAGCTGTGGGCCGACGGGAGCGGACCGAAGGTGGTGGCTCATGCGGCGGGGACGGTGAAGAACCTGCTCGATCCCGTGGTTCTGGAGCAGGGGGTTGGGGTGTTCTCGGCCGGGCCGCGGATTGCTTGGTCGGTGGGTGAGTACTGCTTGGGAGCGATGCTGACGCTGGCTCGGCGGCTCCCGCGGTTCGACGGGGCGGTTCGGGGCGGCGGGTGGAAGCAGGCGGAGTACCGCGGGCACGAGTTGCGCGGCGCGAAGGTCGGCATCATCGGGGCGAGCAGTACGGCGCGGGCACTGATCACGATGCTGAAGCCGTTCGGGTGCGACCTTGCCGTGTACGACCCCTATCTGAAGGAGGAGCGCGCGGCCCAGCTCGGCGTACGTACGGCGACACTCGACGACGCCGTGAGCGCGCCGTTCCTCAGCATCCACGTGCCGAACGTCCCGGAGACCAAGGGCATGATCACCCGGGCCTTGATCGAGAACCTGCCCGACGGTGCGGTCGTGGTGAACTCCTCGCGGGGCCCGGCGATCGACCAGCAGGCGCTGCTCGACCACGCGTTGGACGGCCGCATCTACGCCGCCCTCGACGTCTACGATCCCGAGCCGCCCGCCTTCGAAGAGCACGTCCTGAAGTCCCAGAATCTGTTGCTGACCCCGCACATCGCCGGTGACACCGCCGAGGGGCACCTGGCGCTGGGCGGGTACGTGCTTCGCGATGCGATCAAGTGGCTCGAAGACGGCACGCGCGGACCCGGTTTCGTCGACCCGGCGACCTGGTCGATCGCCGCATGAGCCGCATCACGCGGGTCGAGGTCTTCCCGGTCGCCGTTCCGTTCGCCCGGAAGTTCGTGCTCGGCAGCGGCGCGGTCGGCTCCCCCGGCGCGGCGCCGGACCAGTCCGGCGCGGTCGTGTTCGTCAAGCTCACCACCGAGGACGGCGTCGTCGGCTGGGGTGAGCAGCGCGCGTTGCCCAGCTGGAGCTACGAGACCGCCGAGACGATGGCGGTCGTGATCCGCCGGCACCTCGCGCCGATCCTGCTCGACCTCACGCCGTTCGACGTCGAGCTGTTCCACCAGCGCGCCGCCAAGCGGCTCAGCCCCGCGGTGTCGAACGGCTTCCCGTTCGCCCGCGCGGCGGTCGATGTCGCGATGCACGACGCGGCCGGCAAACTCGCCGGCGTTCCCGTGCACGCGCTGCTGGGCGGCAAGGTGTACGACGAGATCCCGCTCTGCTCGGCGATCGGCGTCGGGGACCAGGACGCGGTCCGGGAGCACGCCCTCCAGTCGTCGGACTACGCGGCGTACAAGGTCAAGATCGGCGGCGACCTGGACGCCGACACGGCCGCGATCGAGACCGTCGCGGAAGTTGCCGACGGCAAGCCTCTGTGGCTGGACGCGAACCAGTCGTACCGCCCGGCCGCGCTCCGGCAGCTGCTCGACCGCACCCGGGACATCCGCACGATCCACTGCGTCGAGCAGCCGGTGCCGAGCACCGACACGCTCGCCATGCAGCGGCTCCGCGGGCTGATCGACCTGCCGATCGCGATCGACGAAGGCAGCTTCTCCGCGCCGGACCTGGCCCGCGCGATCCGGCTCGACGCCGCCGACCTGGTCGTGATCAAGGTCTGCAAGTCCGGCGGTCTCCGCAACGCGCTGAAGACCGCCCAGACCGCGCTCGCCGGCGGCCTGGAGATCCTGGCCAGCGGACTCACCGACTGCGGCGTCGCGTTCGCCGCGGCCCTGCACGTGTTCAGTCAGCTCGAGCTCGCCCTGCCCGCCGAGCTCAACGGGCCGGAGCTGCTGACCGATCTGTACGTCGACGGGCTCCGCATCACCAAGGCCGTCGCGACGGTCCCTACCGCCCCTGGACTGGGCGTCGAGGTCGACGAGGAGCGCATCCGCGCCGAGTCGATCGACTTGCTCTACCGGTGAGGAGCACCATGCACACCAAGCTGTCCCGCCGCAGCTTCCTGCAGATGACCGGTGTCGCCGGCATCGGGTTGGCTGCCGGCTGTTCGTCAGGCCCGTCCTCGGGTACGGCGACCTGGTCCATGTGGTCGAGCAGCGCCGCCGAGAAGAAGGTCTGGGCCGACTTCGGCAAGTACGTCGAGCAGCAGCTCAAGGTGAAGTCGATCGCCACCCTGACCCCGTCCCCCGGCTACCCGACCAAGCTCGACCTGCAACTCGTCAGCGGTACGGCGAGCCTGGTCACCGCGCTGAACGGCACGCTGATCCCGACGTACGCCGCCCGCGGCGCGCACCGTCCACTCGACGACCTGATCGCAGCCGACCCGGACTTCCACCTCGACGACTTCTACGAGACCAGCCGGAAGATCTCCAGCTTCAACGGCAGGACGTACGCGATCGGCTTCGACGTCGCGCCGACCGTCATGTACTACAACAAGGACCTGCTGAAGAAGCAGGGCGTCCCGCTCCCCTCGCGGACCGAACCGATGTCCTGGGCAACATTCCGCGACCTTGCCAAACAGCTCACCAAGCCCGGCGAGCAGTACGGCTTCACCTGCGCGCCCGCGATCGACGACCTGGTCTCGTGGATCTACTGCGCCGGCGGCAACGTGATGAGCGCCGACGCGGGCCGCAGCACGCTCGGCGACCCGGAAGCCATGCAGGCGCTCCAGTTCGTCATCGACCTGTTCGTGAAGGACCAGGTGACGCCGCCGATCAAGAACCTGGTCACCGAGAACTCGCTGTCCAACTTCCTGCAGGGCAACGTCGCGTTCATGCAGAACGGGCCGTGGCAGGTGGTGAACGCCCGGAAGGCGACGTTCGACTGGGACATCATCCCGTTCCCGGCCGGCGCGGCGGGCAGTACGCCGCGCGTCTCGGGCTCCAGCTTCGCGATTCCATCGGGGGTACGCGAGGGGCCGCAGCTCGACCTCGCGTGGAAGCTGCTCAAGACACTCACCAGTACCGGCGCGCTCGACATCTACGCCAAGGCCGGACGGAACAACCCCGCCCGGCTGAGCGCCGGCAGCGCGTTCCAGCCGCCGCCGGACAACCTCGGCATCGTCCGGGACATCCTGGCCGGCAAGCTCGCCGGCGGGCACGCGTTCGACGTCACCACGAACTGGAACCAGGTCAAGCAGCTCCTCGGCCAGGACCTGCCGCGGACGTTCCTCGGCCAGGTCACCGTCGCGGACGCGATCCACGGCCTGACGCCGCGACTCGACGTACTGATGCGTCAGCATCTCGACACCGTCCGCCAAGCCACGGCCAGGAAGGGGTGACCGCGATGTGGCGCCGTCGCGAGGCGCTCACCGCGTGGCTGTTCATCCTGCCCAGCCTGATCGGATTCCTGATCTTCACCGCCGGACCGGTCGTCGCCGCGGGCGCGATCTCGCTGCTGAACTGGAACCTGTTCAGCGCCCCGACCTGGGCAGGTCTGCACAACTTCGCCCGGCTCGGCCCGGACCCGACGTTCTGGGCCGCGCTCGGCAACACGGCGTACTTCACGCTCGTCAGTGTCCCGCTGACGATCCTGGTCAGCCTCGTGCTGGCGCTGCTGCTCAACCAGGGACTGCAACGGATCGCGGTCTTCCGCAGCCTGCTGCTGTTGCCGTACGCAACCATCACGGTGGCGGTGGCGTTCGTCTGGATCTGGCTCTACATCCCGCACGACGGCCTGGTGAACGCCGTGCTGGGCTGGTTCGGGATCGACGGGCCGTCGTGGCTGATCTCGGACACCTGGGCGATGCCGGCGCTGATCCTGATGAGCGTCTGGAAGAGCTTCGGGTTCGGCATGGTGGTGTTCCTGGCCGGACTCCAGGCGATCCCGCAGCAGCTCTACGAGGCCGGCCGGGTGGACGGCACGTCGCCGTGGAACAGCTTCCGGCACATCACGCTGCCGATGCTCTCCCCCGCGCTGTTCTTCGTCATCGTCACGTCGGTGATCGGCTCGTTCCAGGTCTTCGACCAGGCGCTGATCATGACGAACGGCGGACCGGGAACCCGCACGACCACGCTGGTGATGTACATCTACCGGACCGGCTTCGAGAACTACGACCAGGGGTACGCCGCGGCACAGTCGCTGGTGCTCTTCGCGTTCATCGTCCTGATCACCACCACGCAGTTCCTGTTCCAGCGGAGGCTGGTCCACTATGACAACTGAGATCCGGCAGAAACTGGTGGTCTTCACCTGCTTCCTGGTCACCGCGGTCACGCTGGTCCCGGTCGTGATGATGGTGCTGGTCGCGTTCCAGTCCGACGCCGAGTCGATGGCCGCGAAGCCCGCGTTCTGGCCGAGCAACTGGCACCCGGAGAACCTGACCCGGGCGTTCGACCTCGTACCGCTCGGCAAGTACCTACTGAACACCATCTACTTCGCCGCCGGTACGACGCTCCTCGAAACCGTCACGGCGGCGCTCGCGGCGTACGCGTTCGCCCGGCTGAACTTCCCCGGTCGCCGCTGGCTGTTCGGGGTCTATCTCGCCACGCTGATGATCCCGTCGCAGGTGACGCTGATCCCGCAGTTCGTGCTGGTCGCGAAGCTGCACGGGATCGACACCTGGCCGGGGATGATCCTGCCGCACGCGTTCACCGCGATCGGAGTGTTCCTGCTCCGGCAGTTCTTCCTCGGGATCCCGCGCGACTACGAGGAGGCCGCGCGGCTGGACGGCGCGAACCGCTGGCAGGCGTTCGTCCGGGTGATCGTGCCGCTCGCGGTCCCGGCGATCGCGACATTGGCCGTCTTCAAGTTCATCGGGCAGTGGAACAACCTGCTGTGGCCGTTGGTGATCTCGAACAGCGACGCGACCCGGACGGCGTCCGTCGGGCTGCAGGTGTTCCAGGACACGAACGGCACGCAGTGGAACCTGCTGCTGATGGCGGCCACCGTCACCACGATCCCGCTGATCGTCCTGTTCTTCCTCACCCAACGCTGGTTCGTCCGTGGAATCACCATGAGTGGCCTGGGAGGTCGTTGATGTCGTATCTGTGGTCCGTCTTTACCAAACCGTGGGCGGCGCTGCCCGGTGCCGAGCTCGGCCGGCTGATCGCCGGACTGGGGTTCGGCGGCGCCGAGGTGCCGGTGCGCGACACGGCGTACGTCACGCCGGCGAACGCGGAGGCCGAGCTGCCCAAGTTCGCGGCGCAGTTGCGGGCCGAGGGCATCGAGCCGATCAGCGTCGCGAGTGACCTGTCCGAGCCAGTGTTCGCCGCCTGCGCGGAGGCCGGCGTACCGATGATCCGGATCATGGCCGAGCTCGGCGCGGACGGCTACGCCGCTTCGGTACGGCGGAACCGCGAGCTGCTCGAGCAGGCCGTCGTACTCACGGAACGGTACGACGTGCAGGTCGGCGTACAGCCGCACCATGGGCGGTACGTGTCGTCGACGCTCGGCGTACTGCAGCTGCTGGACGGGTTGCCCGACCGGTTCAAGCTGGTGTGGGACGCGGCGCACGACGCGTTGGCCGGGGATCATCCCGCGGTGACACTGGAGCTGGGCGTGGACCGGCTCGGGATCGTCAACCTGAAGAACGTGCACTACGTCCGCGCCGACGACACCTGGAAGACGTACTTCGTCGAGGCCGAGGACGGGTTGTCGGACTGGTCGGCCGTGTTCGCCGCGCTGCAACAGCTCGGGTACGCCGGTCCGATCTGCCTGACCGGGCAGTACTCCGACCCCGCCGTACCGGTGGAAACCCGGCTGGCGAAAGATCTCCGCTTCGCTGTCACATCGGCTGCGCAGCATCCGTCAGGGGGGTGAAAGCAACCAAGACCTGATGGAGACACGACGATGCAAGCACGGATGACCAACCCCGCCATGATCCTGCCGGACGCCACCAAGGGCATCCAGAACATCTACAAGGCGATCGGGCAGTCCGGCACCGACGGCAAGGTGCTGGAGCTCGTGCACCTGCGGGCCAGCCAGATCAACGGCTGCTCCCCGTGTGTGTTCGGCGGGATCAAGTCGGCGCTGAAGAACGGCGAGACCGACGAGCGGCTGCACCAGGTCGCCGCCTGGCGGGACTCCGACCTGTTCACCGCCGGCGAGCGGGGCCGCTCTCGAGATGACCGAGGCCGCGACCCGGCTGGCGGACAACCCGACCGCTGTCAGCGACGAGATCTGGAACGCGGCGGCCGACCACTACGACGAGAAGGAACTGTCCGCGATCATCCTGATGATCGCGCTCACCAACCTGTTCAACCGGCTGAACACGACGGTGCGCCAGCCTGCCGGTGCCACCTGGTAGTCGCTACCGTGAGGCAATGAAGTACATGCTGCTGATCTACGGCAACCAGGAAACCTGGGACACCTTGCACGCGCAGGGCATCGACGGGGTGATGGAACAGCATCACCAGCTCAGCGCCGAGCTGAAGGCGAGCGGTGAGCTGGTCGACGGCATCGGCCTGACCACCGTCAATGCCCGGGTGGTCCGCGTCCACGACGGCGTACCTGCGGTCACCGACGGCCCTTTCACCGAGGCCAAGGAAGTACTGGCCGGCTACTACGTCGTGGACTGCGCGGACCTCGAGCGCGCGACGGAGATCGCTGCACGGCTTCCCGAGGCGCCGTACTCGCCGATCGAGATCCGCGAGTTCACGGCACCGACGGAATCCTGACTGTCCAGGGACTTGCCGGCCTCAGCTGGGCGTTGGACACCTGAGACCGGCGAGTCACTGACTCAGATCGTCGACGTCCGGACGGGCTCGCTCGACGCGAGGATGACCCCACCTGAGGCGGGCTGGTCACCCATGCCCCGGCCACCTTGGACGTAGACCGTGCTACCAGGCGCCGGTGCCTCGGCACCGGACCTGAGTCGGAGCGTGGTCGTCATACCGTTGCTCAACCTGAGCATCGCCACGCGTCGCGGCTGCACCGACCGGCTCGACGAGCTCACCTCGTGGATGCCGGTGCACACCGCCGGTTGGATCGCAGCCCGTCCGAGCCCTGCGTTGCCGTGACTCCTCACATCACGGCACTGCCCGGCGAGCCTACTCATCGCTGACACACTTCCCCCTTCTCATCGTTACTGCCCCCGAGTGCTGGCGGTAACGACCGCGCTCATCCTCAAGCACGGCCGTACACTTCCCCGTCCTTCCCGCACCCGGAAACGACGCGGAAGTGATCAGCCAACCCTCGCTGAGAGTGACGACGTTTTCAAGGGATCGTGATCGGAATCCCGAGTACCGGAATCGCACTCTCAGGAAATCTCAGGTAACCACTGGTCCGACTACTGGTCCGACTACTGGCCGCCGAAACCGGTGGTCGCGATCCCCTTGATGATCTGGCGCTGGAAGAACAGGAACACCACGACCAGCGGCAGCGCGGCCAGGATCGCGGACGCCATGTTCTGCGCGTACTGCAGGCCGTACGCGCTCTTCACCGTCTGCAGGCCGACCGGCAACGTCATCAGGTGCGCGTCCGTGGTCACGATGAACGGCCACAGGAAGTTGTTCCAGGCGCCGATGAACACGAAAATCGCCACCGCCGCCAGGATCGGCCGCGACAACGGCAGCACGATCGACCAGAACACCCGCAGCCGGCCGGCGCCGTCCACCCGGGCCGCTTCCTCCAGCTCGGTCGGGATCTGGTCGAAGAAACGCTTGAGGATCAGCACCATCGCGGGCGCGAACGCCTGCGGCAGGATGATGCCCCAGTAGGTGTCGACCAGGTTGAACGCCAGCATCTGCCGGAACAGCGGGACGATCAGCAGCTGCGGCGGGATGATGATCGCCGCGATGATCGCGGCGTACAGCAGTCTTTTGCCCTTGAAGTTCACCCGCGAGAACGCATATCCGGCAAGCGCCGAGGTGGCGACCGTGATCAGCGTGATCGCGACCGACGTGATCAGGCTGTTCCACGCCCCACGAAGGGATGTCACCCGCCGACAGCACCTTGCGGTACGCCGCGAAGCTGAACCCGTCCGGCGGGTTGAGACTGACCGTCGACGCACCGGCGTCGGCCTCGCTCTTCAACGAGGTCAGGACCGACCAGGCGAACGGAACGAGCCAGGTGACGGCGAGGACCGCGAGGATCAGGAGCGCGACGATTCTGGACACACTCCACGGGTTCTCGCCCGGCTTGTGGGTTCGTGCGTACGTGCTCATGCGGCGCTCCTGCGGTTGATCAGCTTGTACTGCGCCAGCGACACCAGGACGATGAGCGCGAAGAACAGGTACGAGACGGCCGACGAGTAACCGAACCGGTAGCCGGTGAAGCCGGACTCGTAGATGTACTCGACGATCGAGCGCGTCTTCCCGGCCGGGCCTCCGTTGGTCAGCATGTAGATCTGGTCGAACACCTTCAGCGACGCGAGCAGCTGCAGCGTCACCAGCAGCGCGGTGGTCGGCGTCAGCTGTGGGATCACGATCGAGAACAGCTGCCGCCACTTGCCGGCGCCGTCCAGCGCGGCCGCCTCGAACTGCTGCTCGGGGATGTTCTGCAGCGCCGCGAGGTACAGCAGGAAGTTGAAGCCGATCGTCCACCACAGCGTGGTGATCACGACCGAGATCATCGCGACCTTCGGGTCCTGCAGCCAGGCCACCGGCGCGACCCCGACCTTCGCCAGTACGCCGTTGATCAGTCCGAGGGTCGGGTTGTACATCCAGCTCCAGAACATCACCACGACCGTGGACGCGAGCAGGTACGGCAGGAAGAACGACAGCCGCCACAACCAGCGGCCGGGCAGTCCGAGGTTCACCAGCAGCGCCAGCGCGAGCGACAGCACCACGAGCGGGATCGTGCTCAGCACCGTGAACCACACCGTGTTGCCGAGCGACTTCCACATGTCCGGGTCGGTCAGCGCCTCGCCGTAGTTCGCGAAGCCGACCAGTCCGCTGCCGGCCCCGGTCAGCGTCTCGCCGGTGAAGCTCAGGTACAGGCCGTACACCGCCGGTACGACCAGGAACAGCACGAACAGTACGGCGAACGGTGCCGCGAACGCCCACCCGGCGAGGGTTTCATCACGCTTCGACATCTTGAGCTCTCCTCTCACACCGGCTGCGGACGATTGAGCAACGTGTTCAGCCGGGCGACGAAACCGTCGAAGCCGGCCGCTGGATCACCACTGCCGAGGAACACGTTCTGCACGTTCTCGGCGAAGTAGTTCTGGAAGTCGCTGCCCGCACCGCTGAACCAGACCTCCGGGTCGTAGTTCACGTACGCCGGGATGCCCGCGTAGTTCGACTGCGGCTTCAGTGCCTGGTACTCCGCGCCCTTGGCCACCGGCTGGTACGCCGGGATGTGGCCACCGCCGGCCCACTTCACCGACCGCTTCAGGATCTCCGCGACCATCGTGTACACGTGCTTGCGGCGCTCCGGCGACACCTTCGACTGCCGCGGCAGCACGAACGTGTGCGAGTCGGCGTACGCGGCCTGGGTACCGAACAGCGTCGGGATCGGCAGCGCGTCGACGGGCATCTTCGCGTCCTTCAGCACCGGGAGCTCCCAGACGCCGCCGAAGAACATGCCGCTCTCGCCGTGCAGGAACTCGCTGGTCGCCGTACCGCCGTCGCCGCTGCGGGAGGCGATCTTGTCGTTGAGCAGTGAGCGGATGAACGTCAGCGTCCGCACCGCGGCGTCCTTGTCGACCTCCGCCTGCCGACCCGGGACGAGCTTCATGTCCGCACCGGTCTGCCGGTACAACGTGTAGAACAACCGCCACATCTGCGATCCGTCACCGAGGTACCCGTACGACAGGCCGTGCTTCCTGGTGACCTGCTGCAGCTTGGTCGCGACCTCGGTGAACTCCTCCGGGGTCGTCAGCGAGTGCAGCGCCTCGGTGACGCCGGCCTTCTCGGCGTGCTCGGTGTTGTAGTAGAGCACGAACGGGTGGGTGTCGAGCGCGATCGCGTAGAGCTTGCCGTCGTAGTGACACTTGTCCCAGACCCGGGCCGGGAAGTCGCTCTCGTGGACGCCGGCCTCGGCGAGCAGGTCGAGGTCCCACGGCTCGAGCAGTCCGCCCGGCGCGTACCCGGCGATCCGGGACGCGTGCATGATCGCCACGTCCGGAGCGCGCCCGCCGGCCGAGGCCATCGCGAGCTTGGTGTAGTACGGCGGGCCCCAGGCCAGCACGGTCTGGGTGGCGTGAAATCCGAGGTGCGCGGCGTTGACGGCGTCCACCAGGCCGGCCATCACCGTCCCGTCACCACCGGTCAAAAGGTGCCAGTAGCTCAGGTCGGTCGCCGAGCGCGACGCACCGGGCGCGCAGCCGACGAGCAACCCGCCACCGGCCAGCGCAGCCGCCGCTTTGAGCAGGCTGCGCCGGGAGAAATCTTCACTCATTCGGTCTCCTTTGGGGGCGGGACCGATGATTACATCGTTGGAATGCCGCACACAAGGATCTTATGTGTGATTTTGTGGAAACGTATCCGTTAGCGTGCGGTACTGGCGCGCTCGACCACGCGGTGCGGGATCATCACCCTGCGGGCCGGAGCATTGCTGTCCGCCATCCGCTCCTCGAGCAGGTCCAGCGCGGCGGCGACGAACGCGCGGCGGTCGAAGTCGATCGTGGTCAGCGGCGGGATCATGAACTGGCTCTCGAGGATGTTGTCGAACCCGGCGACCAGCGTCTGCCCCGGTACGTCGACACCCGCGCCCCACAGCGCGGACAGGGTGCCGGACGCCATCGAGTCGGTGAAGCAGAAGAACGCGTCCGGCAGCTCGTGCTCGGTCAGGTACTTCGCCACCACGGTCGCCGCACCCTCCGGCCGCCAGCGGTCCAGCGGGATCTGCAGCGCCGGATCGATCGGTACGCCGGCCTCCTCGAGCGCCTCGCAGTACCCGGTGGTGCGCAGCCGCGAGGCCGCCGTACCAGGGGACTCGGCCGAGCCGACGAGCATGCCGGCGCCGCTGGATCCGCGCGGGACCTCCGGCGTACCGACGGCAGCGATCCGGCGGCAGCCCTTGGCCAGCAGGTGTCTGGTCAGGTCGCGGGCTGCGGCGACGTTGTCGATCGCGACCTGGCTGACGACGTCCTGATCGACGTCACCGATCAGCACGACCGGCGGCAGCGGGCCGACCGACATCACGGCGCTGTCGTCGAGGTTCACCGGGTTCAGGATCAGGCCGTCGACCAGGTAGGCACGAGCCTTGGACAGCAACTCGAACTCGCGCTTCGGCTCGGACGCCGTCTGCTCGATCTGCACACCCCAGCCGCGCTCGTGGGCGAGCTCGACGACCAGGTGGACGATCTCCGCGGAGTACGGCCGGAGCAGGTCGGGCAGCGCCAGCGCGATCATGCCGGACCGGCCGTTGCGCAGGCCGCGGGCGCTCATGTTCGGCACGTAGTCGAGCTCGGACAGCGCGCTCTCCACCCGGGCGCGGGTCTCCGGACGGACGAAGACGACGCCGTTGATCACGTTCGACACCGTCTTCGGCGACACCCCGGCCAGCTTCGCGACATCTTTGACGGTGGGACGCATGTCGCCCATTGTCACACCTGGCGCACGTTGTCAGCCGTCATCGGGTGACCAGCGCACCGCCGTTCACGTGCAGCACCTGACCGGTGAGGTGGCGGGCGGACGGTGAGGCGAGGAAGTGGATGGTGGCGGCGATGTCGCCGACCTGGCCCTCGCGCTTGGTCAACGTTGCCTGCAGCAACGTCTGGCGGCGCTCGCCGGTCAACCGGCCCTGGAAGAACTCGGTGTCGGCGGTGAATCCGGGTGCGACCACGTTCGAGGTGACGCCCTGCGGGCCGAGCTCGGCCGCGACGTCGGCGTTCCAGAGCGCGAGCGCGGCCTTCGAGGCGCCGTACGAGCCGGGGCCGCGACCGCCCGCGATCGAGCCCAGATGCACGACGGCGGCGGTCAGCCGAGGCCCGAGCGCGGTGGTCGTGAGGACCGCGCTGATCAGATTCGCCTCCAGGTTGGCGAGCCAGTTCGCCTTCAGCTGCGCGAGACCACCGTCCGGCCGGCCGAAGTCGGTGTTTCCGCCCGCGTTGTTGACCAGCACGTCGACCCGATCGGGCAGCTCGCCCAGCAGCCGCTCGACCTGCGCCGGGTCGGTCGCGTCGCACACCACTCCCCTGGCTCCGAGCTCGCCCGCCGTCTTGTCGAGTACGTCGGCCCGCCGACCGGTGATCACCACGTCGTCCCCGTCCGCCCGGAACCGCTCCGCGGTCGCCCGCCCGATCCCGGTCGCTCCCCCGGTCACCACGATCGTTCGCATCTCGGTCCTCACGTTTAGCTCTAAATGTTTAGGTCTAAACCTATCATGGTGGCTGTGACCGACGACTATCCGCTCGACGCGCCGAGCCTGTACCCGGTCGCCGAGATCGCCCAGGCCTGGCAGCGGGAGCGGCCCGGGACGCCGACCGACTCGATCGAGATCGTCACTCCCCTGTGGCGGCTGGCGAAGCTGTTCGCCGACGACCGGCGCCGGGTGCTCGCGGACGCCGGAGTCGATCCGGCCACTCTCGACCTGCTCAGCGTGCTGCGACGGGCAGGGACGCCGTACGAGCTGAGTACGCGGGAACTCACCCGCCGGACGCTCGTCACCGCGGGCGCGATCTCGCAGCGGGTCGCCCGCGCCGAGGACAGCGGGCTGGTCACGCGGCGGTCCGCGGACGACGGGAGCCGCGCGGTGCTCGTCGCGCTCACCCAGGCAGGCCACGACCTGATCGAGCGGACCGTCGACCAGGTGCTGACCCGCGAGTCCGAACTGGTCGCGTCGCTCTCCCCCGGCGGACGAGCCCAACTGGCCTCGCAGCTGCAGGAACTGCTCGACGAGGTCGCCCGGGTGGCCCGTCAACCTTCCTGACAGCGTTGAGGGTTAGCCAGGCTCTCCCAGCGTGGAGATCGGAACAAAGTTCCTACGACCGCTTCAATGACACCATTGAAGGATGTTTCCTGCTGACAGCCATGACGTCATCCAGGTGCGCGGCGCCCGGGAGAACAATCTCGCCGGTGTCTCGCTCGACATCCCTAAACGCCGGCTCACCGTCTTCACCGGGGTCTCCGGTTCCGGCAAGTCCTCGCTCGTCTTCGACACCGTCGCGGCCGAGTCGCAGCGGCTGATCAACGAGACCTACACCGCGTTCGTACAGAACTTCATGCCGAGCCTCGGACGCCCGGACGTCGACGCACTGCGGAACGTGTCCGCCGCGATCATCGTCGACCAGGAACGGATCGGCGCGAACGCCCGCTCCACCGTCGGTACGGCGACCGACGCGCACACCATGCTCCGGGTGCTGTTCAGCCGCGCGGGCACGCCGTACGCCGGTCCGCCGTCGGTGTTCAGCTTCAACCGCGCCGAGGGGATGTGCCCGCTGTGCGAAGGCCTCGGCCGGACCACGGAGTTCAACCTCGACGAACTGGTGGACTGCGAGAAGAGCCTGAACCAAGGCCCGATCAAGGCGCCCGGGTACGCCATCGACAGTTGGCCGTGGCAACTGATGGCGCGGTCGGGGCTGTTCGACCCGGACCTCCCGCTACAGGAGTACCCGGACGAGGTGTGGCAGCAGTTCCTGCACCAGGAGCCGACGAAGGTCCGGGTCGGGAAGAGCAACCTGACCTTCGAGGGGCTGATCACCAAGCTCAAACGGCAGTACCTGAGCAAGGACCCGCAGTCGATGCAGAGCCATGCGCGGGCGTTCGCCGAGCGGGCGATCCGGCAGGACACCTGCCCGGAGTGCCACGGCGTACGGCTGAACGCGGCGGCCCGGGCGGTCACCGTGGACGGCCGGACGATCGGTGAGTGCTCGGCGCTGCAGATCAGCGATCTCGCCGAGTTCGTTGCCGGGGTCAAGCACTCCGGGGTCGGCCCGATGCTCGACGGGCTACGGCAGTTGCTGGACTCGTTCGTGACGATCGGGCTCGGGTACCTGTCGCTGGACCGGGAGTCGTCCACGCTGTCCGGCGGCGAGGCGCAACGGGTGAAGCTGGTCCGGCATCTCGGGTCGAGCCTCAGCGACGTCACCTATGTGTTCGACGAGCCGACGGTCGGGCTGCATCCGCACGACATCCAGCAGATGAACGACCTGCTGCTGCAGCTGCGGGACAAGGGCAACACGGTCCTCGTCGTGGAGCACAAGCCGGAGACGATCCGGATCGCGGACCACGTCGTCGACCTCGGACCGGGCGCGGGCCTGGCCGGCGGCCGGCTCTGTTACGCGGGTGATGTCGCCGGCCTGAAGACGTCCGGGACGCTGACCGGGCAGTACCTCGACCACCGGGTGAGCGTGCGCGACGACGTACGGCGGCCCACCGGCCAGCTGGCGATCACGAACGCGAAGCTGCACAACCTGCGGAACGTGAGCGTCGACGTCCCGCTCGGCGTACTGACCGTGATCACCGGGGTCGCGGGCTCCGGGAAGAGCTCGCTGATCCATGGGTCGCTCGCCGGACGGGACGGTGTGATCATCGCGGGACAGGAACCGATCCGCGGGTCCAAGCGCAGCAACCCGGCGACGTACACGGGCCTGCTGGACCCGATCCGGGCCGAGTTCGCCAAGGCGAACCAGGTGAAGCCGGGCCTGTTCAGCGCGAACTCGGTCGGCGCCTGCCCGACCTGCAAGGGCATCGGGCTGGTCTACACGGATCTCGCGATGATGGCCGAGGTCGCGTCGATGTGCGAGGACTGCAACGGCGCGCGCTTCACCGCGGAGGTGCTCGGCTACCGGTTGCGCGGCAAGAACATCAGCGAGGTACTGCGGATGACGGTCGCGGAGGCCCGTGAGTTCTTCCCGAAGGGTACGGCGCGCACGATCCTGGACCGGCTCGCGACGGTCGGGCTGGAGTACATCGGGCTCGGCCAGCCGCTCACGACACTGTCCGGCGGCGAACGGCAGCGGCTGAAGCTGGCGATCAACATGGGACGGACCGGCTCGATCTACATCCTCGACGAGCCCACCACCGGGCTGCATCTCGCCGACGTCGACAAGCTGCTCGGCATGCTCGACACCCTCGTCGACCAGGGCAACACGGTGATCGTGATCGAGCACCACCAGGCGGTGATGGCGCAGGCGGACTGGCTGATCGACATCGGTCCGGGTGCCGGGCACGCCGGCGGTCAGGTCGTCTTCACCGGTACGCCGGCCGATCTGGTGGAGAGCAGCCCGACGGTGACCGCGGAACATCTCCGCACGTACGTGTCAGAACCGGGCGAGGTCGGCCAGCTCGTCGGTTAGGTCCGCGGGTTCGAACAGGTCGGTCGAGAGGTCCGCGTGCCGCCAGGCACCGATCGCTCGGCCGGCTCTGATCACCGCCGGGCTGAGCATGCCGCCGCCGGGAAAGATCGACTTGGGCAGCTCCTGGAAGCGGTTCTGGTACCCGAGCAGGTACGCGTCGAACTCGCCGAGCATCCGGACGTCCTGGCAGCCGGGCAGGTCCTCGACGGCGTACAGCTCGGTGGCCTCGACCTCGAAGGAGGTGGTCGCCACGGACGTGATCGCGCGGCGGGCCTGCGGTACGGGTAGCCCGGCCCAGGTGGCGAAGTCGCGGGCGGTGGCCGGGCCGTAGGCGGTCAGGTAGCGGTGGGCGACGGCTTCGAGGTCGCCTTCCAGGATGAGGGGTTTGCCCAGCCAATCGGTCACCGCGACCCAGGTGTCGCCAGGTCCGTAGCACACGCGTCCGAGGATTCCGGCGTACCGGATGAGCGCGTACACGGCCTGCCCCTTCGGCTGAGGGATCAGCCCGGCGCGGACCAGTACGACGGCCAGCTCCGCGCGGTCGCATGGCCCGTGGGCGAGCAGGTGTTCCTCGAGTACGTCGGCCGCGGCGGCGCGGGTCCGCTCGGGCAGGCCCAGCTCGCCGTACCGGCGTTCGGTGTCCTTGATCAGTTTCGCGCCGAGCAGCCCGAGCAACGGGCCGGCGTCCTCGACCGCGACAAGTTGCAGGGTGCCGCGCATGAACCAGCCGCGGACGACGGAGCGGTCCGTGACCTGCGCGTACGTCACGTCAGCGTGCGTGGTGGCGGTGGACCGGGCGCGCACGGCGTACGCCGCACCGCGCCAGGTCTGGGCCTGTAGTCCCCCCATCCGGCGTACGACGTCGGCCACCCCTCCGGGGCCGGCCTCGTTCACCGGACGCGCGAGGCAGTTGGCCTGCATCCTGGCCGCCAGCAACCAGTCGACGGACCTCCGCGTCACCTCTGCATGACACCACGAACTCGCCGGTTCCGCATCCCCGAACCGGGTCAGAGCGCGGGCTGGACCAGATCGGCGTACGCCGCCTGGCCGGTCACGTTCGGGTGGTACGACTCGCTGACCGGGTTCGACAGGCCGTTGATCCACTCCGGGCTGCCGCACACCGAGTGGCCGATGAACTTCGAGGTCGGGTTCACGAACGCGAACCCGGCGGCGCTCGCGGCCGCGGAGACCTTCGAGTTCAGCAGGTCGGCGGTCGCGTTCAGCTTGGTCATCTCGTCCGGGCTGAAGAACGTACCGGCGTTGCAGTCGGTGCCGTTGAACAGCCGCGGATACCCGACCACGACGACCTTGGCCGAGGATGCCCGGCTCTTGATCGACGCGTACAGGCCGTTCAGCCGGCCGGGCAGCGTGTTGTTGATGATCGCCTGCGCGTTCGCGACCGCGCCGGAGCAGTCGCCGAGCCAGGACGGCTTCGCGCACTCGGTGATGACCGAGGAGAACCCGGCGTCGTTGCCGCCGACCTGCACCGACACGATGTTCGCGGCGCTGGTCACCGACGGGAGCTGGTTCGCGGTGACGTCCGCGACCTTGGCGCCGGAGCAGGCCATGAACGTCAGGTTCGCGCCGAGCCGGCCGGCGTCGATGTAGGCGTACGCCTTGGTCGAGCGCTGGCACGAGCCGCTGGAGGAGATGTAGGTCCGGGTGCCGACGCCGGAGGCGTACGAGTCACCCAGGGCGACGTAGTTCGGAGCCGCGGCGTGCGCGACTCCGGGGATCAGCAGGGACGCCGCGCCGAGGGCCGCAGCGGACAGCAGACTGGCGATGGACTTCATGGGGCGGACCACCTTTGTGAGCGAGGAGTGGCGAATGAAGTACTCCACGTCACCTTCGCTGACCGGCGAGTAACACACAAGGGCTTGGTAAGAAATTCACCGTGCATTCCCGGTGACGGTCACCGACTAGCCTCCGACGGATCGTCAGGGACGCTCCGGTCCGGCGACGGACAGCGGGTCGAAGCCGTACGGCAACTCGAGACGGTTCGCAGCCATCAGCTCCGGATCGCCGAGCAGGTCGCGGGTCTTGCCGTCCGCAACGATCCGGCCGTCGTTCATCAGCAGGCTGCGTTCGCAGAGCTGGAGGGCGTACGGGAGGTCGTGGGTGATCATCAGGAGCGTGACGTCGAGGCCGGCGAGGATGTCGGCCAGTTCGCGGCGGGCGGCCGGGTCGAGGTTGCTGGACGGCTCGTCCAGGACCAGTACCTCGGGGCGCATCGCCAGGACCGTTGCGACCGCGACTCGGCGGCGTTGGCCGAACGAGAGGTGGTGGGGTGCGAGGCCGGCGTGGTCCTGCATACCCACCTGGACCAGGGCCTCGTGGACCCGGTCGTCCAGTTCCGCGCCGCGGAGGCCGAGGTTCGCCGGGCCGAATGCGACGTCGTCTCGGACGGTCGGCATGAAGAGCTGGTCGTCGGGGTCCTGGAAGACCAGGCCGACCTTGCGGCGGATCGCGGTCAGGTGTTCGCGGTGCACGGCGGTGCCGCCGATCTGGATCCGGCCGCTGCCGGTGCCGCCCGCGACCGAGCCGAGGATGCCGTTCAGATGCAGTACCAGGGTGGTCTTGCCGGCGCCGTTCGGCCCGAGCAGCGCGACCCGTTCGCCGTGCTGCACGGTGAAGTCCACGCCGTACAGCGCCTGCCGCCCGTCTGGGTACGCGAACACCAGACGCTCGACCTGAATCGCGGGACCGCTCACAAGGTCACCACCCTGGCGGCGACGGCGATCGCGACGGCGAGCAAGGAGATCGCCAGCCCCTCGACCCACTGGGCGCTCGACGCGCCCTGCGCGCTGAGCAGCGGCATCCGGCCGCTGTACCCGCGGGACCGCATCGCCAGGTGCACGCGTTCGCCGCGCTCGAAGCTGCGGACGAACAGTGCCCCCACTCCCCCGGCCACCGCCTTCAGATGCCCGGCCCGGCCGCCCGCGTACCCACGGGACTCACGGGCGACCCGCATCCGGTGCAGGTCGTCCGACACGACGCTCAGGTACCGGACCATGAAGGTCAGGATCGCCACCAGCGTGGCCGGCAGTCGCAGCCGTTCGAGCCCGGCGAGCAGGTCACGCGGCGCGGTCGTTGCCGACAAGAGGATCGCTGCGATCACGCCGAGTGTGCCCTTCGCCAGCACGTTCCACGCCCCGAACACACCCGACGCGGACAGCTGCAGTCCGAGCACGTCGATCCGCGGGCCGGTGGCAACGAACGGGAGGAGCAGCGCGAACACGATGAACGGCGTCTCCACCGCGAGCCGCCGTAACACCACGGCGGCGGGCAGTTTCGCCGTCACCAGTGCGCCGGCCAGCAGCCCGGCGTACACCCCGAAGGCCCAGAAGATCGCGGCCGGGGTGGAGACGACGGCGAGCACGAAGACGAACAGCGCGACGAGTTTCACCTGCGCCGGGATGCGGTGCACCGGGCTGTCCACCGCGACCAGCAGGCCGTCCCCGCTCACGACGCTTTGCCGGCCCGGAGCGAGGCGAGCTTCGCGATCGCGAGACCCACCACGATCGTGACCAGTACGCCGATGATCCCGGCCAGCGCGCCGGACACCTGCGCGTTGCCGATCCCGTGGACGCCGTAGTCGGCCAGCGGGCTGCTCGCCACCGCCGAGGTCTTCGCGGCGCTCTCGAACCCGAGCTTCGCGCCGACGAACTCCAGCCCGTCCGGATGCGCGCTCGCGAACAGGCTCAACCCACCGGCGACCAGCAGCGTGACCGCGATGCCGACGCCCAGCGATCGCCCGGCCGGCTTCGCAACGACCGGGCGGTCCGGCGACACCGTCGAGCTGTTGCCGTCGGCATCGACCAGGACGAGGTCCTGCTGCAGGTGCCGGGCGGCGTACACGAGATCCGGACGGGTCGCGACGACCGCGCTCAGGACGGCGGCGGTGATGACCGCCTCGCCGATGCCGACCAGGATGTGCCAGCCGACCATCGCCGTCGCGAGCTTGCCGAGCGGGATGTCCACCGCGCCACCGATCGAGTACAGCCCGGTGAACGCCAGCGCCGCGACCGGGACCGACACCAGCGCGCCGACCGTGGTCGCCGGTACGACGCTGCCGACGCGCCGCGGCAGGACCTTCAGCAGCGCACGGGTCACGAAGTACCCGACGAGGACCGTGATCAGGCCCATCAGCGTGATGTTCGTCCCCAGCGCGGTCAGCCCGCCATCGGCGAACAGCAGGCCTTGCACCAGCAGGACGGTGGACATCACCAGTACGGCGGTCCACGGCCCGACCAGCGCCGCGGCCAGCGCGCCGCCGAGCAGGTGGCCGCTGGTGCCGGCGCCGACCGGGAAGTTCACCATCTGCACCGCGAACACGAACGCCGCGGTCAGCCCAGCCAGCGCCGGACCCGTCTCGCGGAGCTCGCGGCTGGCCCGTTGCAGGCTGACGCCGACCGCACCGGCCGCGATCAGGCCGGTGGCGACGGACGTGGGGGCATCGAAGAAACCGTCAGGAACATGCACGCGGACATTGTCGATCTATTTGCGACCGGATCGCAACAAGCGGTCTCACAACTCCTTGAGCGCCTCGCCGATCGCCCGGTGGAACGTCGGGTACGCGTAAATCATCTGTCGCAGACTGTTCACCGGGACGGCGGCGTGCACGGCCACCGCGAGCGCGCTCAGCACCTCGCCGCCGGTCGGGCCCGCGCTGGTGGCACCGACCAGTACGCCGCGGTCGGCGTCCATGACGACCTTGATGAAGCCCTCGTTGCCGGCCTTGTGGATCCAGCCGCGGGTCGAGGCCGGGATCGGGGTCGAACCGGTCCGCACGTTCAGCCCGGCGTCGCGGGCCTGCTTCTCGGTCAGCCCGACCGCGCCGATCTCGGGGTCGGTGAACGTCACCCGCGGCATCGCGTGGTAGCTCGCGGTCGGCGCGTCCGGCTCCTGGAGGATGTCGCGGACCGCGATGTCGGCCTGGTACATGGCGTTGTGGGTGAACGCCCCGACCCCGGTGACATCGCCGACCGCCCAGACCCGGTCGCCGGCGCGGACGTGCTCGTCGACCTCGATCCGGCGCGCGGCCGGGTCCAGCCCGAGCTTGTCGATTCCCAGGTCCGCGGTCGCCACCCGACGACCCGTTGCCACCAGCAACTTCTCGCCCGTGGTGGTGCTGCCGTCCTCGAGCGTCACGGTGAACGCGCCGTCGGCGTACCCGACCTGCTTCGCGTGCGCGCCCCGGCGGAACGTCACGCCGTCGCGCTCCAGCGCCTCGCGGGCCAGTACGCCGGACTCCGGCTCCTCCATCGCCAGCACCTCGGGGGCGCCCTCGATCACGGTGACCTGGACGCCGAAGCGCGCGAACACCTGCGCCAGTTCCATACCGATCGCGCCGCCGCCGAGGATCAGCAGCGACGCCGGCAGCGTCTCCACCTCGATCGCCTCGCGGTTCGTCCAGTACGGCGTACCGGCCAGGCCGTCGATCGGCGGGACCGACGGGACCGTTCCGGTCGCGATCACGATGCCGCGGGCCGCCTCGTACTCGGTGCCGCCGGCGCGGACCGTGTTCGGGCCGGTGATCGTCGCGACGTCCTTGATCACGGTCGCGCCCTTGCCCGTCAGGCGGTCGACGGCGACCTGGTCGTTCCAACTGTCGGTGGCCTCCTCGCGGATCCGCTTCGCGACCGGCGCCCAGTCCGGCTGCACGGTCGCCGTACCCGCGATGCCGTCGACGCGGCGGGTCTCGGCGATCAGGTTCGCGGCCCGGATCATCATCTTGCTCGGCACACAGCCGTAGTACGGGCACTCGCCGCCGACCAGCCGCGACTCTATCCCGACCACCCGCAGCCCGGCCTGCGCCAGCCGTCCGGCGGTCTCCTCCCCACCGACACCGAGCCCGACGACGATCACGTCAACCTGTTTAGCCATGCCGCCAAATCTCTCAGACCACCCGGTCCGGACCAAGTCCCCACCCGGCGCGTCATCGCACCGTAAGCGGACGTTCACCACCGGCCACCAGCGTTCCGATCTCGCAGAAGTGAGGACAGAGTTGCTCGATTTCTCAGGGCTCGGAAACATCGATCTCGGGACCGTCATCGCCCTCGTCTCGCCGACCGGCACGTCGATCGTGTGGCTGCTCGACCGGTACGTCTGGCGCCGCAAACGGCTCGTGTACCGCGTCCAGGTCGACGCCCGGATCGGTGTCCACCCGTGGCACCGGAGGCGAAGTCCCTGACGGCGGCGTTCCTGGACTACGTACGGTCGTCGCAGGCGCGGCCCGTGCTGGAACGCGGCGGGCTGGTGCCGTGCGGGGCACTCCCGGCGGGCTTCTGCGGCTAATGTGCTGACATGTATGTGATCGCGCACCTCAGTGACCCGCACCTCGACGGCACCGAGGAGGCGCGCTCCCGGCTCCGGCTGATCACGTCGTACGTGCGCTCGTCGACGGTGGACGTCGTACTGGTCACCGGCGACCTGGCCGACCACGGGTTGCCGGAGGAGTACGTCGAGGTCGCCCGCGAACTGACCTTCGACGTACCGACGCTGGTGCTCCCCGGCAACCACGACGTCAGCGCCGCGTTCCGCGCGCTCGTCACCGCCCCGGGCCATGGCCACCCGGTCCACCAGATCCGCGACGTCGGGGCGGCCCGCTTCGTCCTCGTCGACTCCACAGTCGAAGGCCAGGACCACGGCTACCTCTCCGGGGAAACCCTCGCGTGGCTCGACACCGCCCTCACCGATCCCTTCGACGGCCCGATCTTCGTAGCCATGCACCACCCGCCCTTCGAACTCCACCACCCCGTCATGGACCAGTGGAAACTCGAAAACCCCGACGCCCTCGAGCAGGTCCTGACCGGCAAACCCGTCACCGCCGTACTCACCGGCCACGTCCACAACGCCATCACCACCACCTTCGCCGGCCACCCCGTCCTAGGCGCCCCCGGCATCCGCTCCACCGTCCCCCTCCCCTTCGAACCGCACACCGATTCGGTAGTAGACCCCACCGCCCACCCCGGCCTCGCCCTCCACTTCCACACCCCCGGCCAACCCCTCCAAACCGTCTACCGCTACCCAGTCCAATAGCCCACCAGTCGACCGCGACCGCCCTGCGCGGACGGACTGGCCTGCTGTTGGACCGGCGGCCATCGGGTTGCTCGGCATCAAGCCTCAGCCGCTGGTACGGCGGTCAGCGCCGTCGTGCTGGCGGTCGGCCGTCGTGCTGGAAGGTCACCGACGTCGTCGCCCTGCTTGATCCGGCCTGGCTCCCGTGAGGTGCGGATCGAGGAGGCCCTCCGCGCGTCGAATCCGCGTCCGGGCCAAAGCCCTCGGCCGCCTGCAAGTCCCGTTGGTCCCGGCAAGACCGTGTCGCGTTGGCCGCCGGCAAGACCTGTGGCGCCGGGCCTCGTCGCCGAGCTGAGCGAACTCCTCCGTCAGGCCGAGCCCACCCGCGAGCCGGCGACCCCCGTGCTGCCGTGCTGCCGGTCGGCTGGCCCTGCGGTTGCATTCATCCTCCGACCGGGTCAGCCTCGGTGGCGGCTGGTAGTGGGTGGGTGCCGGAGTGGTCGACGACGAATCGGAACCCGTGAGGGCTGATCCATTCAACGGCGCCGGTGGGCAGGCGTCGGGCGCGCCAGCGGCCGAACGTTTTGGCGCGGTGGTGGAGCCGAGTGAGCGGTATGAGGTTGTGGGTACCGGTTTGCCCGGTTTGCCCGGTTTGGCGGGTTTGGCCGGGTGGTGCGGCGCGGTCGCTGTGGGTGTACGGCATGACGTGGTCGAGGTCCATCCGGGTGGTGGCCTCGGCGCCGCCGTACGGGAACATGTCGACCGGATGACGCAGCCGCACCCGCTCGCGGATCCGGTCCGGGATCTCGTAGCCGTGCACGCTGACCTGGTCGTGCAGGTCGATCACGGGCTTGACCACGACCTGGTCGTGGCCGAGCAGCTCGCTCAGCTGACTCGCGAGCAGGGGCCCGAGCTCTTCGACTCGCAGTACGCCGTCACCGGTGGCAAGTGTCCGATCGGTGAGGTGCACGTACAGGGTGTTCCGCCTCCGCCGGCCCACAGCCGAACCGGCGCCAAGGCCGTTGCGGTATGCGTCCTGTTTGATCGCAGCCAGCCGGGCTGGCAGTTCACCCGCGAGCATCCGCCGCGTGAACGCCTCCCCACCATCCTCGGCGCGGTCGCCCTCGGCGGCGTGGGGGTTTTCGTTGGACCCGGGACACGGCTTTGGCCTGGCTTGCGCGCGGTCGTCGGCGGCGGGTGGTTCGACTTGTTGTCCAAGTCCGTTGTCGGCGGAGTGTTCGGGCTGATCGCTGGGGTGGTTGGCGCAGTTCGGCGTCTCCGGGGCGGACCGTGGCTGAGACGGCGTGGCAGCGTCCGAGGGTGGGGCGCTGTGGGTTGACTGTGTGTGGGCGAGGTGGCGCGCGACTTCGAGTAAGTGGTGGGCTGCGGCGGGGTCGGCGATCCAGCCGATTGCCTTCGCGCGGCGTTGATCCAGAGAATCGGTGTCACCCAGAGTCTTCAACGCTCGCGCGAGGTCGTCGATGGTGGCGTCGAAGCGGATCACGTCACCCGCAGCGGCCCGGACCCAGATCCGCTTCGTACCTTGGTCGTCGGACGGCGCCACGAACACACCGCGTGCCCGCGCGGCCGCCTCCGCCTGGGCCTTCGCCGACTCGGGGTCCGCCTCCCAGACCGCAGCATTGACAATCTTCGTCAAGGCACCCGGTGTCACGGTGTTCACGATCCCGACCACGCGCCGGTCCACGATCGCCGCAGCCTCCAGCGACAACGCCAGGCAGGCGTGCGCGACCTTCCGGGCCCGCCATGCCACCGCGTTCCCCGCCAGCACCGCAGCCCAGATCCTGGGGAGCCGATGACGTAACGCCAGCGCCTCACCCATCAACGCCGCCGCAGCGCCCGACGACATGCGCAGTACCGCACCGAGCTCGATGGGCGCGAACTCCGCCACCCCAGGACAACCGTCACCGCCGAACACCTGGATCCGCTCGTACCCCGGCAACGGCTCATAGGCCTCGTAGCCGGGCACCACCGCGTTCTGGTCGGCGAACGCGAGCGCTGCCTCGACTATGCGCACGGCAGCCCGGTCCTGGATCCGGGCGAACTCCGCCGCCACGGACAGCAGGTCCGTGGCGGAAAGCTCCTCCAGATCACATTCAAGCATGTGTTCGATTGTAGGGAGTTACTATCTCGTTATCAAATCGGGTGCGCCCAGGCGCGTACTGTCTGGCTGCACGGCGACCGGAGTCGGGAGTGTGTGATGGCGGATGAGCTTGTACTGCAGGTGGTCGGGCGGGTGGAGTCGGAGTTACGCGAGCGCGCGGATGCGCCGCGGCAAGGGGATGAAGGTGCGCCGGACGCCTGGGTCGTGTTCGACGCGTCTGTTCGGGAGGCCCTCGCGGATGTTGCTCCCGGCGACGAGCTCATTCTCATCACCTGGTTCGATCGAGCGGATCGGAGTGTGCAGAAGGTGCATCCGCGCGGCGACGCGAGCCGACCTGCGACCGGTGTCTTCAGCACGCGCTCGCCGGACCGCCCCAATCCGCTCGGCCTCCACCGCGTCACCGTCCTGGCCGTCGACGACCTCCGCCTCCAGGTAAACAACCTGGAGGCCCTCGACGGCACCCCGGTCGTCGATGTGAAACCGGTCCTCGGTGAAGTCTCCGAACGCTGAGGGACCGCCTCCGGCGAGGATCTGTAGTACGAACGCATCCTTACCGGCGATGTAGGCCCTGCGATCGTCCGGGAACCTCCGCGCCAGATCTGCCTTCAGGTCGGCGTACACGTCCCGCAGCGCGTCGTCTGCCCTGAGCCGGTCGCGGAAGAGTATCCGGTCGCGCCACAGCCACTCGTCCTACGGGGGCCTATCGCGATGTCGAGGATGGGCTTGCCGGTACTGCGGTTGAGCCGATGTGCTCGACCGCGACCGCCAGGTCGCCCAGTGCGGCCTGCAGCTTCGGGGCCACGCGGTCGTACGACGGCTGCCAGGCGCGGTTGCTCGGTACCAGGCGGACGTCTCCGCGGCTCAGCCCGCTGAGTCGCCGATGGCAGCTTTCGTGCCGCTCACGCCAGATGGACTACTCGGTAGTCGGCGAGGAGATGGCAGTTGGAGTTTTTGTGCCGCGGATTGTCTCTAGCTGGACGGTGCCGCGACCGTGGGACGATGGCCGGCGGTCAGGAGGGCTCGGGGATCGAGGTACGTGCGGCGGTCTAGCAGGACCGTGTCCAGGCGATCAACTGCGCGCCGGAGGCGTCCGTCTCGTCGAACGAGCGCGGCGGAAATCGACAGGCGGCGGCAGACGTTGTCTGCCGCCGCCGCAAAGCTGATCAGAAGTTGATCATGTGGCCTTCGAGGCCGTGGAACGCCTCTTGCAGGGCCTCGCTCAGGGTCGGGTGGGCGTGGACGTTGCGGGCCAGTTCCTTGGTGGTCAGGTCCCACTTCTGGGCCAGCGTCAGCTCCGGCAGCAGCTCGGTGACCTCCGGGCCGATCAGGTGCGCGCCCAGAAGTTCGCCGTACTTAGCGGAGCTGATCACCTTCACGAAGCCGGTCGGGTCACCCAGCCCGTGCGCCTTCCCGTTCGCGGTGAACGGGAACTTCGCGACCTTGACGTCGTGGCCCAGCTTGCGGGCCTCCTCCTCGGTGTACCCGAAGCTGGCGATCTGCGGCTGGCAGAACGTCGCCCGCGGGATCATCGCGTAGTCGAGCTCCATCGTCTCGTGCCCGGCGATCGTCTCGGCGGCGATCACGCCCATCGCCTCGGCCGCGTGCGCGAGCATCAGCTTCGCGGTCACGTCGCCGATCGCGAAGATGTTCGGCACGTTCGTCCGGCAGAAGCCGTCGACGTTGATCGCGCCGCGCTCGGTCAGCGCGACCCCGATCTTGTCCAGCCCGTACCCGTCGACCCGCGGCTGGAAGCCGATCGCCTGCATGACCTTGTCGGCCTCGATCGTCTGCTGTACGCCGTCCTTGCCGGTCACCGTGACCTTGACCGAGGCACCGGAGTCGTCGATCGAGTCCACCCGGGTCGACGTCAGTACGTCGACGCCGAGCTTCTTGTACGCCTTCGCGAGCTCCTTGGAGACCTCCGGGTCCTCGAGCGGGACCATCCGGTCCAGGAACTCGACGATCGTCACCTTGACGCCGTAGTTCGCCAGCACGTACGCGAACTCGACACCGATCGCACCGGCACCGGCGATCACGATCGAGCCCGGCAGCTCCTCGGTCAGGATCTGCTCCTCGTACGTCACCACGCGCTCGCTCAGCTGGGTGCCCGGCAGCAGCTTGGTGGTCGCGCCGGTCGCCACGATGCAGGAGCCGAACGTCACGGTCTCCGAGGACCCATTGTTCAGCGTCACGTCGAGCGTGTTCGCGTCGGTGAACGAGCCCCAGCCGTCGAACTCGGTGATGTTGTTCTTCTTCATCAGGAAGTGGACGCCCTTGACCCGGCCGTCGGCGACCTTCCGGCTGCGCTGCACTGCGGTCGGGAAGTCGAAGCTCACCTCGCCGCTGATACCGAAGGTCTTCGCCTCCGTCCGGAAGATGTGCGACAGCTCGGCGTTCCGCAGCAGCGCCTTGGAGGGGATGCAGCCCACGTTCAGGCAGACACCGCCCCAGTACTTCTTCTCGATGATGGCGGTCTTGAGTCCGAGCTGGGCGGCGCGGATCGCCGCGACGTACCCACCGGGACCGGCGCCGAGGACAACAACGTCAAAGTGCGAGGCCATGAAGTGAATGCTAACCGGGGTTCCGTAAGCACCGTACGCCGCCTACGCTGAGCACGCGCGTGAGGCGAGCTGCATGGGGGACGGATGGAACTGGGGAGACGCCGGGGGCTGCGATTCGCGGCGCTCGGGCTACTGCTGGCGGTCGTCGCGGTACCGGCGTACGCCGACGGCCCCACGCCGTCCACACCGTCGATACCGTCCACACCGTCCGGGTCCGAGCCGCCACCCGCGTCCGTCACCGACGTGAACCGCTCGCTCGAGCAGCTCCAGGCCGAGGCCGCGGCAGTCCAGGCGGACTTCGCGAAGGCCACCATCGCCTACACGAAGGCGCTGAAGGAGGCCCAGACGGCCGAGGCCGCCGCGAAGAAGGCCGAGACCACGGCGAGTACGTCGAAGAGCCGCTCGGACGGGGAACGCCACAAGCTCGGCGTGATGACGGCGCAGGCCTACCAGCTGGGCATCCCGACCGTGATGGGCACCGAGTCGATGCTCTGGTCGCTCGCCCCGGTCGCCGAGAACCTCCAGGAGATCGCCGACCGGCAGACCGCGATCACCCGGCTCGGAGCCACGCAGGTCGCGCAGTACAACGCGGCGCTGGCCGCCGAATCGGACTCGAACCGGCTGAAGTCGGACGCGACCACCAAACGCACCGCCGCCAACGAGGCCGCCGCGAAGGCGCAGGAGCTGAGCAAACAGGTCCAGCAGAAGGCCGCCGCAGCCTCCGCCGCGATGGCCGACCAGACGGCCGCCCTCGACACGGCGTCCGGGGTCTCGCAGCAACTCCAGACGGTCCGCGACGCACAGGCTCTCGCCAGCTGGAAGACGTACCTCACCGAGCTCACCGCCGCGAAGGTCACTCCCCCGGCCGCCGCCGTACTCAGGAACCCCGCCAGGCTGCCGGCCGGCCTCGCGCCCCTCACCCGTCGCGGCGCCGCGGTTCCCGGCGTCGCGTCCGTCACCACCGCGGGCCGCACCGTGCGCGTCCTGTCCGCGGAGACCATCCGCGCGGTCAACCAGGCGTTCAACCTCGTCGGCAAGCCGTACGGCGTCGCCGCGACCGGCCCGGACAAGTACGGCTGCCTCGGCGCCGCCCGGGTCGCCTGGGAGCCGTACACCACCCTCCCGAACCTGGTCGGCAAGGTGTACCCGGACTACCAGGCAGTCCCGACCGCGCAGATCCAGCCCGGCGACCTGCTCGTGATGGGCAGCAAATCCCTCGGCCTGGTGCACATCGGCGTGGCGCTCGACAACGGCGAGATGATCGCCGCCGACGAGTCCAAGGGCGCGGTCGTCGTCACCACCGTCCCCGACAACCTGTACGCCGCCCTGCGCCCGACGCTCGGCGCCCCCGCCAAGCCCCAGGTCGCGCCCGTCGCCACCTCCGACGCGTACCCCTTCCGCTGCGGCAACACCGCCACGTCGTACGACGTCGGCTCCGGTTCCTGGACCTGGCCGCTCCCCGACGGCACCTACGAGATCGGTACGCCGTTCGGTCAGGCCGGGTCCGAGTGGTCGTCCGGCTTCCACACCGGGCAGGACTTCCCAGCCGCCATCGGTACGCCGGTCCGCGCCGTCACATCCGGCGTCGTCCGGATCGAGCACCCGGCCTGGGCCGGCAACCTGGTCCGGATCGACCACGGCAACGGCCTGGAGACGCTGTACGCACACCTGAGCCGGGTCGACGTCACCGACGGCCAGCAGGTCACCGCCGGGCAACAGATCGGTGCTGTCGGAGACAAGGGGAACACGACCGGCCCGCACCTGCACTTCGAGGTCCGGCTCGGCGGCGACCCGGTGAACCCGATGCCGTTCCTGGCGACCGGGTCCGCGAGCACCGGCTGGGGCGGTTACAGCAACGGCATGATCCCGGCCAGCAAGCTCTGCGCGATCACCTCCGGCCACATGCTGCGCTGCGACGCCGCCGCGGCGTACCTGAAGCTCGCCGCGGCCTACCGCGCACGGTTCGGTACGACGCTGTGCATCACCGACTCGTACCGCTCGTACGCCGCCCAGGTCAGCCTGTACCAGCGCAAGCCCTCGCTGGCCGCCCTTCCCGGTACGTCGAACCACGGCTGGGGCGTCGCGGTCGACCTCTGCGGCGGGATCGACAAGTACAACTCCCCGCAGTACCAGTGGATGAAGGCGCAGGCCCCTGCGTACGGCTGGGTGCACCCCGCCTGGGCGGAGCCGGGCCGCAACCGGGAAGAGCCGTGGCACTGGGAGTTCGGGCAACCGTCCGCTACCTAGCCCTGGGTAGGCTGGCGGCGTGGCCGAGCATGAGAGTCCCGACCGCACCGACGACAACATCACGCTGGACGCTGCGGACGACCGGTGGGAATGGCGGCGCCGGATCCGGGAGAACCCGAAGAAGCTGCTGTTCTACCGCATCGGCGTGGGCGTGCTCGGTGGTCTGCTGATCATCGCAGCCCCGCTGACCGGCTGGCTGCCAGGCCCAGGCGGGATCCCGTTGTTCATCGCGGGCCTCGCCGTACTGGCCAGCGAGTTCGAGTGGGCGCAGCGGCTGCTGTACCGGGTCAAGGACTGGGTGAAGTCGCTGACCACCTGGACCGGCAAGCAGCCCGGCTGGCTGAAAGGGCTGGGGACCGCCGCGCTCTCCGGTTGCGTGGTCGTCGGCGTCTGGCTTTATCTGGCCGTGCTGGGTGTGCCGGGCTGGCTGCCCGACTCGTGGGAGTCATTCCTGTACAAAGTGCCCCTCCTTGACTGAATAGGGAGGCAGCTCGATCAGCTCGCTCATGTTCTGCGCCATCTTGAGCATCTGGTTCAGGAAGAACGGCCGGTCGAGCATCTTGTTCCGCGCGACGATCCCGAACCGGCTGGCCGGCGCCAGGAACGACCCCGCCCGGCTGCCGTCCTGCGTCGTCGACACCGACTTCCGCAGCGCCGCCTCGTACCGGTCGAACGCCGTACGGAAGTCGGCCCGCGCCAGCTCCCCCGCCAGCACGTAGGCGCCCACCACCGCCGTACCGGTACCGAGCGCGCCGAACGTCGCGCCGTACCCCGCGTCGCCGAGCAGCACGATCCGCTCCGTCGACCAGCGGTCCACCCGCACCCGGCTGATCGAGTCGAAGTACAACTCGGTTGCCGCGGGCAACCCGTTCAGCAGCTCCGGTACGTGCCAGCCGAGCCCGTCGAACTGCTGGCGAATGATCGCCTTCTGCTGGTCCACGTCCCGCCGGTCGTACTGCAGCACCGGCGACTTGAACAGGAACAGGGTTCCCGCCAGCCCGGGATCACGCCGGTCCGCGCCGACACTCGCGAGCTTCCCGGGCACGTTGTACATCAGCGAGTCGCCGGAGATCCCGAGCGTGTTCGGCACCTCCCAGCCGGCCACGTAGTAGTTGAGGTGCCGCTCGACCACCTGCTCCTGCGGCCACACCAGCCGGCGTACGACGGAGTGCATCCCGTCCGCACCGACGACCAGGTCGTACGTGTCCTCGATCCCGCTCTCGAACCGCACGTCCACCCCCGCGGCGTGCTCGTGCAGAGCCGCGATCGAGTCCCCGAAGCGGTACGTCGCGTGCGCCCGGCTGTGCTCGTACAGCACCCGCGACAGATCGGCGCGCAGCACCTCCAGCTCGCCGCCCGCGAACTCGGCCGGCAGCCGCATCAGCTTGCGCCCCGACTCGTCCACGAACCGCATCGCGTTGCCGCCGGTCTGCAGCGACCGCAGCTCGTCCAGCACGCCCATCCGCTCCAGGACCGTGGTGAACACCTCGCCGCGGAAGTCCACGGCGTACCCGCCCTGCCGCAGCGCCGGCGCGATCTCGACCACGGTCACGTCGTGCCCCGCCCGTCCCAGCCAGAGCGCCGCCGACGGCCCCGCCACGCTCGCACCCGAAATCAGAACCTTCATGATCGTCTCCCTCAGCAGTAACTGTGTCTGCCGGACACAGTAATGTGTATGGTAGACACAGTTCAAGTCCATGGCGGAAGGAAAGTGATGACCGAGCTGCTCTGGGGCAAGGAACCGGCCCGCACCCGCGGCCCGAAACCGGCGATCACGCTGGCGGAGATCGCCGCGGCCGGGATCGCGATCGCGGACGCCGAAGGCCTCGACGCGGTCTCCATGCAACGGGTCGCCGACGACCTGCCGGTGACCAAGATGGCGCTGTACCGCCACGTCCCCGGCAAGACCGAACTGGTCGCGGTGATGAGCGACCAGGCGATGAGCAGCCCACCGGAACGCCCCGGCGGACCATGGCGGGAGGCGCTGCAGACCTGGGCGCTCGACCTGTACGACGGGTTCACCCGGCACCCGTGGCTGCTCCAGTCGACGATCGGACGCCGGCCGCTCGGCCCGAACGAGCTCGCCTGGATGGAACGCGGCCTCGCCGGACTCGCCGGCGCCGGCCTCACCGGCGGCGAACAGCTGGATTCGATCCTGGTGATCACCAGCCACGTGCGGAACATCGCGCAGCAATCGACGACGTTCCCCGGTCGCAGCACCGGCCTCACCGAGGAGGATCTGCAGCGGTCGCTGTCCGAGATCCTCAGCACCGAGGCCGCGCGCTTCCCCCGTCTCGTGGCCGCGATGAGTACGTCGGCCGGCAGCGAGAACCAGGGCCTGGAGTTCGGGCTGCAGCGGATCCTGGACGGTCTCGAACTGCTGATCAGCGGTAGAACAGGCTCGACGTCCGGGCATTGAAACGTTGCCGATAGGCCGACGCGGACAGCCCGTAGTGCGACTTGAACCGGCGGGCGAAATAGTTCTGGTCGGGCCAGCCGACGGACTCCCCGATCCGGTTGATCGGCAGGTCCGTGTGCAGCAGCCGATCGGCCGCGAGCTCGACCCGGTGCCGGGACAAGTACGCCATCGGGGGGACCCCGGTGACCGACTTGAACAGCCGGACCAGATAGCCCGGCGCAAGGTGCAGTTCGCCGGCCAGATCGGTCAGCGTCCACTCCCGCGCCGGGTCGGCCTCCATCATCCGCATCGCGTCGACGACCGCGGGATGCGTGACCTCCCGGCGCTCGTCCCGATCGGCGACCGTCCGCGCGACGCAGCTCAGGAACAGTGACAGCCAGCCGATCACCTCACCGCGGTGCCGGCCGATCGGCTGGTCGCGGAGCTGCCGCAGTCCGTCCAGATGCCCGACTGCCTCGGCCAGCGTCTCCGGATCGAGGTGGGTGGCGAGCATCCCGCGGCGCTGCGCGGAGAACGGCCCGGTCCACAAGAGGTAACCGAGGAGCGGATCCTCGCGCGCCCAGGCGAGCTCGCGGCGGACCAGTTCGGCCGAGAAGCAGCAGTTGTACACCTCGAGCGCGTCGCACTCGACGTACTCGTGCCAGACCCCCGGCCGGAGCAGGATCGCGTCGCCGGTCCGGAGCCGCTGGCGGCCGGCCAGGCTGTGATGGATGCCGTCGCCGCCGATTACCAGGGCCAGCTCGAAGAAGCTGTGCGTGTGCAGCGGATGCGACCGCTCGTGCACGTGCGGGCCCGCGTGCACGACCGTCCCCTCGACGAAGTGCAGCACGGTGCCGCGCGTCGTCACCGGCTCGTCGGTCATGCTTCACGATACGAGCCGAGGTGCAGATCGTGCTAGACCGAGTGCACATCGGGCTAGTGACCGACGACGACCGGTCGCAGGATCGGAGAGACCAGTGAATCGTTTCATCTGTCCTGCTCATCACTGTCGGTTGGAGTCTCATGTCGCATCTCGCCGCACCCACCGCTCTCCGCTTCGAGCACCTCGCCGCTCCGGTCGTCGGGACCGGTACCGCGAGCCCGCGGATCTCCTGGCAGGTCCCGGCCGCGGCCGCCGGCTACGCACAGACGGCGTACGAGGTCGAGATCACCCGCGACACCGCTCAGGTCTCTACTCAGGTCTATACCGAGCAGTCCCCCGACCAGGTCCTGGTGCCCTGGCCGGCCGAAGCGCTCGGTTCCCGTGAATCCGCGCAGGTCCGCGTCCGGGTCCGCGGCAGTGACAACGGGGACGACTGGAGCGAGTGGAGCGAGCCCGCGTACGTCGAGACCGGGCTGCTCGCCGCGGACGACTGGACCGCGCGGTTCGTCAGCCCGCACGACAATCCGCACGGCTCCCCCGCCCCTCTGATCTCCGGTACGGCGGACCTTCCGGACGACATCGTGAAGGCCCGGCTGTACGCGACGTCGTACGGCATCTACCTCCCGGAGCTCAACGGGCAGCGCGTCGGCACCGAGGAGCTCGCCCCCGGCTGGACGGCGTACCAGTACCGCCTGCGCTACCAGACGTACGACGTGACCGAGCTTGTTCGACCTGGCGAGAACACGCTCGAGTTCCTCCTCGGCAACGCCTGGTACCGCGGCCGCATCGGCTTCCAGGACCAGACCCAGCTGTACGGCGACCGCCTCGCCGTACTCGCTCAGCTCGAAGTCACCACCGGGGACGGCCGGCTGCACACGTTCGGCAGCGACGGCACCTGGACGTCCCGGGAGAGCAACGTGCTCGCCGACGACCTGTACGACGGCCAGACCACCGACCTGCGCAAGCAGCCCGGCGAGCCCGCGCCTGTCGACGTACTCGACTCCGACCTGACCCTCCTCGTCGCACCCGATGGCCCGCCGGTCCGGATCACCGACGTACTGCCCGCGGTCGAGATCACCACCTCGCCGTCCGGCAAGACGCTCGTCGACTTCGGGCAGAACCTGGTCGGCCGCGTCCGGCTGAAGGTCCGCGGCGGATCGGCCGGCGACGAGGTCGTGCTCCGGCACGCGGAGGTCCTCGAGAACGGTGAACTCGGCGTCCGCCCGCTCCGCACCGCGAAGGCCACCGACGTCTACGTCCTGGCCGGCCCCGACGAGGTCACCCTCGACTCGCCGCTCACCTTCCACGGCTTCCGGTACGCCGAGGTCGAGGGCGTCGCAGACCTGCGCACAGAGGACCTCGAGGGGATCGTGATCGGCAGCGATCTTCGCCGCACCGGCTGGTTCGAGTCGTCGAACGAGCTGCTCGACCGGTTTCACGACAACGTAGTGTGGGGTATGCGCGGCAACTTCGTCGACGTACCGACCGACTGCCCCCAGCGCGACGAGCGGCTCGGCTGGACCGGCGACATCCAGGTCTTCTCCCCCAGCGCGAGCTTCCTGTTCGACACCGGCGGCTTCCTCACGAACTGGCTCGCCGACCTCGCGGCCGAGCAGCAGAAGGACGGCTCCGTGCCGTTCGTCGTACCGGACGTACTGCGGAACGAGGCGCCGGCCACCGCCGCATGGGGTGACGCGGCAACGATCGTGCCGTGGGTGCTGTACGAGCGCACCGGTGACGCCGGACTGCTCGCCCGGCAGCTGCCGAGCATGCGCGCGTGGGTGGACAAAATGGCCGGCCTGGCCGGCGGCGACCTGCTCTGGTCCGGCGGTTTCCAGTTCGGCGACTGGCTCGACCCGACCGCGCCGCCGGAGAACCCGTTCCGCGCCAAGGCCGACCCCGACGTACTGGCCACCGCGCACCTCGCCCGCTCGGCCGAGGTGGTCGCCAAGGCCGCGGAAGTCGTCGGGCAGACCGACCTCGCCAGCGAGTACGCCGACCTGGCGGCGCGGGTCCGGCAGGCCTTCGCTGCCGAGTACGCCACCGAGGGCGGCCGGGTATTGAGCGACTCGGCAACGAACTACGCACTCGCGCTGCAGTGGGCGCTGCTGCCGACCGAGACCCAGCGGCAGCGTGCCGGTGCGCGCCTCGCCGACCTGGTCCGTACGTCGGGCTTCCGGATCAGTACCGGATTCGTCGGAACGCCGTTGATCGCGGACGCTCTGGCCGATTCCGGTCATCCTGACCTGGCGTACCGGCTCCTGCTACAGACAAGCTGCCCCTCTTGGCTGTACGCAGTGACGATGGGAGCGACGACGGTCTGGGAGCGGTGGGACAGCATGCTGCCCGACGGCAGCATCAACCCCGGCCAGATGACGTCGTTCAACCACTACGCCCTCGGCGCCGTCGCCGACTGGATGCACCGGCGGGTCGCGGGCCTCGCGGCGGCGGAGCCGGGCTACCGGGCCATCGACGTACGGCCGTTGTTCACCGATCAGCTCACGAAGGCCTCCGCCAAGCACCTCACGCCGTACGGCGAGGCGTCTGTCGGCTGGTCCCGCGCTGACGGACACGTCACGCTCAGCGTCACGATCCCGGTCGGCTCGCGCGCCACGGTCGACGTACCCGGGCAGGAGGCCGTCGAGGTCGGGCACGGTACGCACGAGTGGACCGTGGACGACCCGTACGCCACGGCGCCAGCACTGCCCGCGGACGCCACCGTTCGTCAGATCGTCGACAATCTGCCGATCTGGACCGCGCTCGCGGCCGCCGCGGTCGAGAGCGGATTCGTCACCGACGACGCCGAACTCGCCGGCCGCTTCGAGCGCTACCTGGACCAACCGGCCGGCGCCCTCGCCGAGGCCACCGACCCGGAGGCCGTGAAGGCCGCGCTCGGCGCACTCCTGCACCACTGACCCACTAGCCCAGACCGCCCCGCTGCCCCGTACATCCCCTTTGGAGGTCACGATGAGGTTCCGCCCAGGAGCCAGCGGACTCGCACTGCTGGCAGTCTGTTCACTCACGCTTGCCGGCTGCAGCGCGGGCAGTCTCGGGTCCAGCTCCGGTTCCGGCAGCAGCGGATCGGTCGAGCTCAGCTACCTGATCGGCAATCAGGACCAGGATCTGAAGAACGCGCAGCAACTGGTGAAGGACTTCACCGCGAAGAACGCCGGGATCACGATCAAGATCGAGACCCGGCCGGCCGGCACCGAGGGCGACAACATCGTCAAGACGCGGCTGTCGACCGGCGACATGCCGGAGGTGTTCAACTACAACACCGGGTCGTTGTTCCAGGCGATCGCGCCACAGAAGAACCTGGTGTCGCTGAGCGACCAGCCGTATGTCGGCACCCTGGACGACAACTTCAAGAACACCGTGACCGCCGACGGGCAGGTGTACGGCGTGCCCGTCGGCGGGTTCATGGGCGGCGCGGTGCTCTACAACATCCCGATCTACAAGCGGCTCGGGCTGACGCCGCCGAAGACCTGGGCCGAGTTCATGGCCAACAGCGCGAAGATCAAGGCGGCCGGGATCACGCCGGTGATCCAGACCTACGGGGAGACCTGGACGGCTCAGTTGTTCGTCCTCGGCGACTTCCACAACGTCGCGGCCGCGGAGCCGGACTTCGCCGACAAGTACACGAAGAACCAGGCGAAGTACGCGACATCGCCGGCGGCGCTGCAGGGATTCGTGCACACCGAGGCCGTCCACGACGCGGGCTTCGAGAACAAGGACTTCGCCTCGGCCAAGCTGCCGGACGGACTCAAGATGCTGGCCACCGGCCAGGGTGCGCAGTACCCGATCCTGTCCGGCGTGGTCGCCAACATGATCGCCACCTACCCCGACGCGGCCAAGAACGTCGGACTGTTCGCATTGCCTGGTGACGACGCGAGCAAGAACGGCCTGACCGTGTGGACCCCGGGCGCCGACTACATCCCGAAGACCACGACCGGCGCCAAGCTGGACGCGGCCAAGAAGTTCCTCGCGTTCATCGCCAGCCCGGACGGCTGCAAGTCGCAGGCCACCGCCGGCGCACCGACCGGTCCGTACGCGGTCAAGGGCTGCACGCTGCCGACCGACGTACCGCAGGCGATCAAGGACATGCAGCCGTACCTCGACAAGCCGGGCGCGTCCAGCCTGGCGCTGGAGTTCGTGTCCCCGGTCAAAGGCCCGTCGCTGTCGCAGATCACGGTCGAGGTCGGCTCCGGGATCCGGAAGGCGAAGGACGGCGCCGCCAGGTACGACGAGGACGTGAAGAAGCAGGCACAGCAACTGGGACTGGCGGGCTGGTGAGGTCGGTGGCGATCACCTCGGTGAAACCACGAGCGAGCGCCCAGACTGCCGCGACCACGTCGACGTCCGGATCCAAGGTCTACCGGCCGTACTCGAACTGGTTCTACCTCCCGACAGCGATCATCTACGGCGTCCTGTTCCTGGTCCCGACCTTCGCCTCTCTCTACTTCAGCCTGACCCGGTGGAGTCTGTTCGATTCGAAGTTCGTCGGGCTGGACAACTTCAAGCTGTTCTTCCAGGAGCCGGCGCTGGTCAAGGGGTTCACCAACACGCTGATCTACGCGGTCGTCACCTCCGGGTCGAAGGTGGTGCTCGGGCTGCTGCTCGCGGTCCTGCTGACCTCGCAGATCGTTGCCCGCGGCTACCTCCGGTCGGTGGTGTTCTTCCCGGTGCTGGTCTCCACGATCGGCGTCGGACTCACCTTCACCGTGCTGATGAATCCCGAGCGCGGCCTGATCAACGGTGCGCTCAGCGTGGTCGGCATCAACGGTCCGGGCTGGCTGACCGACCCGAAGTGGGCGCTGCTGTCGGTGGCCGCGGTCGACGTCTGGAAGGGCGTCGGCCTGGCCACGCTGATCTACATCGCGGGGATCGTGTCGATCCCCCGTGAGTACATCGAGGCGGCCCGGGTCGACGGAGCCGGGTCCTGGGAGACGTTCCGGCGGATCGTGCTGCCGCTGTCCCGGCCGGCCACCGTCACCGTGATCATCCTGTCCCTGATCGGTGGGCTGCGGTCCTTCGACCTGATCTGGGCGATGACGCAGGGCGGCCCGGGATTCACCTCGGACGTGATCGCGTCGGTGATCTACAAGCAGTACCAGGCCGGGTTCTACGGCCTGTCGACCGCGGGCAACGTGGTGCTGTTCGTCACCGTCACCGCGATCGTCCTCCCGCTCTCACGATTCCTGAACCGCAAGGAGGTGGACATGTGAGCACCGCAGAACTCGTCAACCATCGGCCCGCGCGCAAGTGGGCGTTGAGCGCGGTCGCGATCGTGGTCTCGATCGTGGTGTTCATCGTCCCGTTCGCGTTCATCGTGCTGACCGCGGTGAAGGACCGCACGCAGTCCGCGGACCTGAACTTCGCCTGGCCGCAGCAGTTCCGCTTCGTGCAGAACTTCATCGAGGTCGTCCAGGCCCGCGACTACATGCTGGTCATCGCCTTCATCAACAGCACGATCCTCACCGTGGCCAGCGTCACCGGCATGGTGGTGCTGTCCGCGATGGCAGGGTTCGTCCTGCAACGCCGGAAGAGCCGCTGGAACGGGTACATCAACTTCCTCGTCCTGGCCGGGCTGATCATTCCACCGGCCGTCGTGCCGACCATCTGGGTGCTGCAGAAGCTGGGCCTGTTCAAGACGATGCCAGGCCTGATCCTGATCGAGATCGCCTTCGGTCTGTCGTTCTGCATCCTGCTGTTCCGGGCCTTCGTGTCCACCATTCCCCGCGAACTCGACGAAGCCGCCGTCATCGACGGCGCCGGCCCGCTCGGGCTGTTCTTCCGGGTCATCTTCCCGCTGCTCAGATCGGTGATCGTCACGGTCGTCGTGGTGCAGTCCGTCGCGGTCTTCAACGACTTCACCAACCCGCTGTACTTCCTCCCCGGCGACCAGAACGCGACCGTCCAGCTGACCCTCTACAACTTCAACAGCCAGTTCTCGACGCAGTACAACCTGCTGTTCATGAACATCCTGCTGATCACGATCCCGCCGTTGATCATGTTCCTGTTCTTCAACCGCCAGATCGTCGCCGGCATGACCTCCGGAGCGATCAAGGGGTAGCAGGTTTGCGCACGATGAGCGCGGCCTGCCCGGCGTCCTTCTCGGCGGGCAGGGCCGCGCGCGTCAGTGTCGCCACCTCCACGAACCCGGCGTCCGCGAGCAGGCCTACGACCTCCGGTACGGCGTACATGTAGACCTGCAGGTCGACGTCGTGACCGTACGCCTGCGTCAGCGGCCGGCTGCCGTCGCCGACCTTGAACCCGTGCACCAGCACACCGCCCGGCCGCAGCACCCGGAACAGCTCGGCGAGGGCCTTCGGCAGGTCCTCGCGCGGGGTGTGGACCAGTGAGTACCACGCGAGCGCCGCCGCCAGCTCGCCGTCCTTCAGGTCCAGGTCGAACAACGACCCGACCTCGAAGCGGAGCTCCGGGTACTCCCGCCGCGCCACCTCGATCATCCCCGGGGTCAGATCCATCCCGAACACATCGAGCCCCAGACCGTCCAGGTACGACGTGATCCGCCCAGTCCCGCACCCGAGATCCCCCACAGGCCCGTCCTGGACGAGCGCGGCGAAGTAGTCGAGCGCTCCCGTCTCGAACGGATCCGCCCGGTGGTAGTCCTTCAGAATCGCGTGATAGTCGGCGGCAGCGGTGTTGTAAGACCCTTGGATGTCGTTCACGCGAGGAGCCTAGGCAGGCCCTCCGACAGTTTCTCGTAGTCGGCCAGTGAGTTGTAGGCGTGCGCGGACAATCGGATGAACTTCCGGTCCTCGAATCCAGTGAACGTGATCTCCGCCTTCAGCTCCCGCGACACCCGGATCTTCAGCGCGTCACCGCCGGACAGGTCGACCGACGACGGCAGCTCGACCAGCCGCATCGTCGCCGGCGGGTGCGCGACGTCCGCGACACCGGTCCCGAGCGCCTTCGCGAGGACCCGCGCGCCCTCCTCGACCAGCGCGGTCAGCTGCGGGCGACGGGCCGGCCAGTCCAGCTCGGCCAGCACCCGCAGCGACTCCGGTGCGGCGATCCACGGCGCGTAGTCGTACGTACCCTGCATGTCGAACCGCTCCGGCATCCGCTCGTCGTACTCCGACCACGACACGATCAGCGGCATCGACGCCGACCGCCAGCGCTCCGCGACGACCAGCCCGGCGGTCGCCCGCGGCGCGGCCGGCCACTTGTGGAAGTTCCCGGTCCAGAAGTCGGCTCCCGCGGCGGCCGGCGCGTCGATCAGGGCCGGAGCGTGCGCGCCGTCGACCACGACCGGTACGCCGCGGTCGTGGGCGGCGGCCACCAGCGCCTCGACCGGGAACACCTTCGCCGTACCGGAGGTGATCTGGTCCACGATCAGCACCGCGGCGTTGTCCAGCTGGTCGGCGATCAGCGCGACCACGGTCCGGTCGTCGGCCTCCAGCGGGATCCCCACGTTCACGACCTCGGCGCCGTACCGCTCCGCGAACCGCTCGGCGGCGTACCGGACCGCGCCGTACGCGTGGTCGGTCAGCACGATCCGGCTGCCCGCCGCAATCGGCAGGGTCTGGAGCGCGACCGTCACTCCGGCGCTGGCGTTCGGGACCAGGGCGAACCCGGCCGGGTCGGTCTCCAGGAACGCGGCGAGCGCCAGCCGGCTCGCGGTCAGGCGGTCGGCGACAGTCCGGAACCAGACCATCGGGTTGGCGTCCATCTCGGTCCGCAGGCCGGCCATCACCTCCTGGGTGCGGCGCGGCACGGCGCCGTACGAACCATGGTTGAGGTGCAGGACGTCCGGATCGAGGGTCCACAGATCGGGGCGGGGGCTGAGTACCGTCACCGACCCAACGGTACATACTTCAGGATGTGTATCCGTACCTCGTCCACGACGGCCCGATCGCGATGGCGCACCGCGGCGGCGCCGACCACCCGGACCTGGTCGGCTACGAGAACTCGCTCCGCGCCTTCCAGCACGCCGTGGACCTCGGATATCGGTACGTCGAGACCGACCTGCACGCCACCAGCGACGGGGTGGTGATCGCGTTCCACGACCACAAGCTGGACCGGGTCACCGACCGGACCGGCCCGATCGCCGAGCTGCCCTGGTCCGAGGTCAGCAAGGCGCGGATCAACGGCCACGAGCCGATCCCCCGCCTGGACGAGCTGCTCGAGCACTTCCCGGACGTCCGGTTCAACCTCGACGTCAAGGCGGAGGGCGGCCTGGAGCCGTCGGCCGCCGTACTGCGGGCCGCGAACGCGATCGACCGGGTCTGCGTCTCGTCGTTCTCGCAGTCCCGCGTCAACCGGATGCGCAAGCTGCTCGGGCCGCGGCTCTGCACGGGGTACGGGCAGTGGGAGATCGCGCTGATCCGGTTCCTGCCGATCGCGCTCCCGTCGCGGGGCGCCTGCCTGCAGATCCCGGAGCGGTACGGCGCCCTGCACCTGCTCACGCCGGGGCTGATCGAGCGGGCGCACGCGCGCGGCAAGCAGGTGCACGTGTGGACCGTCGACGACGCGGACGACATCCGCCGGCTGCTCGACGCCGGGGTGGACGGGATCATCACCGACCGAACGGACATCCTCCGCGACGTACTGATCGAACGGGATCAGTGGCGTTAATCGGGCACTGAAGTGTTATCCGTCGGTACGCCGCGACGTACCCAGGTGATGACACACTTCCGCGCATGGGACTTCTTTCCGCCCCGGACGGTGTGGACAAGCGTGAGTACTGGGGATTCAGCCTGTTCGACTGGGCGAACTCCGGTTATGTCACCACGGTCGCGACGGTGCTGTTCGCGCCGTACCTGACCTCGGTCGCCGAGACCGACGCCTGCGGGTACGTCGGTACCACCGAGCGGCCGTGCACCACCGACCTGCACGTTCTCGGGCTCGCGATCTCCCCCGGCTCGCTGGCGTTCTACGTGGTCACGGTCGCGACACTGGCGTCGGCGCTGTTCCTGCCCGTGGTCGGGGCGATCGCGGACCGGATGGCCCGCAAGAAGCTGCTGATGTGCGGGTTCGCCTGGGTCGGGTCGGTGTCCGCCTGCTGCATGGTGTTCGTCGGCGGCGGGCGCTGGGGGCTCGGCGCGCTACTGCTCTTCATCGGCAACGTGTGTCTGGGCTCCGCACTGGTCGTCTACGACTCGATCCTGATCGACATCTCTCCCCCGGACCAGCGCGACGCGGTCTCGTCGCGGGCCTGGGCGTTCGGGTACGCCGGTGGCTTCCTCCTGCTCGCGATCAACCTGGCCGTGGTCACCGCGCACGACGCGCTCGGGATGAGCCAGGGCGCCGCGGTCCGGCTCAGCCTGCTCAGCGCCGGCGTGTGGTGGGGACTGTTCACGATCATCCCGTTCGTCCGGCTGCGGAACCGGCCGCCGGTGAGCGTCGAGCCGGTCGGCAGCCGCGGGCTGGTGCGGCAGAGCTTCGGGCAGCTCGCGGCGACCCTGCGGCACATCCGGACCTACCCGATGACGTTGCTGTTCCTGGTCGCCTACCTGTTCTTCAACGACGGGATCCAGACGGTGATCTCGGTGTCGTCGACGTACGGCGAGAAGCAGCTCGGGTTCCAGACGCAGGTGCTGATCGCGACCATCCTGATGGTCCAGTTCGTCGCGTTCTTCGGGGCGATCGTGTTCGGGCGGGTGGCGGCGCGGTACGGCGCGCACCGGACGATCACCGGCGGGCTGGTGATCTGGATGCTGATCGTGATCGCCGGGTTCCTGCTTCCGGCGCACCGGATCGTGCCGTTCCTGGCGATGGGGGCCGCGATCGGGATCGTGCTGGGCGGGACCCAGGCGCTGTCCCGGTCCGCCTTCAGCCAGCTGATCCCGAAGGGCCGCGAGGCGGAGTACTTCGCGCTGTACCAGGCCGGCGAACGCGGAACGTCGTGGCTCGGCACGCTGGTGTTCGGTCTCGTCCACCAGCTCACCGGCTCGTACCGCCCCGCGATCGTCGCCCTCGGCATCTTCTTCGTGATCGGCCTCGCCCTGCTCACCCGCGTCGACATGCGCCGCGGCATCCGCGAAGCCGGCAACACCCAGCCAAGCGTCGTCTAGGCACCCGGCCCTCGACGCCCGGTCCTCGACACCCGGCCAGGCGTCGACCGGCGCCCAGCCAGGCGTCGCGGCTACGCCGCGTTCGGGCCTACGTCTGTAGTCGTCAGAGGTCGTCGGACCGGCTGCGCCGTCGAGTACTCATCCGCTCCCACGTCGTACGGCGCCGTCCGCACCTCCCCATCGAGGTCATCGGCGACCTGGCCCGAATGGTTCAGGCTCGCCGCGTTCGCGGCCGCGCTGCCTGCGCCGAGCCGGTACACACCGTCGGTCCCCGCCGCCAGCTTCGGATCGGCGCGGGTGAAACCGGCCGCCGGCAGGTTCCCGTCCGTCGCCGCGCCCCACGTGATGTTGCCCGACCACGTGATCCCGTCGAGGTACGGCATCGACACCAGCTGACCGCTGTTGCCGACCATCAGATTGTCGGCAATCACACAACCCAACGGCGGCACCGTCCGCTGACTCTCCCCCGCGACCGCCTGACCGTTGTTCCGCAGCGTGTTCAGCACGATCGTCACCCGGTCCGGCGCGTCGTTCCCGGTCCGGGAACTCGGCGGCTCCCCCTCGTAGTGGTCCCGTTCCGTCCCGCTCCCGAGCACCACCCCCGCACTACCGACCCCGTCCACATAGTTGTTGACAATCAGATGATCGTTCCCGTAGATCCGGATCCCGTTGCTCCCGGCCACCAGATAGTTGCTTTCGACCCGGTTGTTGTTCCCGTGCCGCAATACGATCCCGCCCACCGACGACCGGACCGTGTTGTACCGGATCGTGTTCCCCGACGACTTGACCGAGATCGCCTCGGGATCCCCGTTGCAGCGCTCGAACAGGTTGTACTCCACGATCGCGTCGGCCGTACTGAGCGCCCGGCTGCTCACCCCCAACCGGATCGGCTCGCCGCCGTTCGCACCGCCGTACGTGTGGTCGCGGAAGTAGTTGCGCAGGATGTACGTCCGCTGCGCCATCGCCTCGGATCCCGGGCCGTCGATCACCAGGTAGACGCCGGCCGTGGACTTGTCGTGGAAGGTGTTCCGGTCGATCTTCGCGTCGTCGCCGCGCACCACGACCCAGTGCCCGGCCGCGGCCGCGAGCTGGAAGTCGTTGCGGGTCAGCCGGATCCGCGCGCAGTCCACCGGGATCTCCAGCGTCGTACTCTGCCGGAAAGCGAAACCGCTGATCGTCACGTCCGACGACCCGCTGAACACGAAGCTCTGCTCGCCGGTCAGCACGACGCCGCCCCGGCTCTGCGCCACGATCGTGATCGGCGCGGCACTACTGCCGTGCCGGCCGCTGACCGTGATCGGCGACCCCGACGGTACGGCGTACGTACCGTTGGCGACCGTGATCGTGGTCCTGGCCGTCGCACTGTCGATTGCCTGCTGCAACTGCGCCAGCGAAGTCACAGGAGCTGCAAAGGCAGGCGTTGCGCTCCCGACCGCGAGCGCAACGGCCCCACTACTGATCAAAAAGGTACGACGATCCATCCGAGTCTCCTAGCTGCTTGGGCGGTACAACTTTCGGTACTCGCTCGGGGTCACCGAACTCACCTGTCGGAAGACCTTCGAGAAATAGGACTGATCCATCCCGACCGCGGCCGCGATCTCCTCCATCGGTCGCGCGGTCGTCGACAGCTCACGCTGGGCCCACTCGATCCGGGCCCGTTTGATGTACTGCTTCGGCGACAGCCCGAACTCGGTCCGGAAGTGCCGCAGGAACGTCGCCAGGTCGTACCCGAACACCGCGGCCAACTCCTCCACGCTCGGCAGCGTGGCGAGGTTGCCCTGGATGTACTTGACGATCCCGGACTCGGTCGTCTGCTGCGGCGACAACCGCACCGAGCCGGGCGGCGCACTGTCCAGGAAGTGCGCGAACAGCGCGGTGAGCGCCGACCGCATCCGCAGCGGCGTCGACAGACCCGGCGGATCCCGGTCCGCCGCGCCGACCTGCTCGAACAGCGCCGCCGCCTCCTCCGGAGCCTTGCTCGGCACGATGTACGGCAACGTCATCAGCTCGCCGATGTCCCGGTCGCCGATCAGCGCCGAGAAATGCAGCCAGTGCTTGCGGAACACGTTGTCGCTGATGGTCTCGTACGACACCGGCACGTCGGCCGGTGTGTACACGAGCTCGCCGGGCTGCGGGTACAGCTCCTGATCGCCGACGACGAGGCGCCCCTCGCCCTCGAGGATCAGGTACAACCGTGAGAACGGGTCGGGCATCAGCGCCCGCGACCACTCGCGGTGCACCTTCGTGATCCGGGCCGCGACCACCAGGTCCAGTCGCAGCCGGTCCAGGTACGACCGGATGATCTCCTGCTCTCCGACCGCGGTGCTCATCGCGCGTGCGGTCCGACGTCGACGGGGGTCAAGGGGCGGTACGCCGGGCGCCGCGGCGAGTACTCGTCAGCGCCGACGTCCGCCGCCCGACCGGTCCGATGGTCACCGTCCAGGTCCCGGGGAACGTCCGGGTACGCCCGGGACGCCGCGTTGATCGCGGGACTGCCGGACGTCAGCCGGCGTACCCCGTCGGTCCCGGCCGCGAGCCGTGGGTCGACGCGGGTGAAGGCCACGGCGGGTGCGTTGCCGTCCGTGCCCTGTCCCCAGTGGATGTTGCCCGCCCAGGTGATGCCGTCCTGGAACGGCATGTTCACCAACTCTCCGCTGTCTGCCACCAGCAGATTGTCCGTCACCGCGCAGTCCAGCGGCGGCAGGGTCCGGTGGCTCTCGCCGACGATCCCGGACTCGCAGTCCAGCACGGTGTTCAGCGCGATCCGGACCCGATCGGGGGCGTCGTTGCCGGTCCGGGACTTCGACGGCTCGCCCGGGTAGTGGTCGCGCACGCTGCCGCTGCCCAGTACGACGCCGGCGTTGCTGATCCGCTCGAGGTAATTGTTGACAATCAGATGATCGTTGCCGTAGATCCGGATCCCGTTCTGGCCGGACAGCAGGTAGTTGCCGTCGACGCGGGTCCCGTTGCCGTGCCGCAGCACGATGCCGCCCATGCTGTCGCGGAACGTGTTGTGCCGCACGGTGTTGCCGGACGACTTCACCGAGACCGCCTCGGGGTCGCCGTTGCAGCGCTCGAACAGGTTCAGTTCGACGACGGCCGCGGCCGTGGACAACGCCCGCGGACTGACCCCGAGCCGGATCGGCTCGCCGCCGTTGTCGCCCGGGAACGTGTGGTCGCGGAAGTAGTTGTGGTGGATGTGCACACCGACGGCCATCTGGTCGGTGCCGGCGCCCTCGATGCCCAGGTAGATGCCGAGCTTCGACTTGTCGTGGAACTCGTTGTGGTCGAACTCGGTGTGGTCACCCCGGATCATCACCCAGTGCAGGCCCTCGACATCGGCCAGTTGGAAGTCGTTGCGGGTCAGCCGGATCCGCCTGCAGTCCGGCGGTACGTCGAACGTCGTGGTCTGCCCGCGGAACGCGAACCCGCTGATCGTGACGTCCGACGACGCACTCAGCACGAAGCTCTGCTCGCCGGTCAGTACGACGCCGCCGACGGATTCCGCCCGTACGACGACGGGCTCGTCGCAGGTGCCGCGCGTGCCGGTGATCGCGATCGGCGATGTCACCTCATAGGTGCCGTTGGCAACCGTGACCACTGTGCCCGGCTTCGCCGCGGCAATCGCGGCGCGGAGCTCGTCGAGCGAGTGAACGAGCCGGCCAGTCGGGCCGGGTGCCGCAGGCAACGTTCCGGGTGCCGCAGGCAACGTTCCGGCTGCGGCGGGCAGCGTGCCGGCCGCGGCCATCAGGCCGATGCCGGCTACCCCGGCCACGCCGGTTGTCGCGATGAAGGTACGACGGTCCATGTCTCACCCCTTGAGTGCGCCGGAGGTCAGGCCCCGGGCGAACGAACGCTGGAAGAAGAGGAACACCAGTACGGAAGGAAGCAGCGCGAGCAACGACGCGGCGAGGACGACACCGGGCGTGACCGCCGGGTCGATCCGCAACGTCCGCAGCGCGAGCGGGAGCGTGTAGGCCTTGGCGTTCTGGGCGACCAGCAGCGGCAGCAGGTACTGGTCCCAGATCATCGTGAAGCCGAACACCCCGATCACGCCGAGCGCCGGCTTGCACAGCGGCAGGATGATCTGCCCGAAGATCCGGAACTCGCCGGCCCCGTCGATCCGGGCCGCCTCCTCGAGCTCCGGCGGTACATCTTTCATGAACTCGGTCATCACCAGGATCGAGAACGCCCAGGCGCCGAGCGGGACGATCATCCCGGCCAGCGTGCCCATCAGGTTCAGGTGCACCAGCGGCAGGTCGGCGAGCACCAGCGTGAGTGGTAGCGCGAGGATCTCCTCGGGCAGCATCATCGTGGCCAGGATCGCGACCATCACCAGCGTCATCAGCGGGAACTTCTTCCGGGCCAGCGCGTACCCGGCCAGCACCGACACCGCCACCTGCAGCAGCAGTCCGAAGCCGACCACGAAGAACGAGTTCAGCAGGTACCGCAGTACGCCGTGGCCGAACGCGATCCGGAAGTTGTCCAGCGTCGGCGTCTTCGGTACGACGCTCAGCTGGGTCGGGTCCGACACGTGGTTGAAGGAGCCGACCAGCAGCGCGAGCAGCGGCCCTGCGAAGATTGTGAACAATCCGACGTAGATCACGAACTTGGCGATCCGGGCGCCGACGCCCTTGCTCTCGGTGAGACCGAGCGCGGTCTCGGTGGCAGCACTCATGCGGATCTCCTCCGTCGCAGCAGCTGGACGCAGACGGTCAGCACGAGCGTCGCGGCGAACAGCAGCACCGCACCGGCCGAGCCGACACCGAGCCGGCTCTGCTCCAGGCCCAGCTTGTAGATCAGCGTCATCACGACCTCGGTCGAGCCGTTCGGTCCGCCGTTGGTCAGCAGGAACACCTCGGTGAAGGTCCGGAACCCGCGCACCGCGGCCAGCACGAACAGGATCGCGAACACCGGCCGGAGCCCGGGCAGCGTGACGTGCACGATCCGCTTCCAGGTCGACGCGCCGTCCACTGTCGCGGCCTCGTACAGCCCGCGGTCGATGCCTGCCAGCCCGGCGAGGAAGATCATCATGTCGTACGGCGCACCCCGCCAGATCCCGGTCACCGCGATCGAGGCGAGCGACGTGTGCGGGTCGTTGATGAACCCGGACGGTCCGAGGCCGACCAGACCGATGACCTGGTTGATCAGGCCGTCGCCGGTCGGGTGGTACATGATCCGCCAGAGCTCGGCGGTGACGGCCAGCGGTACGACGACCGGCAGGAACGCCGCCGACCGGATGAAGCTCAGCTTGCGGGTCTGTCCCTCGACCAGCAGCGCGAGGCAGAACCCGAGGAGCATCGAGCCGGCCGTCTGGCCGACCGCGAGCACCACGGTGTTCCAGGCGGCGGAGCGGAACCCGTCGTCGCCGAGGATCTCCGAGTAGTTCGCGCCGCCGACCCACCGGTTGCCGAGGTACGGTCGGACGTCCTGTACCGACATCCCGATCGCCTGCGCCATCGGGATGAACTTGAAGTACGCGAACAGCACCAGCGCCGGAGCCAGGAACAGCCAGGGGATCCACCACTGGCCGTTCCGCCGGCGCCGGCCGGCAGCCGCCGGCGCGCGTTGCGCCGGGGCCGGCAACCGCGTTGCTTCCCGAACACTCACGACGCGCCGATGCCCTGCTGGTTCAGCGTGTCACCGAGCTTCTGGTCGAGCTTCTTCAGTTCGGAGTCCAGGTCCAGGCCGCAGTCCGCGATCAGCGCGTTCACCGTGTCCGCGGTGCTCTGCCGGATCGGCGTCCAGTTCGGTACCGACGGGGCATAGCGGCCGTGCTCCTTGTACACGTCGGCGTACAGCTTCCAGCGCGGGTCGGGGCGGACCGTGCTGATGTCGACGTTCTTGTTCACCGGCAGTTGCACGATGAACGCTTTCTCACCCTCCATGCCGACCTTCTGACCGGCCTCGGAGATGGCGTACGACGCGAACCCGTTCTGCGCGGCTTCGTTCTTGGAGCCCGCCATCAGGTAGACGCTGCCGCCCTCGGCCAGCACGGTCGAGTCCTTCGGGCCTTGCGGCATCGCGACGACCTCGTACTTGTCCTTGCCGAGCGAGGAGTCGAACCGCGGCATCAGGTACGGACCGACGACGTACATGCCGGTCTTCCCGGCCTCGAACGTCTCGTTGGCCGGCGGCGTGTCCATCGTCGCGGCACCCGGCTGGATCACCTTCGACGTACAGGCCAGGTCGCGGAACCACTTGGTCGCGGCCTCCGACTCCGGCGTGCTCATCGCGGGCTTGTACTTGCCGTCGGCACCCTTCGCGACGAAGTCACCGCCGCCGGCCCAGAGGAAGTTCGAGAAGTACCAGGAGGCATACCCGCGCTTGGTCGAGCCGGGGACGGCCAGCCCGTACGTGTCGGCCTTGCCGTTGCCGTCCGGGTCCTGGGTGGTGAAGGCCTTCGCCAGGGTGACCATCTGGTCCCAGGTCGTCGGGGCGGGCAGGTTCACCTTCTTCAGCCAGTCCTTGCGGATCAGCAGCGCGGAGGCCTGCGCGGAGTACGGGACGCCGTACGTCTTGCCGTCGGCGGCGCGGGCTGCGGCCAGAGCCGGCTCGAGCAACTGGTCGCTGCCCTTGATCGCGGACAGGTCGACCTCGCGCACGATGCCCTGGCTGACCATCGTGCCGAGCTGCGACGAGTCGTTCATCACGATGTCCGGCAGGTCCTTCTGGGCGGCGCGCTGGGCCAGCTTGGTCTCGAAGTCGTCGAAGATCGCGGTCACCTCGACCTTCTGCCCGGTCGCCTGCTCGAAGGCGGCCGCGAGCTTCTTCATGCCCTTCTCGCCGTCGCCGCCTGGCGTCGTCCGCGCCCACAGTTCGAGCGGTGCCTTCGGATCCTGCTCCGCCTTCGCGGCTCCGTTCGTACCGCAGGCGGCCAGCGTCAGGGCAACCCCCACCCCCGCGGCCAGGACTCTGAATGACCTGATCACAGTCGTGCCAACTTCCGTCTCGAGAGGCCAATTTGTACTTTTTGGGCCTCATTTCGTCGGAAGATAGCGCTTTCCAAGCGCAGCCGTCAATGACTCATCGGATCTCTGGGGTGCTCAGGCAGGTACGACGGAGCCCACGAACGCGCGCACCTGATCCGCGGTCGGGCGGACGCCCGTACGGTCGGCGAACAGCAGCTGGGTGGAGCCGATCAGCGTCAGCCCGAGGACGTCGGTGTCGGCGCTCGCCGGGATCCGGCCGTACGTCTGCTCCGCCGCCAGGTAGTCCCGGATGACCTGGCCGGCCTCGGTCAGGATCGGTACGCCGGTCGGCACGTCCTTCCGCAGGCGCGCCCCGCAGCAACACTTCACCCTGCGCGTGCAGCAAAGGCCCGGAGTTGGAGGTGGTCGATGTCGGTTGTGGGACTGGGATTGCAGCTCGGCAACTGCAGGCGGCCGGGTGCTCGGTGTGGAAGTCGACCAGCGAATGGCTGCCTACGCGCGGACCACCGGGGTCAAGGTGGAGGTGTCGCCGTTCGCGTCGTGGGACCCGAAGGGGCGGACGTACGACGCGCTGGTCGCGGGTATGACCTGGCACTGGGTCGAACCGCCGAAGGCCTCGGCACCGCGTTCACCGCCGTCGAGCGCCCGACCTTCCCGTGGTCCCGCACTAAACCCGCGACGAATGGCTCGACCAGCTCCGCACCAGCGGCATAGCGCAGCCGCTCGCCGACGCAGGCAAGCTCGACTCCGTACTCGAGCGAACCGGCGTCGCACTCTTCGCGACCCGGGCGCACGGATCGGAGGCGGACCGCCAGGCCATCACAATTCGCCACGAGCACCGCGCGTCACGCTCAGCGGCGCGCGGCCGGCCCAATTGTGATGGCCTGGGGATCCTCAGCGCGACGACGGCGTCGCGTTCGGCCCGCGGAACCCGCCGCCGAACGAACCCTGGCGGACGGTGTTCGCGGTGATCGTGCCGTTCGAGTCCTGCCCGCTGACGACGACCTGTTCGCCGGCCTTCAGATCCGCCGCGGTGCCCTTCGAGGTGATCTCGTACGTCGTGTCGCCGGTGAGCTTCACCGTGACGTTGCCGGACTGCGTCTTCACGACGAGCTGCGACGAGTTCGCGGACACGACCGTACCGATCGTCCCGCCACCCTGCCCACCGCCTTGGCCACCACCGGCGGTGCCAGGCCCGTTCGTCCCGCGGTAGCCGCCGTACCCGCCGAAGCCGCCGCGACCGGCCTGCGGCTGGTTCGACGTGCTGGTCGACGCGAACGCGGCGTGCAACCCGGCGCCACCCGCGAGGCCGATGGCGAGCACCACGATGCCGGCCAGGATCGCAGTCGCGAGCGGCAGGTTGAGGGTCTTCTTCGGCTTCAGCGCCGCGTCGACCTCCTCGTCGGACCCGATCTGGGCGAACTCGTCGGGGGTCTGGTCACTCATAGCAGGGGCCTCTCACTCATGTCGTAGTGCGTCGATGGGACGGAGACCGGCGGCTCGGTGCGCCGGCATGCTGCCGAAGAACAGGCCGACCGCCGCGGACACGCCGAGCGCGAGTCCGATCGACGACGGCACCAGCACGGGCTGCACACCGGCCAGCTGGAAGCGGGTGACGATCAGCGCCGCCCCGACGCCGACCGCGCCGCCGATCAGGCTGAGCAGCGTCGCCTCGATCAGGAACTGGCCGAGGACGGTACGCCGGCGAGCCCCGAGCGCCTTGCGGATCCCGATCTCCCGGGTCCGCTCGGTGACCGTGACCAGCATGATGTTGGTGACCCCGATCCCGCCGACCAGCAGGCTGATCGCGGCCACGGTCGCGAGCAGTGCGGTGAACGTCGCCGCGGTGTCCTGGCTGGTCTGCAGGATCTGCGCCGAGTTCGTGATCCGGAACGGCGACGTCGTCTCGGTCGCCGGTACCTGGTGCCGGGCGGTCAGCAGCTGGGTGACCTCGGCCTGCGCGGCGTCGACGCGGTTCTGGTCGGACGCCTGGACGACGATCTGGTTCAGCGCGCCGTACCCGGCCTGGGTCGCGCGCAGCGTGCTGATCGGCACGATCGCAGTCGCGTTCGGGTCGTTGAACCCGGTGCTGTCCTTGCTCGCCAGTACGCCGAGGACGGTGAAGTCGACGGCCCCGAGCTTGATCGTCTGACCGACCGCACTGGCCGGCCGCGTGAACAGTTCGGTCGCCGCGGTCTGCCCGAGCAGGATCACCCGCTGGGACCTGTCGACGTCCGCCTGCGTGAACGCCTGCCCGATCTGCACCGGCGTGTTGGTGGCCGGCATGTACGCCGGTGTCGTACCGATCACCTGGTTGACCGTGTAGCTGGTGTCGCCGTTGGTCGCCGTACCGGAGCTGGTCATCACCGGTGCGACGGACGCGATGTCGGGCGCGAGGTTCTTGTCCGCGAGAGCGCTCGCGTCCTCGAGCGTCAGGCTGTACTGCTGATTCGCCGGACCGGCCTGACCACGGACGAAACCGCCGCCACCACCGGTCGTGGAGACCGTGAGCAGGTTCGTACCCATCGCCTCCAGCCGCTGCTGCACCGCCTTGCCGGAACCGTTGCCGACCGCAACCAGCACGATCACCGCACCGACGCCGATCGACACGCCGAGGACGGTCAGCAGGGATCTGAGTTTGTTCGCGGTGAGGCCGCGGAGCGCGGCGCCCATCAGGTCACGTGGTGACATCAGCGGGTCACCTCGTCGGAGTCGATCCGGCCGTCGGTCACGTGCACCAGCCGCCGGGCGCGGGCCGCCACGTCGTGCTCGTGGGTGATCACGATGATCGTCCGGCCCTCGGCGTGCAGCTGGTCGAACATGCCGAGTACTTCGTCGGTCGAGTGCGCGTCCAGATTGCCGGTCGGCTCGTCGGCGAGCAGGATCCGCGGGCCGGTCGCGAGCGCGCGGGCGATCGCGACGCGCTGCTGCTGACCACCGGACAGCTCGTTCGGCCGGTGCGTGGTGCGGTCCGCGAGGCCGACCAGTTCGAGCGCGCGGTTCGCCCGCCGCCGGCGCTCCGCCCGGCGCAGGTGTGCGTAGGTGAGCGGCAGCTCGACGTTCGCGAGCGCGGTGGTCCGCGGGATCAGGTTGAACGACTGGAAGATGAACCCGATCTTGCGGCCGCGGACGAGCGCCTGCTGGTCCTCGGTCAGCCGGGCCACGTCGCTGCCGTCGAGCCAGTACTCCCCGCGCGACGGTACGTCGAGGCAGCCGAGGATGTTCATCAACGTGGACTTGCCGGAGCCGGACGAGCCCATCACCGCGACGTACTCCCCGGCCTCGACCCGCAGCGACACGCCCCGAAGCGCGCGCACCGCCGTCTCACCGTGGCCGTACGTCTTGGTGACCTCCCGGATCTCGATCAGGGCGTCAGCGGCCACCGAAACCACCGCCACCGGCTCCGCTGCCAGTTCCACGACCGAGCCCACCACCGGCGCCGCCGCCGGGGTACTGGCCGCCGCCGAGCTGGCCCTGCCGGTTCTGGCCGGTCTGCGTACCGGTGCCGCCGATGGAGCCCTGCAGCAGCTCGATCTGGTCGCCCTCGTTCACGCCGGACACGATCTGGGTGTAGCTGTCGCCGCGGACACCGATCTTGACGTCACGGGACCCGCTGCCGTCGGCCATCGTCACCGTGTACGTCGTGCCACTGGTCGCGATCGCGGTGCTCGGGACATAGAGGGCGTTCGCGGCCTTCGCGGTCTGGACCGTGACGTTCGCGGTCTGGCCGATCCGGGCGTTCGCCGGGAGCTTGGCGAGGCTGAACGTCGCCGAGTACGAGACGACGCCGTTGGTCGTGGTGGGGGTCGGCGACACGGCCGCCAGCGAGGCGGTCAGCGTCGTACCGGGCTCGGCGTTCAGGGTCACGGTCGCGGACTGGCCGGCCTTGATCTTGATCGCGTCGGCCTCGGCGAACGCCGCCACCACCTGGAGCGACTTGAGGTCGGCGATGTCGGCGAAGCCGGTGCCCGACGTGCTCGACGTACTGCTGGAGGTCGAGGATGAACCTTGACCTGAGGTCGAGCCTTGCCCGCCGCTGCTCCCGCTCCCTGAACCTGAGCTGGAGCCGCCGGATGCCGAGCCGACCGCGCCGTTCACCGCGGTGATGGTGCCGGCGATCGGAGCCTTCAGCGTGGTCGCCGCGACCGCGGCCTCGGCGGCGTCGACGTTCTGGTCGGCCTGTTCCTTGTCCGCCTTCGCCTTCGCCAGGCCGGCCTCCGCGTTGCTGACGGCAACTTCCGGGCTCTGACCCTGACTCTGACCTTGAGACTGGCTCTGGGTCTGCTGCTGACCGTTGCTCGGCGTCGGGGTCGGCGACGGGGAGGCCGACGCCGCCTCCGCAGCGGTGAGGGCGTTCTGCGCGTCGCTCAGTGAGCCCTCGGCCGCGGTCACCGAGTTCGCCGAGGCGATCTGGTTCTGCTGGGCGATCACCAGCTGCCGTTCGGCGCCGGACGGGTCGATCTTCGCGATCGCCGCGCCCTTCGCGACCACCTGGCCGACCTTGACCAGGACCTGGGTGACGGTTCCGGAGGTCTCGAACTGCGGCGCAGCAGTCGTCGAGCTTTGCAGGGTGCCGCTGGAGCTGACGCTGGCGGTGACCGCGCCGCGCTGGACGGCGACCGACGGCCGGGTCGCGCCGGCGGCCGGTGGATCCTTCTTGAAGAACAGGAAGTAGGCGGTCACGCCGATGACGAGCACAATGGCCACCAGGGCCACGTTCACGAAACTGAGGCCACGGAGCTTGTGGCGGGGTAGCACCATGGACGCTGACGCTATGGTCGATTACTGAGGAGGAGATCCTCGCTTCCTGGCAACAGGCTGTGAACCGGATATCGATTCGGAACGTCGTACCCCGGTCGGCCCGGGACACACGGCGACAGAGCGGGATCTGTGAACAGCTGATGACAGCAGGTCACGACGGGCTGTCAGGTGCGAACATATGGCTCGGACATGCCAAAATGGGAATGATCCGGGCCGGCCGACCGTTGGCCCGGATGACGATCTCGGAGGTTTGACATGTCTAATCGCGTACTGCGTGGTTCGGGGCTGGGTGGGGTCAGCTTCGAGGATGACCGTGGTGTTGAGTTCGCTCCCCGCCAGATGATCACGTACGACTGCCCCCGCGGCCATGTGGTCGAGGTCACGATGGCGCACGACGCCGAGGTGCCCGCGATCTGGGAGTGCCCGCACTGCGGCAGCGAGGCCGCCCGCTCCACCGGCGAGAAGCCGGAGCCGAAGCAGGAGAAGCCGGCCCGTACGCACTGGGACATGCTGCGCGAGCGCCGGAGCATCTCGGAGCTGGAGGAGCTGCTGGCCGAGCGGGTCGAGCTGCTCCGCAAGGGTGAGATCGGCCCGGCGCACCTGCACCGGACCAAGCGCACCGCCTGAGCCACATCCCCCGGAACCCTCATCGCAATGGCGCGGTGAGGGTTTCTCTTTGATCCGATTTGCCTAATGTCTTTAGGCAAATACATAATGAGGTATGGCAAGAGTGGGGTTGAGCGGCGCTCGACTGGCGCAGGCAGGCGCGGAGCTGGCGGACGAGGCCGGCTTCGACCGGGTCACCGTCTCGGCCCTGGCCCGCCGCTTCGACGTGCAGGTCGCCAGCCTGTACTCGCACGTCCGCAACTCCGACGACCTGAAGACCCGGATCGCCACCGTCGCCCTCAGCGAACTCGCCGACCAGGCCGCAGCCGCCCTCGCCGGCCGGGCCGGCGCCGATGCACTGACCGCCATGGCGAACGTCTACCGCACCTACGCCCACGAACACCCCGGCCGCTACGCGGCCTCCCGCCACAATCCAATTGCTGTGAGCTCAGCTGACTACGTGGCTGCTGGGCGGAGGCATTCGGAGCTGTGGCGGGCAGTGCTGCGTGGTTACAACCTGGGCGAGCCGGCGCAGACGGATGCCGTGCGGCTGATCGGGAGTGTCGTGCACGGCTACGTGACCCTCGAGCTCGCCGGCTCCTTCAGTTACAGCGCGCCGGACAGCGCCGACAGCTGGCCCCGCATCCTCGACGCCCTCGACGCCCTCCTTCGTACCTGGAGCTGATATGCACACCGTCCCCCTCACCATCGACCTCCTCCGCGGAGCCCTCGACCTCGAGCCGACCGCGCGCGGCGTCCTGCCGCACCGCCTCCCCGCCTGGGCGCGAACGCAGTACGACGACCCCCAGATGGACATGGTCGACTCCCAGCCGTCCGGCGTACGGCTCGTCTTCCGCACCGCAGCCACGCGGATCGAGCTCGACACCCTCCCGACCAAGCGCGACTACGTCGGCGCGCCCGCACGCCCCGACGGTGTGTACGACGTACTCGTCGACGGCCGGCTGTTCACCCAGCTCACCGCCCCCGACGGCGACGTGATCACGATCGACCTGGTGACCGGCTCCACCCAGACCCGGCAAGGCACACCGCAGACCCTCCGCATCGAGGGCCTCGCCGCCGCGCCGAAGACCGTGGAGATCTGGCTCCCGCACGACGAGACCACCGAACTGGTTGCCCTGCGCACCGACCAGCCGGTCGAACCGGTACCGTCCGCCCGCCGCGTCTGGCTGCACCACGGCAGCTCGATCAGCCACGGCTCGAACGCGACCCACCCGACCGGCACCTGGCCGGCCCTCGCCGCGGCACAGGCCGACGTCGAACTGCTGAACCTCGGCTTCGGCGGCAGCGCGTACCTGCAGCCGTTCATCGCGCGCACGATCCGCGACACGCCCGCCGACCTGATCAGCCTGAAGCTCGGCATCAACATCGTGAACTCCGACAGCCTCCGGCTGCGCACCTTCACGCCCGGCGTCCACGGCTTCCTCGACACCATCCGCGACGGCCACCCGGAAACGCCGCTGCTGGTCGTCTCCTCGATCCTCTGCCCGATCCACGAGGACACCCCCGGCCCGACCGGCTGGAACCTCGAGGCCCTCGCCGCGGGTCAGCTACGGTTCACCGCGACCGGCAACCCCGACGACGTCCCGGCCGGCAAACTCACCCTGTCGGTCATCCGCGCCGAACTCGCCCGCATCGTGGCCCAGCGCGCTCTCGACGACCCCAACCTGCACTACCTCGACGGCCGCACCCTGTACGGCGAACCGGACAATGCCGCGCACCGGCTGAGCGACGACCTGCACCCGGACGCCGCCACGCACCAGGTGATGGCCGACCGTTTCACCGAGCATGCGTTCAGCTCGAAGGGTCCGTTCGTTACCGGCTGAGCTCCGCGTAGTGGTCCTGCAGCGCCTTTCGCTCCTCTGTCGACCGCGGCCGGACGGCTTCGCCCAGACTGGCCTGGAGCCGGTCGAGCAGATGATGCCAGCCGGCGGCGTTGCGGGACAGGACGGTGATCGGGTCGACCCCGGACGATCCGAGCTCCATCGCCGCACGCACGTCGTCCATGCTCAGCACATGGGTCAGTTCCAGCCGGCAGCCTTGGTCCTCGAGCGGGCTCAACTGCCAGGTCACGACCGCGCTGGGATTCACGTGCTCCCAGAAGGTGTGCTCGAACAACCGCGGCGGATCGAGCCGCAGGACCCGGTCCACGACGCGCACATCACCCTGATGACGAGTCACGTACGACCCACCCTCGCGAAGGTCCAGCTCGGGCCGCATGCCGGTCCACTGCTCGATCGCGGCCGGATCGGTGATCGCCTTCCACACCGACTCGATCGGCTGCGTGAGGCGGCGTTCGTAGCGAAACGTCACCCGGTCGGCGCCGCGTTCGATGGTGCCGTCGTCGGTCACTGGTGCTCCTCTGTCTCGAGATGTGCTTGCAAGGCATCGAGCCGGCGTGCCCAGAACTGGCGGTAGCGATCCAGCCAGGCATCGATCTCGGCGAACGGGGCGGGATTGATCCGGTACAGCCGCCGTTGGCTGTCCCCGCGCACCACGACCATCTCGGCCTCGCGCAGGATCCGCAGCTGCTTGGACACCACCGGCTGGCTCAGGCCGAGCTCGTCGACCAGGTCGCCCACCGGACGTTCGCCCTGGATCAGCGCGTCGAGGATCAGGCGCCGCTGCGGCTGGGCCAAGACACCGAACGAGTCCACGCCAGTACTATATACCGATTACGACATATACGGGGATCTGCCGACGTACTTCGGCTCTCGCGGTGCAGGACCCGTTGAGTGGGTGGGGTCGACCGGGGCCGGACCGGTCGCTGATCCGCGGGGTCCGGCACGAACCCGCTGGCTGATCCCAGAGGTTCCGGCGCTCGACTGCGCCGGTGTTCAGTGGAAGCCTCGTGGGTTGGGAGTGTGCGTGTCGTCGTCACGTACTGAGGTGCGCCTGCTGGCGCTGACCTGTGGCATCACGATCGCGAACGTCTACTACGCGCAACCGTTGCTCGCGACGATCGCCCAGGACCTCGGAGGCGGCCGGGCCGCGACCGGCAGCGTCGTCACCGGCACCCAGCTCGGCCGGGCTGGGTGCGCTCCCGGACTGGCTCGCAGCAGGTCCCCGCCCGGTGACGCGAGCGGTTCTGATCCCCACCGCGGCCAACCCGTTGCCGTCGGCACCGTGGGTCGATGCGGCTCACGAGTTGTTGACCGGTGCCGGCATCCGGGTCGACCAGCTGGATGTCGAACACGCTGATGAGGACGAGGTACGGCGGACGCTCGGCCAGGCACAGCTGGTGTTCGTCGCGGGCGGGTTTCCGCTGTTCCTCCTCGAGCACGCGATGCACTCCGGGTTTGCGCGTCTCGTCGTACCCGCGGTGCGCAGCGGTCGCCTCGACTACGTCGGCATCTCCGCCGGCGCCGCCCTCGCGGCACCGGATCTGGCCTATTTCCGGGAACCTGACGCCGCGATCGATCCCGGCGATCCACGGGTCACCGGGTCGACCGCCGGCCTGTCCCTGGTTCCCTTCCTCGTGCTCGCGCACCGCAATCGCGGCCGCGCCGCCCGCCACGACCGCCAGCTCACCGAGCAGGGCGCCGAGCACTTCGTCTCCATCGACGACGACCAGGCCGTGACCATCGACGGCAACACCTGGCGCCTCGTCCACTCCCGCTGAACGGTTGTCTAGGTCCGCTGGGCGGCGGTGACGAGGCTCGGCTGGAGGCGGCGTACGACTTCCAGGTGGTCGTTCGTCCAGAGGATCCGGATCGCGGTCGGCGTCGCCTGGTCGTCGGCGTCGTACAGGTCGTTCCGTACGGCGTCCACCAGGCGCGTCTTCGCCGGGTGGTCGTGGGGCAACGGCTCCGGTACCGACGCCTGGCCGTCCAGGGCGCCGGCCAGGTTCGAGTACCACTGGAGCAGCCGGTCCGCTGACGCGAGTAGTGCCGCCTGCGCCGAGGCGCGGTCGTCCGACGGTGGTCGCCCGTCGGCGTACCGCTCCCAGAGTTCGAGTACGGCGTCCGCGGCCAACCGGACCGCGACCACACCGGTGACGAGCGCCGTCATCTCGCTCAGCGGAACCGTCTTCGCGCCCCGCTCTGCGAGGTACGTGCGGAACGTGTCGTCCAGCCGCCGCGCCGCGGCCGCCGCGCGCCGCCCGTCCTGCGGCATCCGCGGACCGGGCGCGCAGCACGACACGGCGTACCCGACGACGCTGACGAGGTACCGCGCGCTGTCGAGGTAGGCCTCGGCCAGCGCCTTCCCGACCGCCTTCGACGCCCCGCGCGGCCAGAACAGCAGGCCGACCGCGACGCTGACCGCGCACCCGAGCGCGATGTCGCCGATCCGGAACAGGATCAACGACCAGCCCTCCGGCTGCGCGATGCTGAACAGGATCACCAGCGTCACCGTGAACGCCGCCTGCCCGGTCGCGAACGAGATCGCTGCCGGCACGATCCCGGCCACGAGTACTGCGATCGGCAGCAGGATCCACAACGCGGTCCGGTTGCCGCCGATCAGCTGCAGCAGGACGGCTCCGACGATCGAGCCGACGACCGTGCCGCCGATCGCCCGGTACGCGTTCTGGCCGGTGCTCAGCGCGTTGGACCGCAGTACCGACAGTGTCCCGAGGATCACCCAGAAACCATGCTGTACGCCGGTCACGTTCGCGAGCGCCACCGCCGCGGCGAGACCGACCGCGCCGCGGATGCTGTTGTGCAGCCAGACCGAATGTGGTTCGAGATGCGCGGCGGCGCGTTCCGTGGCGCTGGCGAACGGGCCTGCGAGCGCACTCGGCTCGCGACCGAGGAGGCGGTCGGTCCAGCTGCGCTGATCAGAACGTCGGGCGGTCTCGACGTTCTGCGCGATCAGCAGCACCCCGAACGCGACCTCCTGCGCACGGAACGACACGTTCAGGCTGCCGAGCAGGTCGGCCTCCGAGCGGTACGTCGACGGCAGCCGGCCGGCGGCGCCATCCTCGAGCTTCGTCACCGCGTCCCGCAGTACCTGTGCTGCGCTCGTCAGATTGTCAACATTCTGCGATCCGTCGTCGAGCAGTTCGGCACTGCACGCGAGGACGCCGGCGGCCGCGACATGCACGGCCGCGGACTCCGCGTCACAGGTCGTTGCCTCGGGCCCCGGTTCGTCGAGGATGCCGCTCAGCCAGGTGAGTTCGTCGACGAGCCGGACGAGGGCGCGCGAGCCGGTGGACAGCCCGGTCGGGCGGTACGGCGTCGCGGTGAACGTACGGCGGAGTTCGTCGATCAGTGTCGCGGTCTCCCGCGTGCGGACGGCGCACACGTCGACGGAGTCCAGCGCCTCCGAACGCAACTGCGCCGCGGCGGCCCGGCACACCCGCGCGGCCGGCGCCCGGAGCGGGTCGATCGACGTCCGCGGCCAGAGGAACGACACGGCGAAGACCGCGGCGACGGCGGCGATCGCGACACCGGCGAGCCGGTCAGGCAGCGTCGACAGCGAGCCGGGCGTGGCAACGGACAGGATGAACGACAGCAGCAACGACGTACCGGCGCCGGCAAGCACCGAGCTGACGACGCCCGAGAACAGTACGGCGAACCCGACGACGGCGGTCACCACGACCGCTGACCACACGGAGTACCCGGCGAAGGTCCCGAGCGACACCAGCACCAGCCACGCGACCGCCAACTGGAGCTGCGCGCGGATCCGCTGCCCGGCACTGCCCGGGAAGTCGACGAGCAGCAACATCGCGAACGCCCCGAACGCCGCGAAGCTCGCCACCGTCGGCGCCTTCAGAACCCCCGCACAGAACGCGAACAACAACGGCATCACCACCGCGGTCCGGGCCGCCCGCCGCGTCGCCGCCAGCCCGGGATCCCGCCGCCGCAACCACCCGACCAACCCCGACAGCCGCGCAGCGGCCGGCCCTCCACCAGCTGCCGGCCCACCGATCAGCCGTCCACCGAGCACCCGCATCCGCGCTCCTCGCTACCCGACCTCCCCCGCCGCCTGCACCAGTGTGCCGCTAGCGGGCCTACTTCTCCGGGTCGACTACTTCGCCTTGGATGACGTCGCCGGAGGCGGGCCGGCGGGGCTGGGTGGCGCCGGGCATGAACGGGGTGAAGTCGGGTGGGGTGAGGGTGGCGGCGCGGCGGGTCAGGAAGCGCGTGGTGAGGCGCCGGGCCAGGGGCCGGGTGAACGGGAGGAGGAAGAAAAGTCCCACGGCGTCGGAGATGAAGCCGGGGATGATCACCAGGGCTCCGCCGATCAGCACCATGCCGCTGTCGGTCAGGTCACGGCCGGGCGAGCTGCCACCGGTGCCCTTCCCGTCGGTGACGGTGGCGCCGGTCAGGTTGGCTCCCGGGAGGTTGGCCGACTGGACGGCTGCTTGGAGGGTGGTCCAGGCACGGCGGCCGGCGCGCTTCAGGAGCCAGGCGCCGAAGACGGTTTCCAGGGCGAGCAGGCCGACGGTGGGCCAGCCGCCGATGGCGTGGCCTACCTGGATGATCACGAAGATCTCCACGATCGGTACGGCCAGCAGTGCAAGCCCGATCAACCACGGCATGTTCTGTCCCTTCCCGCAAGTTCACCCCAGTGTTACAGGTCGCGGCAGGCGTTCCCAGGTCCGCCGAGGTCGTCGGGGGGCGTTCAGGGGATACCCCGACGTCAGGCGGGCACCTTCTCGCGTTCCTTCGTGGAACCTGTGGCCGGGGGCGGTGGGGTCTTGTCCCCGCGGGTACGGCGACGCTCGACCATCGCGACCACCAGCCCGAGCAGCCCGAGCGCCGTCAGCACCCACTGTGGCCAGCCGCCGAGCGTCGTCGCCAGCGTGTGGCCGTCCTTCAGCGGCACGTTCGCGACGTACACGTCCCGGGTGAACTGCGCCGACTTGTGCTCGACCGACCCGTCCGGGCGGATCACCCCGGAGATCCCGCTGGTGGACGCGATCAGGATCGTCCGGCCGGTCTCGATCGCGCGCATCCGGGTGATCGCGAACTGCTGCTCGGGCTGCCCGGTGCCGCCGTACGTCGCGTTGTTGGTCTGCACGATCAGGACCTGGGCACCGCCCTTCACGACGTCCTGGATCACGTTGTCGTACGCCAGCTCGAAGCAGATCACGTCGCCGTACGTCACACCGCGGATCGGCATCACGCCGGGCCCGACACCGGGCACCGTCTGCGCGCCGATCATCTCCAGCCGGTGGATGTACGGCAGCAGCTGGTTGCGGAACGGGATGTACTCGCCGAACGGCACCGGATGCCGCTTCGCGTACCGCTGACCCGGTCCGGTCGCCGGGTCCCACACGATCCCGGCGGTCTGCCGCTCGTTCGGCCCGGGGCCTTCGGTGACGGCGCCGACCAGGATCGGTACGTCCACCGCCTTCACGGCCTCCTCGATGTCGGCCCGGGTCTCGTCGTCCTTGTACGGGTCGATGTCGGTGGAGTTCTCCGGCCAGATCACCAGGTCCGGCTTCTTCACGGTCCCGGCCTGAATCTCCTTCTGCAGGTCCAGCGTCGCCTGCAGGTGGTTGCGGGTCACGGTCCGCGCCCGGCCGAGGAACTCGAGCCCCTTGCCCGGCACGTTGCCCTGCACCATCGCGGTCGTCACGCTCTTCCCGTCACCGGCGAGCGACAGGTGGATCAGCGCACTCCCGAACACGATCGCCAGCCCTGCCACCAGCGCCACCGCCCGCATCCGCAGCGCGGTCCCCCGGCGCAGTACGGCGTACACGAGGACGCCGACGAACGCGACGACGAAGCTCAGCCCCGGGATCCCGACGTACGCCGCCAGCTTGCCGAGCGACCCGTCCGAGAAGGCCCACGCGAGCCGCCCCCACGGGAACCCGCCGAACGGCACCGACGCGGTCGCGAACTCGGTCGCCACCCACAGGCACGGGATCCACAACGGCCACAGCCGAAGCTTCAGCACCTGCGTCGCGAACAACCCGAAGACCGCGTAGAACAACCCCTCGAGAACCGCCAGCGCGATCGCGGCGTCCCCGCCGATCACGCTCAGCCAGGGCACCAGGACGGCGTAGTAGGTGATCCCGAAGCCGGCGCCGACCAGGAAGCCGGCCTTCATCGAGATCCCGTGCAGCGCGGCCAGGAAGAGCGGAACGGCGACGATCGTCAGCCACGGCAGGTCGTGCGGCTGGAACGCGAAACCGAGCATCGCCCCGGCCGCCACGGCCGCCGCCACCCGCGGCAGCAGCCGCCCCAGCGCCTTCAACCGGTCCACGCGGTAACCCCTTGTCCTCACTCACCGGCGGACGCCGGTCGCACGACCGTACAACGTCCTGGACACGCCAATGTATCCGGTCAGTAGCCAAAAGGTGTCGGTCGTTGTCAGCGCCGGGAAATGTCACCGGAGCGGACCGAATCGGACTGGAGTCCGGGCGCGTCCAGAGGAAAGAGGCTCGGCGTGCCTTCGGACCAACCGGCGATACGCTGGCTGCGCACCGTCCGGCTGTTGTCTACTGGCCGCCGAGCCTCTTCCACCTCTGCCCCGCGGGGGGCTCACCGCCGGCGATCTCAGCCCCCGTCGACTCAAGCCTGGCTTTGGCCTGGTCAGCGTCGCGGGATCATCCGGCGGCCGAACTTCGTGTGACCGTTGAACAAACGGGATATGACGACTCCCAAAACGATGCTCGCTGGCGGCGACGGTGTCAACCTCTCCCCCGGCTCTTTGAGCCCGTTGTAACACTATCGCCTGTGCTACAAGGGAAAACGAGGAACCCTCAGTCAAGTCACGTTACAGAGCGATGTCGGCACTCCACGTGATCGTTACCCAGGGCAACCAATCGTCACCCAACCGGGACGACAACGGTCCCCTTGGCCCGGGTGATCTCCAGCGGTTCGCCGAGTACTTCGGCAGCCGAGGCGGATCGGTCCGGACGACCGCGGCAGACGACGTACGCGCTGAAATCGAGGTCCCGGCTGCGGTTGCCGACCCGGCTGATCGTCGCGGACACCTCGACCACGTCGCCGGCCCGGAGCGGCTGCAGGAACTGTACGTCGGAGTACGACGCGAACAGGCCCTCGTCACCGTCCGCCTGGATGCACACCTCGGTCGCGACGTCGCCGAAGAGCGCGAGCACGTAGGCGCCGTCGACCAGGTTCCCGGCGTAGTGCGCGTGGCTGTACGGGACGTACCGGCGATGCTTGACGGTCAGACCAATAGTTGCCTTCGACACCTTTATGCAACCGTTCTGTAGGAGTGGCGTTTGGTCACTAGCGCGTCAACGAGATAGCTGGCCACCTCGCCCGGCGTGGTCCCGCGGCCGAACACCCGGTCGACGCCGAGCTCGCCCGCCATCTGCTCGGTGAAACGGGGGCCACCGGCAACCAGCACCGGCCGCGCGTCCTCGGAGTACGCCTCCCGGAACGCCGCCGACATCTCCCTGGTGTTCAGCACGTGCGCCTCGCGCTGCGTGACCACCTGCGAGACCAGGATCGCGTCCGCCTTGTCGGCCTTCGCCCGCCGGACCAGCTCCGGTACGGCGACCTGCGCGCCGAGGTTCACCACCTTCAGCTCGCGGTAGTACTCCAGGCCCTTCTCGCCGGCGAAACCCTTGATGTTGAGGATCGCGTCGATACCGACCGTGTGTGCGTCCGTGCCGATGCAGGCACCGACCACGGTCAGCCGGCGGCGCAGACCCTTGCGGATCGCGAGGTTGACCTCCTTCGGCGACAGCAGCGGGTAGTCGCGCTCGATCACCTCGACCTTCGAGGTGTCGACCAGGTGGTTCACCGGGCCGTACACCACGAAGAACGTGAAGTCCGGGCCGATCGGCTTCGAGTGCACGACCAGCGCCGGGTCCATGCCCATCTTGTTGGCCAGCTGCACCGCCGCACCCTCGGCCCGCTTGTCGTGCGGAACCGGCAGCGTGAACGACAGCTGGACCATGCCGTCGCCGGTGGTATCGCCGTACGGCCGGATGATGCTCATCGGGAGCCCTCCTCGAGCAGCTCGATCGCCGGGTTGTAGTACTCGGCCGACCTGCGGGCGACCCCGTCCAGGCCACGGCCGGCGTTCTGAGGACGTTTCATCAGTCCGAAGGTGCCGTCGCCGATCGCGTTCAGCAGACCGTCGTCGACGATCCGGTCGAGCAGCTCCACCGACTCACCCAGCACCTGCCGGGCGCGCTGCGCGATGAACCCGTTCGGCTCCGGGCGGAAGTCCTCGTGAAGGTTGCCTGCGGCCCCCAACACGTACCGGACGTTCTGCAGCGCCAGGTCCCGGTCCGAGATCCACGGCGTGACCACCGCCTCGGTCATCATGCCGACCAGCAGGATGCCCTGCCCGGTCATCGCGCCGACCAGGTTGAAGAACCCGTCCAGCAGGTACCCGCGGAACACGTCGCCGGTCATGTGCCGGGTCGGCGGCATCCACTTCAGCGGCGCGTTCGGGAACAGCTGCCGGGCCAGCATCGCGTGCGCCAGCTCCAGCCGGAACGAGTCCGGGATGTCCGGGTTGATCTCGAACGCGTGCCCGAGCCCGAGCTGCCAGTCCTCCAGCCCGGCCTCCTTGGCGAAGTACTCGTTCAGCAGCTGCGACACCGTGACCGTGTGCGCCGCCTCGACCGCGTCCGCGGTGGTCAGGTAGTTGTCCTCGCCGGTGTTGATGATGATCCCGGCGCGGGCGTGGATCTGCCGGCTGAACCGCTGGTCGACGAACGTCCGGATCGGGTTGATGTCGCGGAACAGGATCCCGTACATCGAGTCGTTCAGCATCATGTCGAGCCGCTCGAGCCCGGCCAGCGTCGCGATCTCCGGCATGCACAGCCCGGACGCGTAGTTCGTCAGCCGCACGTAGCGACCCAACTCGCGCGAGGACTCGTCCAGGGCGGCGCGCATCAGGCGGAAGTTCTCCTGCGTCGCGTAGGTACCTGCGAAACCTTCCCGGGTCGCGCCCTCCGGTACGTAGTCGAGCAGCGACTGCCCGGTCGACCGGATCACCGCGATGATGTCCGCACCCTCGCGCGCGGCCGCCTGCGCCTGCGGGATGTCCTCGTAGATGTCGCCGGTGGCAACGATCAGGTAGATCCACGGCCGCTGCTCCGGGTCGCCGTGCCGCTTGACCAGCCGGTCCCGCTCGCGCCGCCGGCCGTCGATCCGCTTCATCCCGGCGGCCGCAGACCTCCGTGCCGCGGACCGCGCCCGCACGGCGTCGCGGCCCTCGGGCATCCGGAAGGCCACGGACCCCGATGCGGCCTTCTGCGCCAGTACGGCGAGGTCCTCGGCCTCGCCGCGGACCAGCGCGTCCCAGACCGGCAGGGCGAGACCGTGCTCGAGCCCGACGTCGGCGCGCACGGTGTCGGCGAGGCGGTTCACCCACGGGATGCCTTCGGTGTCGGCGCCGGTCAGCCCGGCAAGCCGCAGTACCGCTCGCTCCACCGACACCGTGGTGTGCTGCCGGGCCAGGTTCACGATCGGCTTGCCGGCCTTGCGCGCGAGGCTACGCGCCTTCCGGACGGTGACCGGATCGAGGTCGAGCTTCTTCGCAGTACCACTCACTGGGACCATCCCTCGGCTTCATAGATGACGCGACCGCCGACGGCAGTCCGCAGGCAGACAGGAGTGCCCTCGCTCAGATCCGGCAGCACCGGTACGCCCGCCCGCGGATCCGTCGACCACGCGGCCACCCGCTGGTCCGGCGTCTGCACGACCAGGTCGGCGTCGGTCTGCCAGATCGCGTACGTCGCGGCGGTGCTGGGTGCGAGTACTCCCGCGTCGTCGATCCCGACGGCCCGCCAACCGCCGCGCGTGTGCGCCTGGAACGCGGCGCGGACGGTGATCCGCTCGGACTGCTCGTGGTGGAACGCGGCCGCGCGTACGGCCTCCCAGCCGCCGAGCTCGGTGACCGGGGCGTCCGACCCGAACGCCAGTACGACGCCGGCGCGGGCCAGCGAGCCGAACGGGTTCATGCCCCGCCAGCGGTCGCCGACGCGCTCGGCGTACATGCCGTCCGGACCTCCCCAGTGGGCGTCGAACATCGGCTGCACGCTGGCCACCACGCCACAGCGGGCGAGTGTCGCGATAGTTGCCTCGTCGACCATTTCGACGTGCTCGAGACGGTGGCGCGCGGCAACCAGCGCCTGCACGCCGACCTTCTCCGCGGCGAGCTCGAACCCGCGGGCGATGTTCTCCATGGCCTGGTCCCCGATGCAGTGGAACCCGGCCTGCACGTTCCGCTCCGTACACGCGATCACGTGCTCGGCGATCTGCTCCGGGGTCAGGTATGCGTGTCCACGGTGGTCGGCCCGATCGGCGTACGGCTCCTTCAGGGCCGCGGTCCGGGAGCCGAGTGCGCCGTCCGCATTCAGGTCACCGGCGAGGCCCGCCAGCCCGTACGTACCGATGTGCTCGAACGCCCCCGGCTCACCCCAGTACAGGGTCGCCGCCAGTCCCAGCTCCTCGGCGACCTCCCGCACGATCGGCAGCTCCCACAGCGGCCCGATGTGCGGCGCCGCCATCTCGTGGAACGCGCCGATACCCTTCGAGGCCATCGCCCGCAGGGCTGCTTCGATCTCCGTCCTCCGCTGCTCCGGCCCGACCAGCTCGCTCAACGCGTCCCGCACCAGGTGGTTCGCGTGCCGCTCGACGCGTCCGCTCTCGTCGAAACCCTCACCGCGCGCGACGTCGAACAACGCGGACGACACCACGCCCGAGTGACCGTCGATCCGCGACAGGTACACACGCCTCCCACCGGCCGCCGCATCCAGCTCCTGCCCGGTCGGCGCGCGACCTTCCGGCCACTTGGTCTCGTCCCACCCGGCGCTGTCGATCACCGCATCCGCGGGCAGGTTCGCCGCGAACGCCTTGAGCTTGTCGAGCGCGCCGGTCAACGACGTCGTACCGGCGAGATCGAGACCGGTCAGCACCGCGCCCGTACCCGCCGCGTGGACGTGGGCATCCACGAACGCCGGCGTCACCAGCTTGCCGTCCAGGTCGATCACCTCGTCCGCGCCGTCGGCGTACGAGCCGGCGCCGGTGTCGTCGCCGAGCCAGGTCACCACCCCGTCGTCGAAGGCGATCGCGGTCGCGTGGGGGTCGGCGGGCGAGTAGACGGAACCGTTCGTCAGAAGTGTGCGCACGGCCTAATCCTCCGCCAGCCTGCTCTCGAACAGACCACGGACACCCGGCTCGGACCGCAACAGCTCCATGGCGTACTCCGCGTGGCCGGGCACGTACCCGTTACCGACCAGCATCGTCACGTCCGCGGCGAGCCCTTCCGCGCCGAGCGCCGCCGCCGAGAACGACGTCGCCATCGAGAAGAAGATCACGGTGCCGCCCGCCGCGGTCGACAGTACGGCGCCGTGCTCACACCCTGGTACGTCGACGCACACAACGGTGATGTCCGCGGGCTCCCCCACCGCCTGTGCGAGGGCGACCGGATCGCGCGCGTCCGCCAGCGCGACCACGTCCGCGAGCCCGGCCGCCGTCAACCGGTCGTGCTCGGCCTGGAACGGCACGATCCCGATCGTGCGCGCCGCACCCGCCCTGCGCGCGGCGGCCAGTGAGAGCGAGCCGGACTTCCCTGCGCCGCCAATTACTGACACGACAGGCTCTATGCCTTTGTCGACATACGCGCGGACCACCCGCGCCGTCAATGCGGGCGCACCGCAGACGTCCATCACGGCCAGCGACAGCTCGGGCTTCAAGTCATCGGGGAGCTTCGCGACGATCGACCGGGCGAACAGGATCGCGTGCCCCTGCGCCGGGACTTGCTCGCTCTTGCCGTCCCAGTCCTTCAGCTCGTCGGTGATCCGCAGCGGGGTCAGCGTCAGCGAGACCAGGGTCGCGACCCGGTCGCCCTTGCGGACGCCGAGCGGCGAGTCCGGGCCGGCCTCGTCGACCACGCCGACGAGCATCCCGCCGGAGCCGGTGACCGGGTTCTGCATCTTGCCGCGGGTCGCGACGATGTCCAGCACCGCGCGGCGGATCGCCGTACCGTCGCCGCCGTGCGTCTCGGCCAGCTGGCGGTACGACGCGGCGTCCAGGTTCAGGCGTTCGACCGAGATCCGGACCTCGTCAGGCCAGATCTCGGGGCGCGCGTCGAGTTTCTCCGCCGCCTGCGGCAGTACGCCGGACGGGGCGAGGACGCGGTGCAGTCCTACCGGGCTCGATGACACTTGGCCTCCTTCGTGCTGCCGGTGCGGTCAGGCAAAATACTACTCAAAGTAGGCCGTGACGAGAATTCTTACGGCGCACTGTTGGATTTAAGGGAAGTTCTATCGCTATCCTCGCATCTGACCGCACCATCCCTTGACGCCACGGAGGCACCCGTGACCGACCTGATCACCCCGGAGCTGGCCCGTTCGGAGCCCGGCGACGGCCAGCCGTACGTCTACCGGCAGGCCGAGCTCGTGGAACCCGACTGGACCCGGCTGCCCGGCTGGAAGGACGTCACCGCCGAGGAGTGGCGCTCGGTGCAGTGGCAGCGGTCGCACTGCGTGAAGAACGTGAAGCAGCTGCGTGACGTGATGGGCGACCTGCTCGAGGACCGGTTGTACGAGGACCTCACCCGCGACCAGGCCGAGCGCGCCACGATGTCGATGCTGCTGCCGCCGCAGATGCTGAACACGATCGTCCCTACCGGCGCCCCGGACTACACGGCCGCGTTCTACGCCGACCCGGTCCGCCGGTACATGCTCCCGGTGTTCAGTGACCGCCGTACCGACTGGCCGTCGCATCCGCACGCGACCCGGGACTCGCTGCACGAGCACGAGATGTGGGCCACGGAGGGGTTGACCCACCGCTACCCGACGAAGGTCCTCGCGGAGATCCTTCCGACCTGCCCGCAGTACTGCGGTCACTGCACCCGGATGGACCTCGTCGGCAACTCGACGCCGGTGATCGAGAAGCTGAAGTTCGTCGCCAAGCCGCAGACCCGGCTGGACGACATGCTCGACTACCTGCGCCGTACGCCGGGCGTCCGGGACGTCGTCGTCTCCGGCGGCGACGTGGCGAACATGCCGTGGCCGCGGCTCGAGGCGTTCCTGATGAGCCTGCTCGAGATCGAGAACATCCGCGACATCCGGATGGCCACGAAGGCACTGATGGGCATGCCACAGCACTGGCTGTCGTCCGACGTCCTGTCCGGGGTGGAACGCGTCGCGTCGGTCGCGCGCAGCCGGGGCGTGATGGTCGCGATGCACACCCACGTGAACGCCGCCCAGTCCATCACCCCGCTGGTCGCCGAGGCCTCCAAGGCGATGCTCGAGGCCGGCCTCCGTGACGTCCGCAACCAGGGCGTGCTGATGCGCGGCGTCAACGACTCGATCCCGGAGCTCCTCGACCTGTGCTTCGCGCTGCTCGACGGCGCGAACATCACGCCGTACTACTTCTACATGTGCGACATGATCCCGTTCTCCGAGCACTGGCGGGTCTCGGTCCGCGACGCCCAGCACCTCCAGCACGGCATCCTCGGCTACCTCCCCGGCTTCGCGACCCCGCGCATCGTCTGCGACGTCCCGTACGTCGGCAAGCGCTGGGTCCACCAGCTGTCCGAGTACGACGAGGTCCGCGGCATCTCGTACTGGAAGAAGAACTACCGCACCGGCATCGAACAGCAGGACCCCGAGGCGCTGAACCGCACCTACGAGTACTACGACCCGATCGACACCCTCCCCACCGACGGCCAGAACTGGTGGCGCCAGCACGCCGGCAACCACCTGGCCGAAGCCGAAGCCCGAGCCGCCGCTTCCCGCACCGCAGCCGAGGCGCAAACCCTCCTCGAGCTGAACTAGTACCGCACCTTCCGCCCGTCCCATCCGACTTTGAGAAGCCACCGACCAGTTTCGCGGCCGCTCCGTGGTCGGTGGCTTCTCAAAGATGGTCGGCGATGGGGGCTTCGGTGGAGTTCGGGCGGTGGTCAGGGTAGGTGGGTCGTCAGTTCCGCGAAGGTTTTGATTGTTGGGCCTTGCCAGGTTGGGTCGTTGTCCGCGTGTTCGAGGGTGCGGATGGTGTACATGCCCAGGGCGGCCGCGGCGGGGAGTTCGCCGTCGTTGCCGTCGCCTACGTAGATGCAGTCGGTCGGGTCGGCGCCGAGGGCCGTGCAGGCTGCCCGGTAGATCGCTGGGTCGGGTTTGGCGGCGCCGACTTCGGCGGAGAACATCGTTGCGTCGCAGTACTGCGCCATCGGGCTGTTGGGCCACTGGAGTTGGGTTTCGGCGGTGATGTTGCTGACCAGGCCGATCCGCCAGCCGGCTGCCTTGAACGCGCCGAGGGTGTCGAGGGTCGCCGGCGGCGCGGCGCTCAGGAGGTTGCGGGCGAGGGCCCGGCGCAGGCTGGTGGCCTCCTGGACCTGGGCCGTCGTCGGCGCGCCGCCGCAGCGTTCGGCGATCACCCGGAGGGTCGCGGGCAGGTCGCCGTACGAGCCGATGAAGCGGTCGTACGACGACGCGTCGAAGGCGCGCTGGAACGCCGCCGGGTCGACGCCGAGCACCGCGCCCATCTGGGCGTTCACCGCATCCCGGGACGCGTCGCCGCCGGGGATCAGGGTGCTGAACAGGTCCGTCAGCAGGACCTTCACAGGGCTGGCGGGCGGCGTTCGTACGGTGTGCTGAGGACGATCGTGGTGGTGGTGGAGACGTTCGCGCGGGCGCGGATCACCGCGAGCAGGTTCTCCAGCGCGGCCGGTGAGGCGACCCGGACGACCAGGACATAGCTGGAGTCGCCCGCGACCGAGTAGCAGGACTCGATCTCGGGGACGTCGCGGAGCCGCTCCGGGGAGTCGTCCGGCTGGGACGGGTCGATCGGCCGGATCGAGATCAGCGCGGTCAGCGGCAGGTCCAGCGCGGTGTGGTCGACGGTGGCGGCGTACCCCTGGATGATGCCGCGCTGCTCGAGGCGCTTCACCCGCTGATGTACGGCCGACGTGGACAGGCCGGTCGCCTTGCCCAGGTCGGTGAAGCTCATCCTGCCGTCGGACGCGAGCAGCCCGACGATCTTGCGGTCCAGGTCCTCCATCCCGAAGACCCTACTGCCCCGAGCGCCCGGCATGAAAGCATCGGCCTATGGCTGAGACACAGCGGCTGATGCTGCTCGACACCGCGTCGCTCTATTTCCGCGCGTTCTTCGGTGTGCCGGACACGATGAAGGCCGCCGACGGTACGCCGACGAACGCGATCCGCGGGCTGCTGGACTTCATCGCCCGGCTCGCCGAGAACCACCGGCCGACCCACATGGTCGCCTGCTGGGACGACAACTGGCGTCCCTCCTGGCGGGTCGCGCTGATTCCGTCGTACAAGGCGCAGCGGGTCGAGTTCGTGTCGCCGAAGGGCGAGCAGATCGAGGACGTACCGGACCGCCTGGAGGTGCAGGTGCCGTACATCCGCGCCTGCCTGGAGGCGATCGGGATCGCGGTCGTCGGCGCCCCGGACCACGAGGCCGACGACGTGATCGGGACGCTCTCGCACCAAGCGACGATGCCGGTCGACGTCGTCACCGGCGACCGCGACCTGTTCCAGCTGATCGACGACATCCGCGGCGTCCGGATCGTCTACACGGCGGCCCGCGGCGTCGGACGCGCCGAGGTGTACGACGAGGCCGCGCTGCTCGCGAAGTACGACATCCCCGCCCAGCGGTACGCCGACTTCGCCACGCTGCGTGGTGATGCGTCCGACGGGCTGCCCGGAGTGAAGGGCATCGGCGAGAAGACGGCCGCCGCGCTGGTCACGTCGTACGGCGATCTGGATGCGATCCGCGCCGCGGCCGCCGACCCGAGTACGCCGATGGCGCCTGGCGTGAAGAAGAAGATCCTGGCCGACAGCGACTACCTCGACGTCGCGCCCAAGGTGGTCGCGGTCGCGAAGGACGCCCCGGTCGGGACGTACGACGCGACGCTGCCGCGCGAGATCAAGGACCCGGAACGCTGGCTCGACCTGGTCGAACTGCTCGAACTCGGCAGCAGCGCGCAGCGCGTGATGTCCGCCCTCGACCTGGGCCCGAAAGCATGAGTACCCGCGAGCTGGCGGAAGGGTTCCGCGAGGAGATCGTCACGCTGCGGCGTGCGCTGCACCAGGTGCCGGAGTTCGACCTCGACCTGCCGAAGACGCAGCAACTGGTCCTCGACGCACTCGACGGCCTGCCGCTGGAGATCACGCTCGGCAAGGACCTGTCCTCGGTGACCGCCGTACTCCGTGGCGGTCGCGGGCAGCTGTCATCCACACGTCCGGTCGTACTGCTGCGCGGGGACATGGACGCGCTGCCGGTCACCGAGCGCGTCGACGTACCGTTCGCGTCCCAGCACACCGGGATGATGCATGCCTGCGGCCACGACCTGCACGTCGCGGGGCTCGTCGGCGCGGCGAAGGTGCTGTGCGCGTTGAAGGACGAGCTGCCGGGCGACGTGGTGTTCATGTTCCAGCCCGGCGAGGAGACCTCCGGCGGGGCGCCGATCATGATCCGCGAGGGTGTGCTCGACGCGGCCGGGCGGCGGGCGGACGCGGCGTACGGGCTGCATGTCGGCGCGTCGTCGCAGCCGCTCGGGATGTGGAGCAGCAAGCCCGGGCCGTTCATGGCCGCGGCCGACCAGCTGCACGTCCGGGTGATCGGCGAGGGTACGCACGGGTCGACGCCGTTCCGCGGCAAGGACCCGATCCCGGTGCTGTGCGAGATCGTGACCGCCCTGCAGACGATGATCACCCGGCAGTTCGACGTGTTCGACCCGGTGGTGCTCACGGTCGGGCGGATCGCCGGCGGGACGAAGGAGAACATCATCCCGGACGACGCGTTCTTCGACGCGACCGTACGGACGTTCTCCGAGACGGCTCGGGCGAAGATGCAGAAGTCGTCGATCCAGCTCGTCGAGAACCTCGCGGCGGCACACGGCCTGCAGGTTGAGGCGGAGTACCAGGTCGGCTATCCGGTGACGGTCAACGACGAGGCCGAGTACGCGTTCGCCCGCTCGGTGATCGAGGACCTGTTCGGCGCCGACTGCTTCCGCGAACGCCCGAACCCGCGCTGCGGCGCCGAGGACATGTCGTACGTCCTGAACGAGGTGCCCGGCGTCTACCTGAACCTCAGCGCCTGCGCCGCCGACGACCCGGACGCAGCCGCCGACAACCACTCCCCCTTGGCCAACTTCGACGACTCGGTACTCCCCGACGCCTCAGCCCTGCTGGCCGAGCTTGCGGTACGCCGCCTGGCGCGCTGATACGAATCCGGTCAGGACCAGACCGAGAACCGTGGCTGCGGCGGCAACCAGGTAGATGGCGGACAGGCCGGGTCCGGCGACGACCCGGCCGCCCAGCCAGCCGGCGCAGGCGGCCGCGATCTGGTACGCCGAAGCGTTGACGGCGATCGCGAGCGTCGGGGCCTCGGCGGCTGTGGCGAGGACACGGGCCTGCATACCGGGGATGACCGAGAAGCCGACGGCGCCGAGGGCGAAGACGAGCACGCCGGTGGTGATCGCGGTCGGGCTGAGGCGGAGTGCGACGAGCAGCAGGACGACGATTGCGAGCGCGCCGAGTTGGGACGGCAACAGGGCACGGTCCGCCAGGCGGCCGCCGACCAGGTTCCCGATCGTCGCGCCGACGCCGTACACCAGCAGCATCGGGGCAACGGCAGCGGCGGGGAACGATGCGGGACCAGTCAGCAATGGTGCGAGGTAGGTGAACACCATCAGTACGCCGATGTTGGCGACGGCTGTGATGGTGATCGCGAGACGCAGGTCACGGTTGCGGAAGACCGCGAACTCCCCCAGTGCCCGGGTCCGGACGCCAGGTTGATCATTGGGCACGAAGCGGGCGACCAGGATCAGGCCCGCCGCACAGCAGGCCGTGATCGCCGCGAACGTCGCACGCCAGCCGAACGCCTCGCCGATCCAGGTGCCGAGCGGCGCGCCGAGGATCATCGCCAGGTTCATGCCGAAGGCAAGCTTGGCGACGGTCGACGCCTTCTTCTCCGGCGGCGCGGAGCTGGTCGCGATGACGATCGCATTCGCGAAGAACGTCGAGGTGACCAGCGCGGTCACGATCCGCGCGACGAACAGGACGCCGTACCCGGGCGCGATGCTGGACAGCAGATTGCCGGTGACCGCGACCACGAGCAGCCCGATGACGAGCGGCTTCCGCGGCCGGCCGGCCGTGATCGCCGTCAGCACCGGACCGCCGACGATCATGCCGAGCGCGTACGCCGTCACCAGCAGGCCGGCCGCCGGGATCGGCACGTTCAGGTCCCCCGCCATTGCGGGCAGAATCCCGGCCACCACGAACTCCCCCGTGGTCACCCCGAACACGCACACCAGCAACGCTGTCAGCTTCACGATCACCTCACGGTTGACGACTTCAGTATCCGTGAGACACGGTAGATCGTTCTCATGGATAATGGCAACCTGTACCATGAGAGGCATGCTGGATGCACCGCTTCCGCCCGCGCCCGGCGCGGACACCTGGCTCGCGCTGGACTTCGCGAACACCGCGATCGCCCTCCCCAACGGCCAGTACGTCGACCTGCTCGGCAACCCCGCGTCCGTCAACAGCTGGCTGGCCGCGCACAACCTCGCCTCCGAGAACGCCGACGTACAGGAGCTGTGTGCGACTCAACTCCGCGCCCTTCGCGAACACATCCGCTCGCTCTTCGCCGCCCGCCTGGCCGACGCTCCGGCTCTCCCGACGGCCCTCGACGCCGTCAACGATGCCCTGACCCGGATCCCCACCGCGCCGCTCCTCCGCTGGGACGACAAAACCGGGCCCTACCGCGCCGCACCCTGCCCCACGAACAAGATCCTCGAACACGCCATGGCCACCATCTCAGCCAACGCGGCCGACCTCCTGACCAGCAGGGAACCCCTGATCGCCTGCGAAGCCACCCCGTGCAACCGGTACCTGATCCCGCACGGCCGCCGCCACTGGTGCTCCACCCGCTGCGGCGACCGAGCCCGAGCCGCCCGCGCCTACGCCCGCCGCACTCCCCGCTAACCGAGCGCCGCCGCCAGCCACTCCCTGAAGGCGACATAGTCAGCCGAGATCGACATCGCGTCGTGCTGCATGGATCCCGGGTACTTCGCCATCCAGCGGTCAAGGTGCTCGCGCAGCACCCGCTCCCACGGACGCGCGTCCGGCCGACCCCAGCGTTGGTAGAGCGCGGACTCGTGGTGATCTCCATCGCCGGGTTGAACGTCACGTCCGGCCCACCGGCACTCGGCGCATCTGCAAGTAGTCACTCAACAGCCGAAAGCCACCGACCGTGTCCGCTGGATCCACGCGCGACGCGACCCGCCGGATTCCGTCGACCTGCGGGAACTTCAGCCCCTGATGGTGCAGCTTCGATCCGACCAGCTGCGGCCGTTGGTTGCCACGTCGCCGTACCGGGCCCGCGTCAGTCGCCATGGCTCAAGTACGCCACGGTCAGCGCAAGTCTCGCGGAAGTTGTCCACAGGCAGCAGAACGGGGACGCCGCTGTGGCGTCCCCGTTCCGGTGTGGTTAACGGGACATCGGGCGGCCTGCTGGGGCCGGGGTTGCCAGGGTGGCCGCTTCTTCGTCGATGTCTACTACTGCGCCGCTGAACTGGGCGTTGTAGAGGCGGGCGTAGGCGCCGTTCAGGGCGAGGAGTTCGGTGTGGGTCCCCTGTTCGACGATGGCGCCGTCCTCCATGACGAGGATCAGGTCGGCGTCGCGGATGGTGGACAGGCGGTGGGCGATGACGAAGCTGGTGCGGTCGGAGCGCAGGGCGGCCATGGCGCGTTGGACCAGCACCTCCGTACGGGTATCGACCGAGCTCGTCGCCTCGTCGAGGATCAGCAACTGGGGATCGGCCAGGAACGCGCGGGCGATAGTGAGGAGCTGCTTCTCACCGGCACTGACGTTGCTGCCTTCCTCGTCGATGACCGTGTCGTAGCCGTCGGGGAGGCTGTGCACGAAGCGGTCGACGTACGTCGCCTTGGCGGCCGCGAGCATGTCCTCCTCGGTGGCGTCCAGGTTGCCGTACAGCAGGTTGTCCCGGATCGTGCCGCCGAACAGCCAGGTGTCCTGCAGCACCATGCCGATCCGCGACCGCAGATCGTGCCGGGTGAGGTCGGTGATGTCGACACCGTCGAGCGTGATCTTGCCGCCGTTCAGCTCGTAGAACCGCATGATCAGGTTCACCAGCGTGGTCTTGCCGGCACCGGTCGGGCCGACGATCGCGACCGTCTGGCCGGGCTCGGCGACCAGGCTCAAGTCGGTGATCAGCGGCTTCGCCGGGTCGTACGAGAACGACACGTGCTCGAACTCGACCCGCCCACGGGCGTCGGTGACCTTCTCCGGGGTCGCGTCCTCCGGCACCTGCTCCTCCGCGTCCAGTACCTCGAAGACGCGCTCGGCCGATGCCACACCCGACTGCAGCAGGTTCGCCATCGAGGCCACCTGGGTGAGCGGCTGGGTGAACTGCCGGGAGTACTGGATGAACGCCTGGACGTCGCCCAGCGACATCGTGCCGGACGCCACCCGCAGACCGCCGATCACCGCGATCACCACGTAGTTCACGTTCCCGATGAACATCATCAGCGGCATGATCAGCCCGGAGATGAACTGCGCACCGAACGAGGCCTTGAACAGTTCGTCGTTCTTCGCGTTGAAGCTGGCCTCGATCTCCTTCTGGCGGCCGAACACCTTGACCAGCTCGTGCCCGGTGAACGCCTCCTCGATCTGGCCGTTCAGCGCGCCGGTGTGCCGCCACTGGGCGACGAACCGGACCTGCGAGCGCTTCGCGATCACCGCGGTCAGCACCATCGAGATCGGGATCGTGACCAGCGCGATCAGCGCCAGCACCGGGGAGATCACGAACATCATCGCGATCACGCCGATCACCGTCAGCAGCGAGGTGAGCAGCTGGCTCAGCGTCTGCTGCAGGCTGGTGGAGATGTTGTCGATGTCGTTGGTGACCCGGCTGAGCAGCTCACCGCGCGGCGCGCCGTCGAAGTAGCTCAGCGGCAGCTTGTTCAGCTTCTCCTCGACCTCGGCCCGCAGACCGAGAATGGTCCGCTGGACGACACCGTTCAGGATGTAGCCCTGCGCCCAGGACAGGAAGAACGCGCCCACGTACAGCACGAGCACCAGCAGCAGGACGTTGCGCAGGGCACTGAAGTCGATGCCGACGCCCGGGACCAGGTCGATCCCCTGCAGCAGGTCCGCGAGCCGGCCGTTGCCGGAGGCACGGGTCTGCTCGATCACCTGGGCCTTGGTGAGCCCGCTCGGCAGGTGTTTGCCGATCGCGCCGGCGAAGATGATGTCGGTCGCGCGACCGAGGATCTTCGGGCCGAGCACCGACAGGCCGACGCTGAAGATCGCCAGCAGGACGACGCCCGCCACCTGCACCCGGTGCGGACGCAGCCGGCCGAGCAGCCGCTTCGCCGAGGGCAGGAAGTTCATGGACTTGTCGCCCGGAATACCTCCGGGCGGCCCGAACGCGCGACCGCTGGTCGGCCGCTCGGTCGCCTTCACGGTCGCCGGCCCGCCACCCTCCGGTGCCTGCCCGTTCGATGCCTGCCCGTTCGGCGCCTGCCCGTTCGCGATCTGGTCCTGCGGACGCTCACCGTTCGAGGACGGCTTCTCTTTCTCGCTCATGCCGCCTCCTCCGCGGAACGCTGGGACTCGACGATCTCGACGTACGTCGGACAGCTGTCGAGCAACTCCTCATGGGTGCCCTTGCCGACGATCGCGCCGTCCTCGATCACCACGATCTGGTCGGCGTCGATGATCGTCGAGACGCGTTGCGCCACGATCACCATGCACGCCTCCCGGGTGATCGGCCGGAGCGCCGCCCGCAGCCGGGCGTCGGTCGCCAGGTCGAGCGCCGAGAACGAGTCGTCGAACAGGTAGATCTCCGGTTTCCGGACCAGCGCCCGCGCGATCGCGAGCCGCTGCCGCTGACCGCCGGACACGTTCGTACCGCCCTGCGCGATCGAGGACTCCAGGCCGTCCGGCATCGCCTCGACGAAGTCCTTGCCCTGAGCAATCGTCAGGGCTTCCCAGAGCTCCTCGTCGGTCGCGTCCGGGTTGCCGTACCGCAGGTTGCTCGCCACCGTCCCGGAGAACAGGTACGGCCGCTGCGGCACCAGCCCGATCCGCTCCCAGAGTGCCTCGGGCTCGATGTCACGTACGTCGATACCGTCGACGAGCACCCGCCCGTCGGTCGCGTCGAACAACCGCGGCACCAGCGAGAGCAACGTGGTCTTTCCCGCGCCGGTACTACCGATGATCGCGGTCGTCTGACCCGGCGAGGCGACGAAGCTGATGTCCCGCAGCACCGGCTCCGCGGCGCCCGGGTACTTGAACGAGGCCCGCTCGAAGACCAGCTGACCGCGACCGGTGAAGCTCTTGATCGGCGTGACCGGCGGCCGCACCGACGACTCGGTGTCCAGGACCTCGGAGATCCGGTCCGCGCAGACCGAAGCCCGCGGCACCATGATCATCACGAACACGCCCATCATCACCGAGAACAGGATCTGGATCAGGTAGCTCAGGAACGCGGTCAAGGCCCCGACCTGCATCTTGCCGTCCTCGATCCGCGAGGCACCGAACCACAGCACCGCGACGCTGGAGACGTTCAGGATCAGCATCACGGTCGGGAACACCAGCGCCATCAGGCGGCCCGCGCGGATCGCGGTGTCGGTCAGGTTCGCGTTCGCCTCGCCGAACCGCTCGACCTCGTGTGGCTCGCGGACGAACGCCCGGACCACCCGGATCCCGGTGATCTGCTCGCGCAGCACCCGGTTCACGCCGTCGATGTTCTTCTGCATCTTGCGGAACTGCGGGACCATCCGGCTCGCGATGAACCCGACGCAGCCGGCCAGCAGCGGCACGGCCACCACGACCAGCCAGGACAGCCCGACATCCTGACGGACCGCCATGATCACGCCGCCGATCATCGTGATCGGCGCCGCCACCAGCATCGTCGTAGTCATCACGACAAGCATCTGGATCTGCTGTACGTCGTTGGTACTGCGGGAGATCAGCGTCGGCGCGCCGAACTGGTTGACCTCACGGGCGGAGAACTCCCCGACCCGGTGGAACACGGCCGCCCGGACGTCGCGGCCGAACAGTGCGGCGGTCTTCGCGCCGAAGTACACCGCGACGATCGTGCAGGCGATCTGCACCAGGCTGACGCCGAGCATCCAGCCGCCGGTGCCGACGATGTAGCCGGTGTCGCCCTTGGCCACCCCGTTGTCGATGATGTCGGCGTTCAGGGTGGGCAGGTAGAGGGAGGCGATCGTCCCGACAAGCTGCAGGACCACCACCAGGAGCAGGTTTCCCGCGTACGGACGCAAGTGCGTACGCAAGACTCGAACTAACATCAATCATCCCCAGAGTCGTGACGGCGGGCGCCGACGGGTGCGAACTCGACGACGTCCTCGGTGGCCGGTGGCTGACCGGTGTGTTGCTTCCTGTCGTGCTTGAGGAGACCGTCGAACGCCAGGTCGACGATCTCCTCGGCGGTCAGCACGTGGCCGCCGGAAATCATTGGGTGGGTGGCCGAGAACGTGATCAGGCCGATCATCCGGACCACTTCTTCGGGCGGCCGCCGCAACTGGTCGGCGTCCGGCCGCAGCAGATCGGCGAACGCCGAGTTCGCCTGGTCGGACTGCCGCTTGCGGCGCGCCTCGTCGATCGGCGTCTGCTTGAAGTCCGGCGGCTGCCGCAACCGCATCGACAGCATCAGCCGGAAGACACTGCTCAGTCGCCGCTGGCCGACCTCGACGGCGGCGATCGTCCGCTCGCGCAACGGCAGCGAGCGCTCGACCGCCTCCAGGCCGCTGATCAGCTCCGAGGTGTCCAGCGCGGTCATCATCACCGCGCTGATCAGCGCGTCCTTGCTGCCGAACGCGCGGAAGATCGTGCCCTCCGCGACCCCGGCGGCCTCGGCGATCTGCTTGGTGCTGACCTCGGGACCGAACTCCTCGAGCAACGGCAGCGTCGCCTCGATGATCGCGGCGCGGCGCTCTTCGGGGGGCAGTGGGGTCGCTCGTGGGCTCACGCGATCCAAGGTAACTGAGTGAGTACTCACTCACAACTCCATTTTGGCGACGAGTTGCTCCCGGAGGGATTGACCTCAAGCAATGTCGAGGTCCTACGGTCGGTTTTTGTCGGTGGAGTACGGAATCATCGACGTCCCCAGCCGACCGAACCTGCGGAGCACTGCCGTGAGCATGGAAATGACCGCGTGGAACTCGCTGTACCACGCAATGCACGCCCAGGACGACAAGAGACCGTTCTCCCGCGCGACCCTGCGGCGGATCCTGGCGTTCGCACGCCCGCACCGGACCCAGGTGGTCTGGTTCCTCGTGCTGAGCGTCGGGGCAGCCGTGCTCGCGGTCGCGACGCCGGTGCTCGCCGGCAAGGTCGTCGACGCGATCGTCGGCGGCAAGGCCTTCGGCGTCGTGCTGAGGCTCGCGGTGCTGATCGCGGTGATCGCGATCGCGGAGGCCGGGCTGAGCATGATGACCCGGTGGCTGTCGGCGCAGATCGGCGAAGGGCTGATCCTGGATCTGCGGACGGCGGTGTTCGACCACATCCAGCGGATGCCGATCGCGTTCTTCACCCGGACTCGCACCGGAGCCCTGGTCTCCCGGCTGAACAACGACGTGATCGGGGCGCAGCGCGCGTTCAGCGACACCTTGTCGGGCGTGGTCAGCAACCTGGTGATGCTCGGGCTCACGCTCGGAGTCATGCTCACCGTGTCCTGGCAGATCACGCTGCTCGCGCTGGTCATCCTGCCGATCTTCGTCGTTCCCGCCCGCCGGATCGGGGGGCGGTTGGCCGGCCTGCAACGCGAGGCGGCGAACTACAACGCGACCATGAGTACGCAGATGACCGAGCGGTTCTCGGCGCCGGGCGCGACGCTGGTGAAGCTGTTCGGGCGGCCGGCGCGCGAGTCGGCGGAGTTCGCGGTGCGGGCGCGGCGGGTCCGGGACATCGGCGTACGGACCGCCATGGTGCAGTGGATCTTCGTGACCGCGTTGACGCTGGTGTCGGCGCTGGCGCTCGCGGTGGTGTACGGGCTGGGCGGTTTCCTGGCGTTGCGGCACCAGCTCGAGGCCGGCGCGGTGGTGTCGATGGCGTTGCTGCTGACCCGGTTGTACTCACCGCTGACCGCGCTCGCGAGTGCGCGGCTCGAGGTGATGACCGCGCTGGTCAGCTTCGAGCGGGTCTTCGAGGTGCTGGACCTGGAGCCGCTGATCAAGGACAAGCCGGACGCCGGGCGGGTGCCGGAGGGGCCGGTCGCGGTCGAGTTCGCCGGGGTGAGCTTCGCGTACCCGTCGGCGGACAAGGTCTCGCTGGCTTCGCTCGAGGAGGTCGCGAAGCTGGACACGCGCGGCGGCGTCCAGGTGCTGCACGACGTCTCGTTCCGCGCGGAGCCCGGCGAGATGATCGCGCTGGTCGGATCGTCGGGCGCGGGCAAGTCGACGATCGCGCAGCTGATTCCACGCCTGTACGACGTGGACTCCGGTGCGGTGCGGCTGGCCGGGACCGACGTACGGGATGTGTCGGCGGAGTCGTTGCGGCAGACGCTCGGGATGGTGACGCAGGACGGGCACCTGTTCCACGACTCCATCCGGGAGAACCTGCTGCTCGCGCGTCCGGAGGCCGACGAGGAGGACCTGTGGGACGCCTTGGAGCGGGCGCGGCTCGGTGAGCTGATCAGGTCGTTGCCGGATCAGCTGGACACGGTCGTCGGCGAGCGCGGGTACCGGTTGTCCGGTGGTGAGCGGCAGCGGCTGACGATCGCCCGGTTGCTGCTGGCGCAGCCGCGGGTGGTGATCCTCGACGAGGCGACGGCGGCGCTGGACTCGACGAACGAGGCCGCCGTACAGGAGGCGCTGACGGAGGCACTTGCGGGCCGTACGGCGGTGGTGATCGCGCACCGGTTGTCCACGATCCGCGCTGCCGACCAGATCCTGGTCATCGAGGGCGGCCAGATCGTCGAGCGCGGGCGGCACGCCGAGCTGCTCGCGGCCGGCGGGCGATACGCGGAGCTGTACCGGACGCAGTACGACACGGCCGGGCACGGTGCTGACGCTTTGTCATCGGCGGGGTGACCGGAGAGACTGTGCTGTGGACGAGCAAGGGACGATCAACACCATTTGCCCGACCTGTGACGGCAGTGGAGGGATTCGGGTAGCCCGCGCAATCGTTCATCTGCAGGGCAACCGCCCTACCGGTCCGGCGGCCACAGCCTGGGTGCTCGAGGAGTGCCGGACCTGCGAGGGGGACGGCAAGCTGCCGGGCCTCCAGGCGCCGGTCTGATCCAGGCGCCGGTCCTTCGCCGTGGTCGTTCGCCTTGTGTGGTGAGGGAGGATGCCTGGGGTCTGTTGTTCCGATTCGACACGGAGGTTCACGGGGTTGCTGGGCGCAGGGCAGGAACTGGCCGGATACGCCGTCGTCTTCCGGCCGTCCGATCCACCACGCACAAGCCGGCTGGCCTTCTGGGATCCCGCCGGCGCCCCCCTCCCCCTCAACCTCGGCCGACAGGTAGACCTCACGCTCGCCCTCAACCCCGACGCCGGCTCCCCACACCCCGCGTCCACGGGCCGCGTGGTGTCCCCCGGCGCGAGCGCGCTGGATACGCCGGAGGCGGAGCAGTCCGCGGGTCGAGTAGAGCAGCGCGCGCGTGGCGTGGAGTTGCAGACGGTGCGGGCGGTCGAGTTGTCTGTGGCGGAGGCGGTGCCGGTGCTTGGGCGGCTGCGACGGGTGGCCGGGGCGCATCCGTCGGCGGCGTTCTGGGGTGCTGCGTCGCTGGTCGCCCTGCAGTTGGTTGCGCGGGGCAAGCTCCTGCCGGGCGTCTCCCCCGGCGGGCACGACGCCTGGCGTGTCGGTCCGCTGGACCCCGATGACATCACCCGGATCCTCGACCTGGCCGAGTCCATGCCCCTCTCCGCCCGGGCTCTTCCCCTCGGCGGCGCACCCGGCGCCAGGTCTCCTCGCCTCGCCGGCACGCCCGACGCCGGGGCTCCTCGGCTTGGCGGCTCGCCCGGCGCCCGGTCGGGCGGATCCGGTCACGAGGTGCGGTTGCCGGTGGGTGAGGAGCTGGTGCGGGAGTTTCTGGATGCGGTGGCGGACGGGATGCCGCGGTCACCCGCGGCCGCGAAGCTGCATCAGACGAACCTGTTCGCCGCGGCCGCGCCGCAACGCGCCGAGCGGTTGCGGGGCTGGGCGGACGAGGTGTCCGCGGGGCTGGACGCGGGCGTGCGGATTTCGTTGCGGGTGGAGATGGGTGCCGAGCAGTCGTTCGATGCCGTCGTACAGCTGCACAGCCTGAAGGACCCGACGCTGGTCAGCGACGCGGACGACGTCTGGTCGGCCGACGTCCCGGGGTTCGGCCCGCGGGCGCGGATCGACGCGACGCTCGCGATCCGCCGGGCCGCACGGGTCTGGCGGCCGCTCGGTCAGCTGCTCGACTCCGCCGTACCCGATCGCTTGGACCTGGCTGACGAGGACGTCGCCGATCTGCTCGCCGGGTCCGCCCAACGGCTCGCGGCGGCCGGCGTGGACGTGCACTGGCCGCGCAGCCTCGGGCGATCGCTCACCGCGCGCGCCGCGATCACCTCGGCCGACGGTCCGCCCAGCGATCTGCCCGGCTTCTTCCAGGGCGACAAGACGCTCGACTTCAGCTGGCAGGTCGCGCTCGGCGACGACCCGCTGACCGCGGCCGAGCTCGACCAGCTCGCCGAGTCCACCCGCCCCGTCGTCCGGCTCCGCGACCAGTGGATGCTGATCGACCCCGAGCTCGCCCGCAAGGCCCGCGAGCGGATCCTCAAACCCGTCACCGCGATCGACGCGCTCGGCGCCGCACTCACCGGCACCACCGAGGTCGACGGTCAGCACATCACGGTCACCCCGGCCAAGTGGCTCGACGACCTCCGCGCCCGGATCGCCGACCCGGATCGCGCCGACGACCCGATCGCCGCCCCGCCGGGTCTCGAGGCGACACTGCGCGACTACCAGCTCCGCGGTCTGCGCTGGCTCACCCGGATGACGTCGCTCGGCCTCGGCGGCTGCCTCGCCGACGACATGGGCCTCGGCAAGACGATCACGTTGATCTCGCTGCACCTGCACCGCCGGCAATCCGAGGACACCGCCGGCCCGACGCTCGTCGTCTGTCCCGCGTCGCTGCTCGGCAACTGGGAGCGCGAGATCCGCCGCTTCGCCCCCGGTACCTCGGTACGCCGCTTCCACGGCACGTCCCGCTCCCTCGACGAGGCGCAGGACGGCTTCGTGCTCACGACGTACGGCACGCTCCGCCGGGACGCCGTACGACTGGCCGGGCATCCGTGGGGGCTGGTCGTCGCCGACGAGGCGCAGCACGTGAAGAACCCGTCGTCCGGTACGGCGAAGGCGCTGCGGACCATCCCGGCCAAGGCACGGGTCGCGCTCACCGGCACCCCGGTCGAGAACAACCTGTCCGAGCTGTGGGCGATCCTCGACTGGACCACACCCAGCCTGCTCGGCCGGCTCGGGACGTTCCGCAACCAGTGGGCGACGCCGATCGAGGCCGACAAGGACGAGGAGGTCGCCGCGCGGCTGGCGAAACTCGTCCGGCCGTTCCTGCTCCGCCGGAAGAAGTCCGACCCCGGGATCGCGCCGGAGCTGCCGCCGAAGACCGAGACCGACCAGCCGGTGTCGCTGACCCGCGAGCAGGTGGTGTTGTACGAGGCAACGGTCCGCGAGCTGATGGACGAGGTCCGGGCGAGCGACCGGATGGCGCGCCGCGGCCTGATCGTGAAGCTGCTGACCGGGCTCAAGCAGATCTGCAACCACCCGGCGCAGTACCTCAAGGAGCCCGGCGACGCCCGGCTGACCGGCCGCTCCGGCAAGCTCGAGCTGCTCGACGAACTCCTCCAGACGATCGTCGCCGAGGACGGCGCGGTGCTCGTCTTCACGCAGTACGTCGCCATGGCCCGGCTGCTCGAGCGGCACCTGGCCGAGCGCGGGATCGGCGCCCAGTTGCTGCACGGCGGTACGCCGATCCCGCAGCGCGAGGAGATGGTCGACCGCTTCCAGGCCGGTGAGGTGCCGGTGTTCCTGCTGTCGCTGAAGGCCGCGGGCACCGGGCTGAACCTCACCCGCGCCGAGCATGTCGTGCACTACGACCGCTGGTGGAATCCAGCGGTCGAGGACCAGGCGACCGATCGCGCGTACCGGATCGGGCAGACCCGGCCGGTGCAGGTGCACCGATTGATTGCCGAGGGCACCATCGAGGACCGGATCGCCGGCATGCTCGCGACCAAGCGCGCGCTGGCCGCGGCGGTGCTGTCCGGCGGCGAGGCGGCGCTGACCGAGCTCTCCGACACCGAGCTGGCCGATCTCGTCGAGCTGCGCGGAGGTGCGCGATGACCGCCGCGCAGGGGTTCCCGGCGTTCTCCGCGCAGTCGCGGAGTACGCGCGGACGCTCGTGGTGGGCGAAGGCGTGGGTGCAGGCGCTCGAGGACACCTCGCTGGACAACGATCAGCTCCGCAGGGGCCGCCGGTACGCGAACTCCGGGCAGGTCGGCACGATCACGATCAGCCCGGGCCGGATCGCCGCCACCGTGTACGCCCCCGAGGACACGTACGAGTCCGTCGTCCAGGTCGACGAGCTGAGTGCGGACGACTGGCAGCGGTTCCAGGAGCAGGTCGCCGCGCGCGCCGGGCACATCGCGGCGCTGCTCGACGGCGAGATGCCGCACGACCTGGTCGAGGCGGCGTCCGACGCGGGTGTCACGCTGCTGCCGGGGATCGGCGACCTCGATCCGAGCTGCACGTGCGACGCGTGGGAGCTCCCCTGCCAGCACGCGGCGGCGCTCTGCTACCAGGTCGCGTGGCTCCTCGACGCGGATCCGTTCGTACTGCTCCTGCTCCGCGGGCGTACGCGGGAAGCGCTCCTCGACGAGTTGCAGGCCTCGTCGACCCGTCCCGTCGAAGCCGGTGTCCCGATCGCCGACGTCGTCACGACTCCGACCGCCGACCTCCCCGAGCCGCCCGAACTGCCAGCGAAGGTCACGATCGAGCAGCTCGCCGTCGTGGGGATCGAGCCGCCGGACGGGTTCGGCCCGGCGACGTTGCAGCTGCTCGTTCTCGACGCGGCCCGGCGTGCCCGGTCGATCCTGGGCGCGCTGCTGCACAACGCCGCCGTACCGCAGCCGCTGGACGAGTGGCACGACACCATCCGCTTGGCCGCCGACTTTCCCCACCTCGGCGCCGGCGAAGAGCTTGCCCTCGGCATCCAAGCCTGGCGGTACGGCGGTGCGCCCGGTCTCGACGTACTGGCACACACCTGGACGCCCGACGCGGCCGAGCTGAACCGAGGGCGGACCGAGCTGCAGGCGGCCGACGACGACCTCACCATCACCGCGTGGGCCAACCAGTTGACGCTCGGTCCGGACACGCAGCTCCGCCTCGATCGTGAAGGTCGGTGGCATCCGTACCGGCTGATCGACGGCATCTGGACGCCGAGCGGGCCGCCGTCCAAGGACCCGCTCGTCGTCGAGTGGTGAGTCAGGACTGGGCTCATGGCGAGCAGACCTGCGAGCGCCTCTCCTGAAGTTCGCCTCGTTCGGCGGCGTCGGCAAACTCGCATGACTGACGCCCCACACTCGCCTAAAGTTGGTCCGGGTTTCGGAGTGAAGGAGGTGGGTTGATGATCGCGCGATTCCGCGCTGCCGCACGTCCGGCAGCGAACACGGTCGTTCAACCGCACTCTCCGACTCTTGAAAGGGACCTCCGTTGTCCAACTCCTGGAACACCCGTGTCGAGACCGAATCCGACGTAGAAACCCTTCGCGACATCACCCGGGACGCCTTCGGCCGCGAGTTCGAGGTCGGCTTCCTCGACGCGCACCGCGCCGAGCCGGCCGCCTGGATCCCGGGGCTGATGTTCGTTGCCACCACCCCCGACGACCGGCCGGTCGCCTACGCGTTGCTCACCCGCTGTCACGTCGGCGACGTACCGATCCTGTCGCTCGGACCGGTCGCCGTGCTGCCGGCGTACCAGCGCCGAGGGGCCGGTGGCGCCGCCGTGCGGGCCGCGCTCGCGACGGCGCGTGATCGCGTCGAGCCTGCTGTCGTCGTGCTCGGACACGCGGAGTACTACCCTCGGTTCGGCTTCCGGCAAGCGACCGGGTTCGGCATCCATCACCCGCAGTACGACGGCCCGAACCTGATGGCGCTCGCACTCGGCGACCATGCCGTACCTCAAGGGGACCTGACCTATCCGGTCACGGTTTGACGGCCTGGTCTGACGGTCCCGGCGGCAGGTCGCAAGGGCTCGCCGAATCACTTGTGCAGGCTGGTACCGGCCGCGGGAACCTTGTCGGGACCGGCGCGGCCGTGGTCGCGCTGGTTCTGACCCCGGGTCGAGCGAACCGGCCGGATCCTCGGTCGGCGACATCGGCGGCGAGCCACTCCGGCTTCAGCAAGGCCGCTCGGCGACGACCTCCCGTCGGCGATCGACCCGCCGCCCGGCTGCCGCGTCCACACCAGATGCCCGGTCGCGGTGGACACATGCCGGACGGTCGCGCCGGAACCGCGCACGATCGGCGAAGGTGGACACCAGGTGGCCTGCCACCTCGTGACCGACGACGGAACCGGACCAGACGTACGCCGCACCCAAGGAGCCGCTCCATGACAGTGCATATTGCCGGGCCCCCGGCGCCGGCGATGTCACGGGGCTGTTGCTCCCGATCTTCCCTCGTCGCTCCGGTCACTTCGCTCCCTCCACTCCTCAGTCCAGGCCGGGAGGCCCCATGACCTTCACCACCCGTCCGACGCTGCGCGGTACGTTCGGGATGGTCTCGTCCACGCATTGGCTCGCGTCGCAGTCGGCGATGCGGATTCTCGAGCTCGGCGGGAACGCGTTCGATGCGGGCGCCGCTGCCGGGTTCGTGCTGCACGTGGTCGAGCCGCACCTCAACGGCCCGGGCGGTGAGGTACCGGCGATCATCGCGACCGCGGACGACCCGGCGCCGCGGGTGCTGTCCGGGCAAGGTGTCGCGCCGGCCGCTGCGACCATCGAGCACTACCGGTCGCTCGGGCTCACCCTCGTTCCCGGGTCCGGACCGCTCGCGGCGACCGTTCCCGGCGCGGTCGACGCCTGGCTGCTCCTGCTCCGCGATCACGGCACGCTGCCGCTCAGCGTCGTACTCGAGCCGGCCATCGAGTATGCGCGGAACGGGCACCCGCTGGTGCCGCGGATCGCGGACACGATCGCGACGGTGCAGGAGCTGTTCGAGCAGCACTGGCCTACGTCGGCCGCGCTCTGGCTGAAGGACGGGCGTCCGGTGACGGGGCGGTTCAGCAACGCGGCGTACGCCGACACCCTCGAACGGCTGGTGCGGGAAGCCACCGGCGCCGATCGGCAGGAGCAGATCGAGGGGGCCAGGAAGGCGTGGCGGGAAGGGTTCGTCGCGGACGCGATCGACAGGTTCTCGCGGATTCCGCACCGGGACTCGAGCGGCGAGGATCATGGCGGGCTGATCACCGGCGCGGACCTGGCCGCGTTCGAGGCGAGCTGGGAGGACCCGGCGACGTACGACTGGAACGGGTACACTGTCGCGAAGACCGGTCCGTGGGGCCAGGGCCCGGCGCTGCTGCAGTCGCTCGCCGTACTCGCGGCACTCGGCGAGGTCGACCTCGACAGCGCGGAGGGCGTGCACACGACGGTCGAGGTGATGAAGCTGTCGTACGCCGATCGCGAGGCCTGGTACGGCGACGCCGCCGACGTACCGCTGGAGACGCTCCTCTCCCCCGCGTACGCCGCCGAGCGGGCGAAGCTGGTCGGAGCGGACGCGTCGCTGGAGCTCCGTCCCGGTCGGCCGGACGGACGCGCGCCGGTGCTGCCGTCGGTTGCTGCCGGCAACGAGACGGGCGATGCGACGACCGGGGAGCCGACGGTGTCGCCGGTCGGCGAGATGCGGGGAGACACGTGTCATGTGGATGTCGTCGACCGGTGGGGGAACATGATCTCGGCGACGCCGAGCGGCGGGTGGTTGCAGTCGTCGCCGACGATTCCGGAGCTCGGGTTCTGTCTCGGGAGTCGCGCGCAGATGTTCTGGCTCGAGGAGGGGTTGCCGGCGTCACTGGCCCCGGGCAAGCGGCCGCGGACGACACTGACTCCGACGCTCGTACTGCGCGACGGGGCGGCGGTGATGGCGTGCGGGTCGCCTGGTGGTGATCAGCAGGATCAGTGGCAGTTGCTGTTCCTGTTGCGGCATCTCGGTGCGGGCCTCGAGCTGCAGGAGGCGATCGATGCGCCGGCGTGGCACACCACCGGATTCCCGTCGTCGTTCTACCCGCGGGCGACCGAGCCGGGCGGGTTGGTCGTGGAGAGCCGGGTCGGCGCGCACGTCCGTGACGACTTGGTACGGCGTGGGCACGTCGTCACCGAGTCGGATCCGTGGAGCCTCGGCCGCCTGTGCGCCGTACGCAAGGAATCCGACGGGATCCTCGCAGCAGCCGCGAACCCCCGCGGCATGCAGGGCTACGCCGTCGGCCGCTGATCGCGTTATGTTGACGGCTTGACCATCACACTGATTCCGCTCACCGACCCCGACTACCGTCCGTTCAGCCGCCGGATCGCGTGGCTGGCCGCGCACGGCGACGGTACGCCGGCCGGATCCGCGTTCCTCCGGCTGGACAGCCGCGGTACGCATGCGCATCTCGCGGACTTCGAGCTGACAGTGCATCCGGCCGAACGCCGGCACGGGATCGGCACGCTGCTGCTGCGCGCGGTGGCCGGCAGCGCGCGCGACCACGACATACGGACGCTGATCACCGACGTCGACGCCGGGTCGGCCGGCGACCGGTTCCTGCAGCAGCAAGGGTTCGGGATCGGGCTGACGCTGGTCTACGCGCGGCTCGACCTCGCCCACCGGACACCCGACGTACCTGCTGTTCCCGGGTATCGGCTGGTGTCGTGGGAGGGGGTCGCGCCGGACGATCTCGTGCAGACGTTCACCGATGCGCGAGCCGGGATGGCCGACGCTCCGACCGGGTCGATCTCGGCCGGGGCCGACGTGTGGGACGTCGATCGGACCCGGCACGCGGCACGGTTGATCGAGCAGCGCGGCGACCACCTGTCCGTCGTCGCGGCCTTGGACCGCGCCGGGCGGATGGCCGGCTTCACCGAGGTCGTCGTACCGGGTGACGGGAAGGGCGACGGTCAGCTGTACGGCACGGCCGTCCTGCCGGAGCACCGCGGCCGCGGGCTGGCGCTGTGGATGAAGGCCGCCCAGATCCACGAAGTCCGCCACCGCTTCCCCGACCTCGACGGCCTCCTCACCGACACCGTCGACACCAACACCCCGATGCGCCGCACCAACGACCGCCTGGGCTACCGCCCGCAGCGCCAGGTCCACCGCCGCAAGCTGGACCTCATTGACCCAGGATCTTCTGCACCGCTGCTGTTGTGATGGGGTGGTAGCCGGGGCGGGCCTTGGCGAAGACTTCGGCGGCGAAGGCTCGGTCGGTGCCGGCCAGGGCCTGGTAGACGGGCAGGACCAGTTTCATCCGGCCGACCATGGTCAGGAACTCGGCCATTTCGGCGTACGCCGCCTCGTAGCTGCTGGCGGCAACGATCTGGTACCAGCGGCGGGCGATCTCGCCGTTCGCGGTGCCGGTCAGGCCGAACGCGCGGTCCAGTTGCTGCAGCAACAACGGGCTCAGTACGTCGGGAGCCGCGTCCAGGAACCGCAGCCACTCCTGCGTCGTCCACCGCTCCGCGCCGTGCGGCAGCTCGCCCGTCGTCAGCCACATACTGCGCGCCTCGTCAACGACCTGGAACCGCGCCGACACCGCCCGCTCCGCGAACGCCGGGATGCCCGGCTCGTACAGCCACGCGGCCAGCTCGGCATCCGTCACCACGTCCGGGCGCGGCGTGATCAGGTGCTCGCGCAGGTGCTCGACGAAGTCGTCGGTGTTGATGCTGCGGAACGCGAACCGGTCGAAGTACCCGCGCAGGAACGGATCGAACACCTCCCGCGCGAACCGCTCCTCCAGCCAGGACAGGAACCACGACCCCTTCAGCGGCCCGGTCGACGTCGTCCCGTGGTACTCCGACCGGTGGTGCAGCCCGGGCAGCTCGACCGCGAGCTCGGCCGGCGTCAGCGGGTCCAGCTTCACCACGGTCGCGTGCTGCTTGATCGCGGTCTCCATCACCGAGAACTCGGTCCCGTACACGGCCTCGACGATCCGGTTCTCGACGTACGACGTGAAGCCCTCGTTGAGCCAGATGTCGTCCCAGCTGTCCTGCGTGACGAGGTTGCCCGACCAGCTGTGCGCGAGCTCGTGCGCGATCACGCTGACCAGCGACTTGTCGCCGATCACCACGGTCGGTGTCGCGAACGTCATCCGCGGGTTCTCCATCCCGCCGTACGGGAAGGACGGGGGGAGCACGAGCAGGTCGTAGCGGCCCCAGCGGTACGGGCCGAACAGCTCCTCGGTGACCCGCATCATCTCCTCGGTGTCGGAGAACTCGGTCGCCGCCTTCCGCACCGTCGCGGGCTCGGCCCACACCCCGGACCGCTCGCCGAGCGGCTCGAACACCAGGTCGCCGGCCGCGATCGCCAGCAGGTACGACGGGATCGGCTCGGGCATCACCACGTCGTACGAGCCGGTACGCCGCGAGGCCGTCCCGTTGTCGGCGCTCATCAGCACCATCAGCTCCGGCGGCGCCGTGACGTGCGCGGCGTAGCTGAACCGGACGCTCGGGGTGTCCTGCACCGGGACCCAGCTGCGGGCGTGGATCGCCTGCGACTGGCTGAACATGAACGGCAGTACACCACCGGCCGTCATCGCCGGATCCAGCCACTGCAGACCGGTCGCGGTCGGCGCGGTCCGGTAGCTGACCTTCACCCGCGGATGGCCCGCGGTCGTGATCGTCAGAGCGGAACCGAGCTCCGGATCGGCGTCGGCGAGGCTGTACTGCAACGGCACCCAGCCGTCGTTGGTCTGCCCCTCGACACCGAGCACCGTGAGGTCGCGGGTGTCGAGAACCAGTCGGTCCCCGGCGGCGTCTGTCCAGGCGAGCGTGTGCGTCGCGCTGCCGGACAGCACCTGCTGACCGAAGTCGAGCGCGAGGTCGAGCTCGAGATGGGTCGTCCGAACCCGGTCCGGCTCGGCATAGGAGTGGCGATCGTGCGTCAAGGGAAGCTCCCCGAGTGAGGCGTCCGAGGAACAGTACCCACGTCCCGGCCGGATCGGGCGGCCAATCTGGGCCAAACGCACCACCGTGCCAAAACCCCGCTTCGGTCCTGACTTGGCAGACTAGGGCGTATGACCATCCAGCGGACCGTCCAGGGGAATCCTGAGCCTGTGCTGAGTAGACGGCCGTTCGGGTCCTGGCTGCTCGGCTCGGCCGACCAGAGCACCCGGCGGCTGCGGATCCGGTTGCAGATCCTGATGGCCACGTTCTGCATCGGTACCAACCTGATCGGCGCGCTGGTCGTGTTCGTACTGGCGGTCTTCGTGCTGCCCGGCCCGTCGCTGGTCGACCAGCTGCAACTCGTCGACGCGATCGTGATTCCGGCGTACCTCGTGATCGCGATGACGATCGGCGTCGTCTGGAGCCGGCGGCTGACGCGGCGGGTGACCCGCTGGATCGAGCTGGGGCGGCCGGCCACCCGGCAGGAGCAGATCGCCACGCTGCAGTTGCCGCTGCGGCTGACGCTGATCGAGGCGGGCCTCTGGCTGGTCGCCGCCGTGTTCTTCACCGTGATGACGCTGATGCTGCAGCCCGCGAACGCGCTGCGCGTCGCGCTGACGGTGATCGACGGTGCGATCATCACCTGCTCGGTGTCGTACCTGCTCACCGAGTTCGCGCTCCGTCCGGTCGCGGCACGGGCGCTGGCCGACTCGTCGCCTCCGCGGCGGCTGCTCGCGGCCGGGTTGAAGGCGCGGACGTTGTTCTTCTGGACGGTCGGATCCGCCGTACCGGTCGCTGGCCTGATGCTGGCCGCCGTACTCGCGTTGATCGAGCGGGACGTGACCACGACCCGGATGGCCGTCGTGGTCCTTGCCCTGGGCATCGTGGCGCTCGGCAACGGATACCTGCTCACCTGGTTGTCGGCGAAGTCCGTGGTGGCGCCGGTCCGCTCGGTGCGGGACGCGCTGAGCCTGATCGGCGAGGGCCGGCTGGACGTCACCATCCCGGTCTTCGACGGCACCGAGCTGGGGTCGCTGCAGGCCGGGTTCAACCGGATGACCGACGGGCTCCGCGAACGCGAGCGGATCCGGGACGTCTTCGGGCGGTACGTCGGTCCCGGCGTCGTCCGGGAGGCGCTGACCAGCGACCGGCTCGGCGGCGAGGAGCGGTTCGCCGCCGTACTGTTCGTCGACCTGGTCGGCTCGACCGAGCTGGCGAACCAGCGGCCGCCGACCGAGGTGGTGCAGCTGCTCAACCGGTTCTTCGCGATCGTGGTCGCCGAGGTGGACCGGCAAGGCGGGTTCGTGAACAAGTTCGCGGGCGACGCCGCGCTGGCGATCTTCGGCGCGCCGGCCGAGCTGCCGGACCCGGCGGGCAGTGAGCTCGCCGCGGGGCGGGAGCTGGCCCGGCGGCTGGCCGACGAGTTGCCCGAGGCAACGGCCGGGCTCGGGATCACCGCGGGCATCGTGGTGGCCGGCACGGTGGGCGACGTACGGCGGCACGAATACACGGTGATCGGTGATCCGGTGAACGAGGCGGCCCGGCTGAGTGAGCTTGCGAAGACCGCGCCCGGGCGGCTGATCGCGTCGATGACCGCCGTCGAGGAAGCGGAGACGGCCGAGTCGGATCAGTGGCAGCCGAGCGACCTGGTCACGGTGCGGGGACGGTCGGTGCCGACACGGCTCGCGGTCCCTCAGTGATCAGCCTCAGTGATCAGCCTGGGTGATCAGCCTGGGTGATCAGCTCATGCAGCAGCGCGGCGCCGTACAGCATCGCCTTGGTCTGGCGGTCGTGGGCGGCTCGGCGTTCGGCGATCGCAGTCCGGAGCGCCTCGGTGCTGCCGGTACGGCGTAGTCCGTCGAGGACGGGCTTGATCTGCTCGAAGTAGTACCTGCCCTGGCGGAGCATATGGATGATCCGCGCGTCCCGGACCTCCTCGGGGCCGTAGCGGCGGTACTTCGTCCCCGGCTCACGCGTCGGCGCCAGCAGGCCGGCAGCCTCCCAGACGCGGAGCGCCGACGGCCGGATGCCGAGCCGATGCGCCAACTCCCCCACGAGCAACGACGGACCCGTCACCGGTTGCTCGTCGACGTACTCCGCCGCCAACGCGGCGAGCGCATCGCTCGCGGCGTCCGTTGCCCGTCGTTGCTCGTGGAGCGCGGCATGAGCCGCGTCGACGAGTCTGTACGCGAGCGCTTCGTCGTCGTTGTGTACGGCGCGCATGATCGCCGTCGCCGTCTCCGCACCGAACCCGGGCGCGAGCGCGCGGTACGTCAGCAACGCCTGGACATGCTCCGGCCCGTACTGCCGGTACCCGCTGTCCGAGCGCGGCGACGGCGGCAGGATGCCGTCCGCCTCGTAGTTGCGGACGAGCTGGGTCGAGACCCCGGCGCGACGGGCCAGGTCGACGGGGCGCAGTGCTTTAGCGGCCACCGGCGACGTCAACGGTCGACCCGGTCATGTACGACGAACGGTCCGACGCCAGGAACGCGATCACCTCGGCGACCTCCTCGGCCTTCCCCGGACGGGCCAGCGGCGGCGTCGTACCGATCCGGTCCAGCCGGCCGGGCTCGTGGATGCCGGTCGCGATCAGCCCGGGGCGGACGCCGAGCACGCGAACGCCTTCCTTCGCGACCTCGTTGCCCAGGCCAACCGTCAGCGCGTCCACGGCCGCCTTGCTCGCGGCGTAGTCGACGTACTCCCCGGCCGACCCGAGCACCGCGGCGCGCGACGATACGTTGACGATGACGCCGCCCTTGCCGCCGTACGCCGTGGACATCCGGCGGACCGCGGCGCCGGCGACCAGGAAGGCGCTGATCGAGTTGATCCGGAACACCCGCTCGAGGCGCGCGGCGTCGTACTCCGCGACGCGGCCGGACGGCGAGACCACGCCGGCGTTGTTGATCACGGCACCGATCGGGCCGAGCTCGGCGGTCACCGTGTCGAACAGTCGCTCGACCTGGTCCGCCTCGACCACATCGGCCTGGACGGCGATCGCCCGCCGGCCGCGTTCCTCGCACGCCTTCACCACCCCCGCGGCCTCGTCGGCCCGCGTCCGGTAGTTCACCCCGACGTCCCAACCGTCCGCGGCCAGCGCGAGCGCGGCGGCCGCCCCGATCCCGCGACTTCCTCCGGTGACCAGCACAACCCGACTCATGCGGGCCAGTCTGTCACGCAGGCGGGCGGATGATCCCGAGCTGGGTCTCCGAGTCCGTGAAGCCCACCGACCGGTAGACCCGGATCGCCAGGTACTCCGGGTCCGCCACCATCACCAGCCTCCGCGCCTTGGTCAGCCCGTACGTCGACGCGTGGTGCACCAGCGTGCCGGCCAGGCCGCGGCCGCGGTCCTCCGGCGAGGTCTGCACGTTCTGGAAACGGGCCAGCCCGCTACCGTCGAAGATCAGCCCGAGCGAACTCTGCAGCCGGTCCCCGTCGAACGCGCCGAACCACTCGCCGTGCCCCGAGTCGACCACGTCCCGCTTCGCCGCGAGCTTGCGCCGGGTGAACTCCTGGTGGTCGTCGTCGACCGTGAACACCGAGCAGGCCAGGCTCTGCTCGTACACCTGCTCCCAGTCGTCGTCGCTGGTCAGGAACCGGTACGTCGCCTGCTCGTTCGGGCGCGGCGGCGGGACGACCCGGTCCGCGGTCATCACCACATTGGGCTCGACGTCGAACCCGGCCGCGGTCAGCTCGTCCACGGCACCCGGGTCGCCGTCGGTGCTGTCGATGCCGAACGCAACATGTTTCGCGTCCGGGAACTCGCGGCGGAAGTCGTCCGTTCGGAGCTTGGTGTCGTCCGGCGCGAACGGCGTCCGGTAGAGCAGGAAGTTGCCCCACCAGAAGCCGGGGTTCTGCGGCGTGCGGACGACGACGTACTCGCCGGTGTCGCGGAACACGCTGCCACCCTGCTCGAGCAGCAGCAGGTCGGTACGGAAGCCGAGGCTGGTGATCTCCACGCAGCCATCCTCACCCATCCGTCAACCGGGTTTGACGTGCAGCCAACCGGCTGCCTATCCTGGTCATGCAGCCGGACGGCTGCCTTTCTGGATCGGGAGTGCGATGGACGACGAGGTGTTCCGGGCGCTGGCGGACCCCAGCCGGCGGCAGCTACTCGACCTGCTCAACGCGCGGAACGGGCAGACCCTGCGGGAGCTGTGCGCCGAGCTGGACATTGCCCGGCAGTCCGTGAGCAAACACCTCGCCGTCCTCGAGAGCGCGAACCTGATCACCACCGTGTGGCGCGGGCGGGAGAAGTTGCACCACCTGAACGCCGAGCCGATCAACGCGATCGCGGACCGGTGGATCCAGCAGTACGACCGACGACGGGTCCAGCTGCTGGCCGTCCTCAAGACCTCCTTGGAGACGACTGTGAACGACTTCGTGTACACGACCTACATCCGGACCACGCCCGAGCGGCTGTGGCAGGCGCTCACCGATCCGGCGTTCACCGAGCAGTACTGGGAGCTGCACCACGAGACCGACTGGAAGCCCGGCTCCGAGATGATCTGGCACAAGGGCGACGTGGCGATCGCCGGGCCGGGCCAGGTCGTCGTCGAGCACACGCCGTACACGCGGCTCTCCTACACCTGGCACCACATCACGCGGGAGTTCGCGGACTCGGTCGGGTTCACCGACGAGGTGTACGAGGCGACCAGCCGGGAGCCGCTGTCGACGGCGGTGTTCGAGCTCGAGCCGGTCGACGACCAGGTGAAGCTGACCGTCGTACACACCGGGTTCGAGCCGGGCAGCACGACGCGGACCATGGTGCAGGACGGCTGGCCGCGGCTGCTGGCGGACCTGAAATCCTTGCTGGAGACCTCAGCCGCCGCCTAGGGGCGCTTGTGGATTATCAGGGGGAGGACGGCTGTGGCACCTGCCTCGCGGAGTTTGGCGGTGGCTACGGTTACTGGCCACTGGGATGAGGTTGCGTCTACCAGCAGGAGGATTGTGCGGCCGGTGACGGATTGAGTTGTGGTGGGGTCCACCACGATGCCGTCTCGCCACACCTTGGCTTCTTCTGCTGAGGAGAGATCGTCGGTGTAGCCGGTGCGGTTGACGGTCAGCTCGGCGCGGTCGAGGCGGCCCACTCCGGCCACGTGGTCGGCTACGACCGACGTCAGGTCGGGGTGGCCGCCGGCGGCCAGTGGTACGACGACCTCGGGGCGGGCCGACCACGCGCCGCGCCAGCGGGACAGCGCGGCGACGGCGCCCGCCTTCAGCGCCTCGACGGCGTCGTGCGTCGGCGTACCGCTGAACGCGCCCTGCAACACCTCCCGCCACTCCGGCGCATCGGCGTACACGATGATCCGGCCGGGCTCGGCGGACAGCGCGGGCGGAATCTTGCCGCGGGCACCGAACGCCCCGCCGGGCCACATCTTCCGCGGCTCCAGCACGTGCACCTCGCCGCGCAGCAACCGCGTCACCGCCGCGACCGTCTCCGGATCCGGCCGTGACACCAGCGGCTCCGGCAACTCCCCGAGGCACACCGAGCACCGCCCGCACGGCTCCGCGGACGGGTCGTCCAGCGACTCCTGGAGCAGTTGCATCAGGCAACGGTCGCCGCGGGTGTACGCCCGCATGATGTCCGCCTCGCGCCGCCGCACCGACACGATGCCGTCGTAGTGCGCGGCGTCGAACGTCCACTCGGCGGCGGTCCGCAACCACCCGCGCTCGACCCGCTCCACGACCCCGTCCACCGCCAGCTGCTTCAGCATCAGCTCGACCCGCGTCCGCCGCAGCCCGGTCTCGGCCTCCAGCGCCGGCACCGTCGCGGGCTGATCCGGGTCGTAGCTCTCCAGGGCGCGCAACAGCCGCTGCACGTTCTCCGGCACCGGGATCGTCGCGGTCGCGAAGTAGTCCCAGACGCCCGAGTCGGCATCCGACGGCAGCAGCGCCACCACCGCATGGTCGATCCCGCGACCGGCACGCCCGACCTGCTGGTAGTACGACACCGGCGACGGCGGCGAACCGACGTGCACCACGAACCCGAGATCCGGCTTGTCGTACCCCATCCCCAGCGCCGAGGTAGCGATCAACGCCTTCAGCCTGTTGTCGCGCAGCGCATCCTCGAGACTCTCCCGCTCCCCCGCCTCCAGCTGGCCGGTGTACGCCGCCACCGGCACGTCCCGCCCGTGCACCTCCTGGACCACCGCCGCCAGCCGCTGCGCATCCGCAACGGTCAGCGCGTACACGATCCCCGACCCCGGCAGTTGCGGCAGCACGTCGACCACCCACGCGAACCGGTCCAGCGGCGACAGCGCATCCACCACCGCAAGCTGCAGACTCGACCGCGCCAGCGGACCGCGCAGTACCAACGTCGACGCGCCCAACTGCTTCGCGACGTCGTCCGTCACCCGCGAGTTCGCGGTCGCCGTCGTCGCCAGCACCGGAGTGTCCGGGTTCAGCTTCTGCAGTACGTCGGACACCCGCCGGTAGTCGGGCCGGAAGTCGTGCCCCCAGTCCGACACCGCATGCGCCTCGTCGATCACCAGGAGCCCGATGTTCCCGGCGAGCCCGTCCAGCACCCGCCGCCCGAATCCCGGGTTCGCCAGGCGCTCCGGGGACACCAGCAGTACGTCGATGCCGCCCGAGCGCAGGTCGTGCTCGATCTCCGACCAGGCGTCGATGTTGTTCGAGTTCAACGTCGCGGCCCGCAGCCCCGCGCGACTGGCGGCGGCGACCTGGTCCCGCATCAGCGAGAGCAGCGGTGAGACCACCAGCGTCGGCCCGAATCCCTCCGCCCGGCGGATCGCGGTCGCGGCCCAGTACACCGCGGACTTGCCCCAGCCGGTCGCCTGCACCACGAGCACCCGCGCCGCCGCCTCACACAGCGCCGCGACCGCGGTCTCCTGATCCGCCCGCAACCGCGCGTCGGCACCCGCGATCGCATGGATCACGTCACCCGCAACCTTCGCCCGGGCCTCGGTCAGCATCACCATCGAGTCGGTCTCGCTCATGCCGGAAACCCTAGACGCCCCCACCCCCAACCCGCTCGCCGCGACAGTCCGCCTGTGGATAACAGGTCAGGCGCACTTGCCGGGATGGCAGGGTTCGCCGTCGGCGGCGAGGAGCCGGCGGGGGCCGGGGCCGGTGGTTGCGAGGGTGTCGTGGGGGTTGGCGAGGGCGCAGCGGTCGATGGACAGGCAGCCGCAGCCGACGCAGTCCTTGAAGTCGTCGCGGAGTTGTTCGAGATGCAGGATCCGGCGGTCGAGCTGGACCTGCCAGCACTCCGAGATCCGTTCCCAGTCGGCGCGGGTCGGCGTCCGGTTCTCCGGCAGCAGGTTGAGGATCGCGGCCACCTCGGCGAGCGGGATGCCGACCCGCTGGGCGATCCGGACCAGCGCCACCCGCCGCAACGTGTCGCGCTTGTAGCGGCGCTGGTTCCCCGACGTACGGCGACTGAGAATCAGCCCCTGGCGCTCGTAGAAGTGCAGCGCCGAGATCGCCACCCCGCTGCGCTGCGACAGCTGCCCGACAGTCAGCTCACCCGGCTCGATGTCCATCGCCCTGCCCTCCAACCTCAACTTAGATCGAGGCTAGCGGACGGGATCAGGCAGGCACGACCCGGCGCCCGATGCTCGCGGACATCAACGCGGCCCCAGCACACAGCCCGCCGGCCAGGTACCACGCCAGGTTGTAGCTGCCCTGCGCGTCCCGGATCACACCCGCACCCGTCGCAGCCAGCGCGGCACCCACCTGGTGCGACGCGAACACCCAGCCGAACACGATCGGCCCGTCCTGCCCGAACCACTCCCGGCACAACGCCACGGTCGGCGGCACTGTCGCCACCCAGTCGAGCCCGTAGAAGATGATGAACACCCACGTACTGGGAGCGGCGGTCGGGCCTAGCAGCGACGGCAGCACCAGCAGCGACAGGCCACGCAGCGAGTAGTACGCGATCAGCAGGTACCGCGGGTCCCACCGATCGGTCAGGTACCCGGAGAAGATCGTCCCGCCCACGTCGAACAGGCCGACCAGCGCCAGCAGCGAGGCAGCGGTCGTCGCAGGCATCCCGTGGTCGTGTGCGGCCGTGACGAAGTGCGTACCGACCAGCCCGTTCGTCGACGCACCACAGATCGCGAACCCACCAGCCAGCATCCAGAACGCCGGCCGCCGCACCGCCAACCGCAGCGCGTTCAACGCCCGCATGGCACTACTACCGGTCGCCACGACCCGCTGCCCCGCAGTACTGCCCTCCGGAGCGCCGTACGCGCGGAGCCCCACGTCACTCGGGAAGTCCCGCAGGAACAGGAGCACCAGCGGTACGACGGCCAACGCAGCACCGGCTGCCACAAGCGCAGGGACCCGCCACCCGTACCGCGCGGCAAGAGACGCGATGAGCGGCAGGAAGATCAGCTGACCGGTAGCACCCGCCGCGGTGAGGATTCCGGTCACCAGACCGCGACGATGGACGAACCAGCGGCCGGTAATCGTCGCGACGAAGGTCATCGACATCGAGCCCGTACCGACACCGACCAGCAGGCCCCAGCAGAGCAGCAACTGCCACGGCGCGGTCATGAACACCGTCAGCCCGCTGCCCAACGCGATCAGCACGAGCGCCCCGCCGACCACCTTCCGCAGCCCGAGCCGATCCATCAGCGCGGCCGCGAACGGCGAGATGCCGCCGTACAGCAGCAGGTTGATCGACACCGCCGTCGAGATCGTCGCGTGCGACCAGCCGAACTCCTCGTGCAACGGGTCGAGCAGCACGCTCGGCACCGACCGGAAGCCGGCCGCCCCGATCAGCGTCACGAAGCCGACCACCGCGACCGCCCAGGCCAGGTGCACCCGGGGAGCCTTCTTCGTCTCCACAATCTGCGTCACCGGACCAGAGTGCCAGTTCGACGCCCATCGAACTAGTGGCCACATAGTCAACCTGTGTCAAGATATGGCCATGAGTCGCCCGTCGTCCTCGAACCCGCACGTGATCGCGGTGCTCGCACTCGAACCGGTCGTCGGGTTCGACCTCACCATCCCGCCGACCGTGTTCGGCGCCGCCACCACGGCCGACGGCAGCAAGCTGTACGACGTCCGCGTCTGCGGCCTCGGCGGACCGGTCCGGGCCGGCGCCGGGTTCACGCTCACCCCGGATCACGGCCCCGAAGCCCTCGCGGCGGCGGACACCGTGATCGTCCCCGGCACCTACATCCGCCAGCCGCGGTACGACGGGACGCTGCCTGACGACCTCGCCGCCGCGCTCGCCACCATCCGGCCCGGCACCCGGATCGCGTCGATCTGCACCGGCGCGTTCGTCCTCGGCGCCGCCGGGTACCTCGACGGCCGTCCAGCGACCACGCACTGGGAGCGGGCCGAGCTGTTCCGCAGCGTTTATCCACAGGTGAAGCTCGACGAGGACCGGCTGTTCATCGACGACGGCGACGTCCTGAGTTCGGCCGGTCTCGCCGCAGGCATCGACCTCTGCCTGCACCTGATCCGCCGCGACTTCGGCAGCGAGGTCGCCAACCGGGCCGCCAGGCACTGTGTCGTGGCACCCTGGCGCGACGGCGGCCAGTCCCAGTTCATCGAGCACGCCGTACCCGAGGAAGGCAGCGAGGGTACGTCGCCGACCCGGGCGTGGGCACTGCGGCACCTGAGCACCGAGATGAGCCTGTCGGCGATGGCGGCGTACGCGCAGATGAGCGTGCGGACGTTCAGCCGGCGCTTCAAGGCCGAGACCGGGCAGTCGCCCGGGACGTGGTTGCTGCAGCAGCGGGTGCGGCACGCGTGCCACCTGCTGGAGACGACCGGCCTGCCCGTCGACCGGATCGCCGAGGAGGCCGGCCTGGGTACGGCGGCCTCCCTGCGACACCACCTGCGGTCGGAGCTCGGGGTCTCCCCGCTCGCCTACCGCAAGACGTTCCGGGCGAGTTAGAGGGTGCTCAGACACCCTCTCAGAGCTCGACCAGGTCGTGCGGCTGCTTGTTCATCGGCTCCACACCGTCCGCGGTGACGACGACGATGTCCTCGATGCGCGCGCCCCAGCGGCCGGCCTGGTAGATGCCTGGCTCGACGCTGAACGCCATACCCGGCTCCAGCGTCAGGTCGTTGCCCGCGACGATGTACGGCTCCTCGTGCACGTCCAGCCCGATCCCGTGCCCGGTCCGGTGGATGAAGTAGTCGCCGAACCCGGCCGCCGCGATCACGTTCCGCGCGGCCGCGTCGATCGACTCCGCGGTCACACCTGGCCGTACGGCGTCCACGGCAGCCTGCTGCGCCTCCTGCAGGACGGCGTACGTCGCGGCCACGTCGGCGTCCCGCGGCGCACCGACGGCGTACGTCCGGGTGGAGTCCGAGTTGTAGCCCTCGGCGACCGGTCCGCCGATGTCCACGACCACCACGTCGCCGGCCTCGATCACGCGGTCGGACAGCGCGTGGTGCGGGCTCGCGCCGTTCGGGCCGCTGGCGACGATCACGAAGTCTGCCCCGGTGTGGCCTTCCTCGACGATCGCGGCCGCGATGTCGGCGCCGACCTCGGCCTCGGTCCGGCCGGGGCGCAGCCATTCGCCGACCCGGGCGTGGACGCGGTCGATCGCGGCGCCCGCCTTCCGGAGCGCGTCGATCTCGGCGGCGTCCTTGCGCATCCGGAGTTCGCGGACGATCGGGCCGGCCAGCACCTGCTCGGCCTTCGGTAGCGCGTCCCGGATCGCCAGCACGTGCAGTGCCGGCGTGAAGTCGCTGACCGCGACCCTGGCCGCGCCGCCCAGCCGGTCCGCGGCCAGCTTGTACGGGTCGACGCCGTCCACCCAGGTCACGACCTCGACGCCCAGCTCTTCGAGCGGCAAGCCGTCGTACCCCGGCGCTTCCAGCTTCGGTACGACGAGCGCCGGGGCGCCGTCGGCCGGGATCAGCAACGCGGTGAGCCGCTCGAACGAGCCGCCCGGCTGACCGATCAGGTAGCGCAGGTCGGAGCCCGGCGCGATCACCAAACCAGTCCCGGCCGCGGCCTCCCGGGCGCGGTCCAGGCGAGCACGGAGTACGGCGGCAGCGGGAATCGGGGGAAGTGCTGAGCGACGGGCCATGGTCAGACTCTAAAACTGTCGGAAGGGCTTGCTACAACTGGGTTTCGCTTAAACCCCTGCTCGGCGAAAGGCACTTCGATGACACTGCACTTCGTGTCTCACGGCGACGGCGTCCCGGTTCTCGCGTTGCACGGCTGGTCGCCGGACCACCGGCTGATGACCGGCTGTCTGGAGCCGATCTTCGGTGAGCTGACCGGCTACCGCAGGATCTACCCGGACCTGCCTGCGATGGGGCAGAGCCCAGCCGGCGACATCGACAGCTCGGACGGGATCATGACGGCGCTGCGGGAGTTCATCGACGAGCAGATCGGCGACGTGCCGTTCCTCTTACTCGGCGAGTCGTACGGCGGGTACCTCGCGCGCGCACTGGTCGCCGAGCGACCGGAGCAGGTCCGCGGTCTCGCGATGATCTGCCCGATCGGCGAGCTCTGGCACAAGGACCGGAAACTGCCCGAGCAGGTCGTCCTGCGGACCGAGCCCGGCGTGCTCGAGTCGCTCGAGGAGGGCGAGGACTTCACCGACCTGGCGGTGGTGCAGACCGCGGCGGCTTTGGCGGCGTACCGCTCCGATGTGGTGCCGGGGCTGGCGATCGCCGACAAGGCCGCGATGGAGCGCATCCAGAAGAACTGGGCGCTGACGATCGCGCCGGAGAGCGGTCCGCCGTACCTCGGGCCGTCGCTGATCCTGTGCGGGCGGCAGGACGCGGTGACCGGGTTCGAGGACCAGTTCACGCTGCTCCCCCACTATCCGCGGGCAACGTACGCCGTCGTCGACGTGGCCGGGCACAACCTGCAGATCGAGCAGCCGGAGCTGCTGCGCGCGTTCGTGAGGGAGTGGTTGCTCAGAGTGGGTTGAGGGCTCCCGTTGATCGCTACCAGCGGGTAATGTCGCCTGTATGGTGGCTTCGAAGCGTCCGGTCGGGTGGTCGTTGCTGGTCGCGCTGACGAACGGACACACCAGGATCTCCGACGAACGGCTCGCTGCTGCTGTGCACGGGAAGGTCGTCCTGGTGACCGGCTCGTCGTACGGGATCGGTGAGGCGACCGCGCGGCGGCTGGCCGCGGCCGGGGCGACCGTGTTGCTGGTGGCCCGGACCGAGGAGCAGCTGCAGGTGGTGGCCGACGAGATCCGCACCGGCGGCGGGTCGGCGTACGTGTACCCGGCGAACCTGGCGGATCCGGGCGCGGTCGAGGAGCTGGTGCGGACGGTGCTCGCCGAGCACGGGCGGGTCGACGTACTCGTGAACAACGCGGGCAAGTCGATCCGGCGGTCGATCGCGGACACCTACCAGCGGTTCCACGACATCGAACGGACCAACGCGGTCAACTATCTCGGGCCGGCGAAGCTCGTGCTCGAGCTGCTGCCCTCGATGCGGGAGCGGCAGTCCGGGCACATCGTGAACGTGTCGACCGCAGGGGTGCGGACGCCGCCGATGGCCCGCTGGTCGGCGTACCTGGCGTCGAAGAGTGCCTTCGACGTGTGGCTGCGGTGCGTGGCGCAGGAGGTGCGCGGCGACGGGGTGACGACGTCGACGGTCTACATGGGGCTGGTGCACACGCGGATGAGCGAGCCGACGCCGTTGCTGAACAAGCTGCCCGGGCTGTCGCCGGAGCAGGCCGCCGATCAGGTGTGTACGGCGGTGGCGGAGCGGCCGCACAACATCACGCCGCCGTTCGTCCGCCCGGCCGATGCCATGGGCAACCTTCTGCGGGTGCCGACGGATCGGCTGCTGGAGCAGTACTTCCGGCGTACGGGAGGCGGGAAGAGGCGATGATCCACCCGATCGGACCGGTGCGCCCGCCCGGATGGCTGGTGCGCAGCGCGGCCGAGGTCGGCGGGTTGCCGGTGGCGCTGGTCAGATCTGGCGTGTGGCGCTCGGCCGGCCCGGCACAGCTGGTGCGGATCGAGCGGGCGCTGCGGACGTGGGGCCAGTCGATGGCAACCCTCGGCGCGGTCGCCGCCATCCGCTTCCCGGACCGGGCGGCGGTGATCTGCGGAGAGGATCGGCTGACGTACGCCGAGCTGGACGCCCGGTGCGAACGCATCGCCGCCGGGCTGCATGCACAGTACGGAATCGTTGCCGGCCGCAAGGTAGCGGTCCTCTGCCGAAACCACGCCGGCTTCCTGGAGGCGACGCTCTCAGCCTCCCGCCTCGGCGCCGACGTGCTCTTCGTGAACACCGAGTTCGCCCCACCCCAACTCCAAGCAGTCCTCGACCAGCACCACCCCGACCTGCTGATCCACGACCCAGAGTTCACCCCATCCCCGACCATCCCGTCCGTTACGTCCGCCGGCGCCTTGGACGAGCTGGCTCGGAGTGATACTCCGGAGGCGCCCGTCGGAGTGCGGGTTGGGCGCATCACGCTGCTTACCTCGGGGACTACGGGGGCGCCGAAGGGGGCGCCGCGGGTGACTGGTGCGTTGGGGTTGGCGGGGTTGACCGGGAGTGCGTTGCAGCGGTTCGGGCTTCGGGCCGCGGAGCCGATGGTGATCGCTCCGCCGTTGTTCCACGGGGTCGGGTTGCTGACCTCGATGCTGGCGTTGTTCCTCGGCTCTCCGTTGGTACTGCGGCCACGGTTCGACGCTGCCACGCTGCTGGCGGATGTCGAGGCGACCCGGGCGGGATCGGTCGTCGCGGTACCGGTGATGTTGCGGCGCCTGCTGGACCTCGGCCCGACGGCGACCGCGGAGTACGACCTGCGTTCGCTTCGCGCGGTCGTTTCCGGTGCCGCACAACTCGGCGCACCGCTGGCCACGGAGTTCATCGAACGGTTCGGCCCGGTGCTGTGCGACGCGTACGGATCCAGCGAGGTCGGCATCGCCACCATCGCCACCTCGGCGGACCTGATCGAAGCGCCGGGCACCGTCGGACGCCCGTGTCTCGGCAGCTCGATCCGCATCCTCGACGACCTCGACCGCACGGTGCCGCCCGGCACGACCGGACGGATCTTCGCCGGCGGCGGTCTGGTGTTCGGCGGGTACTCCGACGGTTCGAACAAGACCGTCGTCGACGGCCGGATGAGCACCGGCGACCTCGGCCACCTCGACACCGCCGGCCGGCTGTACGTGGACGGGCGGGAGGACGACATGATCGTGTCCGGCGGCGAGAACGTGTACCCGGTCGAGGTCGAGCAGTGCCTCGCCGCGCATCCCGCCGTCGCGGAGGCGGTCGTCACCGGCGTACCCGACGACGAGTTCGGCCAGCGGCTGCTCGCGTACGTGGTACTCACCGCGCCGGCCACCGAGGACGAACTCATCGCCCACGTGAAGGCGAACCTCGCCCGCTACAAGACCCCGCGCCAGGTCGTCATCCTCGACGAACTCCCCCGCAACGCCACCGGCAAGGTGCTCCGCAACCGCCTCACCCCGCCGTGAACCCCGCCGTGAACCCCGCCGTGAACCCCGCCGTGAACCCTGCCGTGAACCCTGCCGTGAACAAGGCGTGGAACCGGGTCATCCGCTCCAGCGCCCCGCTCTCGTCCCCGAACGACACCGCCACCGTCTCCGCCCCCGCATCGGCCAGCTCATGCGCCATCGCGACGACCGGGTCCGGCTCACCCGCGGACCAGTCGAGCCGCGTCCCGACCCGGACCGGCCGGTCGCCGTACGACCGCAGCTTCTCGACCGCCGCCGCGAACCCGGCGCCGTCCAGCCCGAGCCCCTGCCACTCGTCCCCGTACCGCGCGGCCCGACGCAGCGCGGGTCCCGTCGTACCGCCGATCATCACCGGCAGCGGCGCGCGCACCGCGGGCTCGAACACGCCGCCCCGGTCCCGGCCCTCGAACAGATCGCGGATGATCCCGAGCGACTCGTCCGTACGCCGCCCGCGCTCCTCGAACACCGCACCCACCGCCGCGAACTCGGCCTCCGCCCACCCCGCGCCGATGCCGAGCACGATCCGTTCGCCGGAGAGCCGGTGCAGCGTCGCGGCCTGCTTCGCGACGACGTACGGGCTGCGCAGCGGGAGCACGAGTACCGACGTACCGAACCGGATCCGGGTCGTCCGCGCGGCGAGGTAGCCGATCGTCACCAGCGGTTCGTAGACGCCGCCGTACGTCGGACCGAACTCGCCTGGCGGGAGCAGGTGGTCGGGCAACCACGCCGTGCCGTAGCCGAGCTGTTCGGCGGCGATCGCCAGCTCGACGAGACGCTCGGGCGGCATCGCGGCGGACTCGTCCGGGAGAACCACTTGGAGTTCGGGCATGTGACGACCCTATGTGGGCCGCCTGTCCGACGGCGCGGGCGATTGATGGGAGAGTGGGGGCCGTGAAGATTCTCGTCGGATACGTACCAACGCCCGAGGGTGAGGCGGCGCTGGCCGCAGCGGCGGCCGAGGCCGAGCTGCGCGGGGCCTCGATCCTGCTGCTGAACACCAGCCGCGGGGACTCCTACATCGACGCCCGCTACGCCAACGCCGACGAGTTGGCCGCCGCCGCGGCGAAGCTGCGCGAACAGGGCGTCGAGGTGACGATCCAGCAGGCCCTCTCCGAGGGCGACGTGGCCGGCGCCCTCCTCAAGGCAGCCGCCGCCGACGACGTCGCGCTGATCGTCCTCGGCCTCCGCCGCCGCAGCCCGGTCGGCAAGCTCATCCTGGGCAGCACCGCCCAGCGGGTCCTGCTGGAGTCGCCCGTCCCGGTACTCGCGGTCAAGGTCGCCTCCCCCCACGACTGACCCGGCCACACGCGGACCGCATCCAGCGCCCGGTGCCCCAGTCTCGCCCCCTGGGCCGTTTGAGTGGTTAACCTCCCGCGATGTCCGTTCAGCCCTTGTATGCAGACGGTGAAGGGGCGATTCGAGCGGTTCACCCCTGAAACGGTGGTGGGGGCCGGGGCAAAACGGGGTGAGGGGTTGGCGTGGCCCGCCTAAACTGGACTGGTTATGCCTGATGCCCGGACCGAGTCCACTCCCCCCGCGCCCGCCCCCGCCCCCGCCCCCGCCCCAGCCCCGGCTTCCCGCCGACGCCGCCGCGGTGGAAGGAGCCGAGGATCCACCGAAACCCCATCCGGTACTCCCCGAGGCGTTGAAAGCGGCGCCGATGGAACCACCGAGGGTGGTCGCGGCGGTCCTGAGGTCGTCGACGGCTCCAGCCTGAATGAGATCGCCGGTCGGCTGGACGGGCTGATGGCGTACGACCGGGAGATGCTCGGGCGGAGGCTTGAGCGGGTTCGGCGTACCAAGGAAGAGCGGAAGCGGGCCAACGAGCTCAGCGCTGTGGTCGGGGCGGTCGAGCAGGCCGAGCGGCGGGTCGAGGTACGGCGGCAGGCCGTGCCGGAGATCTCGTATCCGGAAGAGCTGCCGGTCAGCCAGCTCAAGGACGAGATCGCGGCCGCGATCCGGGACCACCAGGTCGTCGTGGTCGCGGGTGAGACCGGGTCCGGCAAGACCACGCAGATCCCGAAGATCTGTCTCGAGCTCGGGCGCGGCATCCACGGCATGATCGGGCACACCCAGCCCCGGCGGATCGCGGCGCGGACGGTCGCGGAGCGGATCGCCGAGGAGCTCGGCACCGAGCTGGGCGAGACGATCGGGTTCGCGGTCCGGTTCACCGACAAGGTCAGCGAACGCTCGCTGGTCAAGCTGATGACCGACGGCATCCTGCTGAACGAGCTGCAGCGCGACCGCGACCTCACCCGCTACGACACGCTGATCATCGACGAGGCGCACGAGCGCAGCCTGAACATCGACTTCATCCTCGGGTACCTGAAACGCCTGCTCCCCCGGCGCCCGGACCTGAAGGTGATCATCACCTCCGCGACCATCGACCCGGAGCGGTTCGCCGCGCACTTCGCGGCCGCCGACGGTACGCCGGCGCCGATCGTCGAGGTCTCCGGCCGGACCTACCCGGTCGAGGTGCGGTACCGCCCGGTCAACGACCCGGACGACCCGGGCACGATCGACCGCGACCAGACCCAGGCGATCCTGGACGCCGTCGACGAGCTCGAGTACGAGGCGGACGGCGACGTCCTGGTGTTCCTGTCCGGCGAGCGCGAGATCCGCGACACCGCCGACGCGCTGACCGACAAGTACCGCGCCGAACGCCGTACCACCGAGATCCTCCCGCTGTACGCGCGGCTCTCGAACGCCGAGCAGCACCGCGTCTTCCAGCCGCATTCGAACCGCCGCATCGTCCTCGCCACGAACGTCGCCGAGACCTCGCTGACCGTCCCCGGCATCAAGTACGTCGTCGACCCCGGTACGGCGCGCATCTCGCGCTACAGCCACCGCACCAAGGTCCAGCACCTCCCGATCGAGCCCGTCTCGCAGGCGAGCGCGAACCAGCGCAAGGGCCGCAGCGGCCGGACCAGCGACGGCATCTGCATCCGGCTGTACTCCGAGGAGGATTTCAGCAGCCGGCCGGAGTTCACCGATCCCGAGATCCTGCGCACGAACCTCGCGTCGGTGATCCTGCAGATGACCGCGATCGGGCTCGGCGACATCGCCGCGTTCCCGTTCCTCGACGAGCCGGACAAGCGCAGCATCACCGACGGCCTGCAACTGCTCACCGAGCTCGGCGCGATCGACAACCCGAAGGGCGGCCGGCTGACCCCGATCGGCCGCCAGCTCGCGCAGATCCCGCTCGACCCGCGGCTGGCCCGGATGATCGTCGAGGCGGACAAGCACGCCTGCGTCCGCGAGGTGATGGTGATCGCGTCCGCGCTGTCGATCCAGGACCCGCGCGAACGACCCACGGACGCCGAGGCTCAAGCTCAGCAGGCACACGCACGGTTCCGCGACCCGAACAGCGACTTCCTCGGGTACCTGAACCTGTGGAGCTACCTCAAGAAGCAGCAGAAGGAGCTGTCCGGCAACCAGTTCCGCCGGATGTGCCGCAGCGAGTACCTGAACTATCTGCGCGTCCGCGAGTGGCAGGACATCTACGCGCAGCTCCGCCAGGTCGCGTCGCAGATCGGCGTCTCGCTGAACTCCGGTGCACCGGCGGATCCGCAGACCGTGCACATCTCGCTGATGTCCGGCCTGCTCAGCCATCTCGGCATGAAGGACCCGGCGAACCAGCATCAGTACCTCGGCGCCCGCGGAACGCGGTTCGCGATCTTCCCCGGCTCCGGGCTGTTCAAGAAGCCGCCGCAGTTCGTGATGGCCGCCGAACTGGTCGAGACCTCGAAGCTCTGGGCCCGGGTGAACGCGAAGATCGAGCCCGAATGGGCCGAGGAGCTCGCCCCGCACCTGATCAAGCGCTCGTACTCCGAGCCGCACTGGGAACGCAAGGCCGGCGCCGTGATGGCGTACGAGAAGGTCACGCTGTACGGCGTACCGATCGTTGCCCGCCGCAAGGTGAACTACGGCAAGGTCGACCCGGAGGTGTCCCGCGAGCTGTTCATCCGGCACGCGCTGGTCGAGGGCGACTGGGACACGCACCACAAATTCTTCCACGAGAACCGCAGGCTGGTCGAAGAGGTCGAGGAGCTCGAGGAACGGACCCGGCGGCGCGACCTGCTGGTCGACGACGAGACCTTGTTCGCGTTCTACGACGAGCGGATCGGCGCCGAGGTGGTCACCGGACGGCACTTCGACACCTGGTGGAAGACCGCCCGGCAGCGCGACCACGACCTGCTCGACTTCGAGCGGTCGCTGGTGGTCCGCGAGGGCGCCGAGGTGAAGGAGGACGAGTTCCCGCTGCGCTGGACGCAGAACGGGATGACGTTCGACCTCACGTACGCGTTCGAGCCGGGCACGGACGCCGACGGCGTGACGGTCCACATCCCGCTGCTGGTGCTGAACCAGGTAACGGCGGACGGCTTCGAGTGGACCGTGCCCGGCTTCCGCGAGGAACTCGTCACCACTCTCATCAAGTCGCTGCCGAAGTCCGTCAGGCGGAACATCGTGCCCGCCCCGGATCACGCCCGGCAGATCCTGCCCGAGCTGGATCCGGCGTCCGGGCCGCTCACGGATGCGATGGCCGAAGCGCTGCACGAACTCCGCGGCGTGGTCATCGAGCCGGCCGACTGGGACTGGAGCCGGGTGCCGGAGCACCTGCGGATGACGTTCCGGGTCGAGGACGACAAGCGCAAGACGGTGGCCGAGGGCAAGGATCTCGCCAGGCTCAAGGAGAAGCTGAAGCCGAAGACGACGGCCGCGATCTCGCAGGTCGCGTCGAAGGCGGTCAACGGGCTGGAGAAGTCCGGGCTCACCGACTGGACGTTCGGGGATCTCCCCCGCAGCTTCTCCGAGCACCGCAACGGTCTCACCGTGGCCGGCTACCCAGCGCTGTACGACGAGGGCAAGAGCGTCGCGATCCGCCTGCAGGAGACCGAGCGCGACCAGGCCGCCGCGATGTGGGCCGGTACGCGCCGCCTGCTGTTGCTGACGATGCCGTCGGTGATCGATGTCGTCCAGCGTCAGCTCAGCAGTGCGCAGAAGCTGACGTTACTGGCTGGGCCGCACCGCAACGTCGGCGAGTTGCTGGACGATGCGATCGCCGCCGCCGTCGATCAGTTGATGGCGGCCGCGGGTGGACCGGCGTGGAACCTGACCGCGTTCTCGATCCTGCGGGACGCCGTCCGGTCGGACCTCGCCGACACCGTGCTGACGATCCTGCAACAGGTGGAGCAGGTGTTGGCGCACGCGCGGACCGTCGACAAGCAGATCTCGCGCGCGTCGTCGCCGGCGCTGCTCGCCGCGCTGTCGGACGTCCGCGGGCAACTGGAAGGTCTCGTGCACCCAGGCTTCATCACGGAGGCCGGCGCCAAGCGGCTGCCCGACCTCGTTCGGTACCTGCGCGGGATGGAGCAGCGTCTCGACAAGCTCGGCGCGAACGCGGCCCGGGACCGTTCCGGGATGGCCGTCGTCGACATGCTCACCGACGAGTACCGCAAGAAGCTCCGCGCCGTCCCGACCGGCAAGTACCCGAGCCCCGGTCTCCTGGAGGTCCGCTGGATGCTGGAGGAACTCCGGATCAGCCTGTTCGCCCAAACGCTCGGTACGCCGTACCCCGTGTCCGAGAAGCGCGTCCGGAAGGCGCTGACCGAAAGCTAGGAGTCGAGCAGGCGGCGGGCGTGTCCGTGGACGGCGGTGCGTAGTTCGGGTGGGTCGAGGATCTCGAACGGCCAGTAGATCCGGGTGACCTGGACGACGAGAGGGCCGGCCCACTGCGGGCGCGAGTGCAGCGAGAACAGCGGCGCAGGAACCGGGTCTCGGTGTCCATCTCGAGAAGATTGTCTCCGACCTGCGGACCGATCCTGTCCGCAGGTCGCTCTACCGTGAAGACATGACGACGCTTTCGCAGAACCTCCTGGACCTGTCGGACTTCGCCGGGCAACGGCTGCGGCAGCGGCTCGACGGGCTGACCGACGACGAGTACTTCTGGGAACCGTTCGACGGCTGCTGGACGGTGCGCAGGATCGCCGAGGGGTACGTCGCCGACGGGTCGCGGCTCCCGCCCGCGCCGGCCCCGTTCACGACCCTCGCCTGGCGGATCACGCACATTGTCGACGTTCTACAATCAGAACGTACGGCGACCTGGTTCGGGCACCCGGCGACCGACGAGGCGCCACGCGTGCCCGGGTCCGCCGCGGACGCGCTGGCCGCCCTGGACCGGGCGTACGACATCTGGCGCGGGCGCCTCGCCTCGCTGAGCCAGGACGATCTGGACCGGGCGATGGGCCCGATCGCGGGTCCGTACGCCGAGGGCGACGGTACGTCGTTCGCGCTGCACATCATCGACGAACTCATCCACCACGGTGCCGAGGTCGGCACCGTCCGCGACCTGTACCGCGGGCTGCGCGCCGACGATCCGTTTCCGGCCGCGCTCGCCGGCGACCTGATCCCAGCCGACCGTCCCGCGCTGCTCGCCGAGGCCGCGGCAGCGCAGCAGTGGGACGTCGTCCGGCAGCTCGCCGACCGCGGCTTCGGTGTCAACGAACGGACAGCGGGCGGCATGACCGCGGCACATCTCGCCGCCGGTACGGGCGAGCTCGACACCCTGCGCTTCCTCATCGACCGCGGCGCGGACCTCTCGCTGAAGGACACGCAGTACGACGTCGACGTCCTCGGCTGGGCGGACTTCTTCCAGCAGCCGGAGGTCGCCGACTACCTCAGGGCACGAACGCGCGCTGGGAGCGGTGCCTGAACTCGCTCGGGGTCAGTGCGTGCGCGGTCGTGAAGCAGCGGGAGAAGTAGGACTGACTGCTGAAGCCGCAGCGGCCGGCGATACCGGAGATCGAGGTGTTGGTTGCCGCGAGCAAGGATGCGGCGTGCTCCAGCCGCAGGTCGGTGACGAAGGCGGTCGGCGTCACGCCGTACGCCGCTCGCATCGTGCGCGACAGGTGCGCGGCGCTGACACCCGCCAGTTGGAGCAGCCGCGGGACTCCACTGCGAAGGTTCTGCTCGGCGCGCATCGCAGTACACGCCTTGGCCAGCCAATCGGGTACGCCGGGGCCACCCGAATCGCGCGGGACGAGCAGGTCGAGCAGATCGATCCAGAAGCGCATCAGGTCGTACGTCGTCGGGTTGTCCTGGAAGCGGGCCAATGCGTGCTCGAAGACCGGGATCGCGGCCGGCTGGTGGACGCTGATCGGTCCGCGGGAGGTCCGGGTCAGATCGAGGAAGCCCTGCCAGAGCGAACTCGGGAACGCAACGTTGACGAACTCCAGACCGTCGGGCGCTGACCCACGTACTGCATGCCGGTCGCTCGGCCGGACCAGCACCACGTCGCCGGCCCGGAGCTCCGAGGCACCACTGGTCAGCAGGTGTTCGCCACCGCCGGAGACGACCCCCATGAACTCGTGGAAGTCCGCGTGCGTGTGCATCTCCGTGTCCCGGGCGCGGGCCGGGATCCGTACCCGGGCCGCGTGGTACGGCCGCCCGAACGCGTGCGCCTCGAACCGCAGTACCTGGTCCACCTCAACACAGTACAAATACTCGTCGTACCGCTGCTAGTCCCACACACCACCCGACCCGCACGCTTGATGCATGTTCGAAACAGACGGCTATGTCATCTTCCGTGACGTCATCGACCAGGACCTGATCAAGGAAGTGAACGATCATGTCGAGTGGCTGCAGGCGCGGCATCCCGACGTACGGCCCGAGCAGCTCGGGCACACCTATCTGCGCGACGACCCGTTCTGGGTCCGGCTGGTGAGTGACGACCGGCTGGTCGACATCGCCGAGAAGTTCGTCGGGCCGGACATCGCGCTGTTCGCGTCGCACTACATCTCCAAGCCGCCGTACTCCGGTCAGCCGGTGCTGTGGCACCAGGACGCCGCGTTCTGGCCGCTCGACCCGATGGAGGTGGTGACGCTCTGGCTGGCCGTCGACCACTCGACGCCGGAGAACGGCTGTGTCCGGGTGATCCCGGGCAGCCATCGCTCCGACGTACTGCGGATGCGCGACAACACCGACGTGGAGAGCGTGCTCGGCAAGGAGATCGCGGTCGAGGTCGACGAGGCGCAGGCCGTCGACATGGTGCTCGCGCCGGGCGACGTCGAGGTGCACCACCCGAACATCGTGCACGGCAGCAACGCCAACACCTCCCCGAAGCGGCGCTGCGGGCTGACCATCCGGTACATCCCGACGTCGACGCGGATCACCGACCCGGAGACGCCGTACGCGAGCGCCTTCCACCTGCGCGGCGAGCCGGGGGTGAACAGCTACCAGCCGCGGCCGCAGTACGTCGAAGGCAAGCACTTCCCGTTCCGGGGCGCGTGACATGCGAAGGGCCCGTCTGCTGCGACGGGCCCTTCGACTGGCTTGCCTGTTCGAGCCTATTCGAGGCAGATCCGGAACGGATGCCCGGCCGGGTCGGCGTAGATCCGCCAGCCGCGGGCGGTCTCGGCCGGTGGCGGGTCCAGCGGGTCGAGCGGCTCGGCGCCGAGGGCGACGACCGTCGCGTGACCGCTGGAGATGTCCTCGACGATCAGGTCGAGGTGAAGGTCCTGCGCTTCGGTGCCCGGCCAGGTGGCCGGCACGTACTCCTCCGAGCGCCGGAAGGCCAGCGACGAGTTGCCCAGCGAGGAACCCGGGCCGGTCAGGCTCCGCCAGTCCTTGTCACCGTTCTCGTCGATGTCCAGCCCCAGCAGCGCCGAGTAGAACTGGGCGAGCTCGAGTGGGTCCGGGCAGTCCAGCACCACCGAGCCGAGCCGCCCGGCGGTGCTGCCCGGCTGCTCTGCCACCTGCGTCATCTGTCCTCCACATCCTGTTCCGTGCTGTTTCGTGCGCCCTGCTCCGCGGGTGGGGCAGGGCATGCCAAGGCCCACTTGTCGGAAGGCCCGGCCGCCTACGATGACAGGTCGCGGGGACAAATCGCACCTTTCGACACGCGTTCTCGCGTAGTGAGCCGATTGCTGACCGTATTACTACTACTGAACGGTGGTTACACCGGTAGCACGCCGCCGCTCGCCCAGCTTGCGGATCTTCGCCCGCGTGCCGCAGTCCTCCATCGCGCACCAGCGCCGGGAACCGTTCCGGCTGCGGTCCAGGAACAGCCACCCGCAGCCGCCGTCGCCGACCGGGCACGCCTTCAGTTGCCGTACGTCGACCGTCCGCACCAGCTCGACCGCCGCCACCACCAGGCGGTCCGGGATCAGCTGGGCCGGCGAGGTACCGATGACCAGCTCGGCCACCCCGCGCTCGCGGGTCCGGTCCGGGATCAGCATCGACCGCGCGGCGGCCGCCGACCACCGCAACATCAAGCGCTCGAACGCGGAACCCGTGCTGCGCTTGACCCCGTCGCCCGCGATCACGGCGCCGTCGGCGCTCGGCGCGAGCACGTCGTACGTCGCCTCGCGAATCTCCAGCGTCGCGCGCAGCGCCTTCGCGGCCAGCTCCGGCGCCGTCCGCCAGGTGCCCTCGACGGAGCTGACATCGCGCGTGTCGATGAGCTCGATCCGCTGGCTCCAGGCGAGCAGCTCGGCCGCCGACGTCAGGTAGTCGCACTCCGGCTCGCCGCCGCGCAGCCGCGGGCTGACGGTGTTCACCAGGTCGAGCGCCGGGTGCCCGCCCACGATGCGGTATTCCCCGTGAAACCGGTCGGCCATAGGTGAGACGCTACCAGTAACACTACTCATGCCGGGATCAGGTGACCCATGCCCCTCTCGTCCCGTCGAGCCACCGCTGCCTTGGTGCTCCTCGGCGTTTCGACCTTCTCCTTCGTGACCATCGAGGTGCTCCCGATCGGCCTGCTGACCGTGATCGCGGACGATCTGCACCGGTCGCGCTCGCAGGTCGGTTTCCTCGTCACCGGGTACGCCGCAGTCGTCGTACTCGCGTCCATCCCGCTCGCCCGTCTCACCCACCATCTCCCCCGGCGGCTCGTGCTGTCCGGCACGCTCGGGGTCCTCACCGTCGCCACCGCGCTCTCCGCGGCGGCCCCGTCGTACGACCTGCTGTTCGCGGCGCGGCTCGTGATCGCACTCTCGCAGGCGCTGTTCTGGGCGATCGCACCACCGATCGCGACCAGCCTGTTCCCGCCCGAGTTCCGCGGCCGCGTGGTCGCACGGTTGGCAATCGGTACTGCGCTGGCGCCGATCCTCGGCATCCCGCTCGGCACCTGGCTCGGCGAGCAGGCGGGCTGGCGGGTGCCGTTCGTGGTGATGACCGTGCTCGGCGCCGCCGCCTGCGTGGGCGTCGTCGTACTGCTGCCGCGTACCGAGGTGGCGGACAACCCGTCGCGGCGGGGCATCACCCCCGACCGCAGGCGGTACGTCGTACTGCTGGTCACGTCGGCTGTCGGTGTGACCGGGTTCCTGACGTTCAACACGTACGTCACGCCGTTCCTGCTGGACATCACCGGGTTCTCGCGCGGCGCGCTCGGGCCGATGCTGCTGGCGAGCGGCGCGGGTGGGCTGGCCGGCACGTTGATCGTCGGGCGTGTGCTCGACCGGTACCCGTGGGGTGCTGTGGTGATCCCGTTGGGCCTGCTCACTGTCTGCTTGTTCCTGTTGTTCGCGCTGGGCCAGGTGCAGGTCGTCGCGGTCGCCCTGATCGCGGTGATCGGGCTGGCCTTCAGCGGCCTGGCCGTCGCCACTCAGAGCCGGACACTGCAGCTGGCTCCTGGCAGCACGGACATCGCGTCGGCCGGGACCAGCTCGGCATTCAACATCGGCATCGCGGCCGGAGCATTCGTAGGTGGCGCACTGATCGACCACACGTCCGTACGGGCTGTAGCGCTCGTCGGCGGGTTGCTGACCGGGGCTGCAGCGCTTGTGATGTTCAGCGAGCCTCTGCTGACTCGCCGTCGTACGGCGATATCGAAGCCTCTTGACGTAACCGACGCGGGCCGCGAACACTCTCGATCATGATTCCGCAGCCCACGGCGCAGCAGGCGCTTCCCGACCAGACCTTCACGCTGCCGCCCGACGCCACGATCGGCGCCGACGCGGCGGCCCGGCCGATCGCCGACCGGCTCGCCGTACAGCTCCGACGCTCGACCGGGTTCGCGCTGCCGGTGCAGGACGGTGCCGGCACGATCACGCTGTCCACGCAAGGCACCCACGAGGGCGAGGCGTACGAGCTCCGCGCGGACGCGTCCGGCGTGACGATCACGGCAGGCACCGCCGAGGGCGTGTTCCGCGGAGTAACCACACTCCGCCAGCTCCTGCCCGCGAAGGCCGAGGCCTCCACCCAGCAGGACGGGCCGTGGGAGATCACCGGTACGTCGATCTCGGACGCCCCGCGGTACGGGTACCGCGGCGTGATGCTCGACGTCACGCGGCACTTCTTCACCGTCGACCAGGTGAAGCACTTCATCGACCTGGTGTCGCTCTACAAGATCAACCGGCTCCACCTGCACCTGTCCGACGACCAGGGCTGGCGTATCCAGGTGGACTCCTGGCCACGTCTCACCGAGTACGGCGGAAGCCTGCAGGTGGGAGGCGGTACGGGCGGTTCGTACACGAAGGACGAGTACGCCGAGCTCGTCCGGTACGCCGGGGAGCACTACGTCACCGTCGTACCGGAGATCGACACGCCCGGGCACACCAACGCGGCGCTCGCGTCGTACCCGGAGCTGAACGCGGACGGGGTCGCTCCGAAGCTCTACACCGAGACCGAGGTCGGCTTCAGCACGCTGACGGTCGACCTGGACCGTACGTACGAGTTCCTGGACGACGTGTTCCGTGAGGTCGCGGAGCAGACGCCTGCTGAGGTCGTCCACCTGGGCGGGGACGAGGCGCACTCGACACCGCACTCGGACTACCTGACCTTCGTACCGAAGGCGGCCGAGCTGGTCGTGAAGCAGGGCAAGCGGGTGATGGGCTGGCACGAGATCGCGGACGCACCGCTGCCGGCCGGGACCGTGGTGCAGTACTGGGGCACCGAGGACGAGAAGGCGCAGGCGCTCGCGGTCAAGGCCGTCGAACAGGGCGCGACGCTGGTGCTCTCCCCCGCGAACCGGTCGTACCTCGACATGAAGTACCACGCCGAGACGCCGCTCGGCCTCGACTGGGCGGGGCTGGTCAGCGTCGAGCAGTCGTACAGCTGGAACCCCGCCACGCTGATCCCGAACGTGCCCGCGAGCGCGATCGACGGCGTCGAGGCGCCGCTGTGGACGGAGACCCTCGACGACCTGCCCAAGGTCGAGTTCATGGTGTTCCCGCGGCTGCCGGGGATCGCGGAGCTCGGGTGGTCCACGGAGGACGCGCTCGACTGGACGGCGTACAAGAGTCGGCTCGCCGAGCAGGGACCCCGCTGGGAGGTGCTCGGCGTCAACTTCTACCGGGCACCGGAGATCGACTGGGCCTAGCGGTCGAGGACCCGGTCGAGCAGCCAGGCGGTGGTCGGGTCCACGTCCTGCTCGGCGACGGTGTGCTGCGTGGCGTCCGCGCCCTGGGCGTCACGGACCTCCAGCCGGTACACGTACCGGTCCGGCTGCGGCCTGCCGGAGCCGAGGTCCTTGGCGGCCAGCGCGCGGGCCGCGGACTCGAGGCGGCCTGCGTCCGGCTGACCCGCGGTGTCGAGTTCGCCATGCTTGGTCAGCCCGGCGAAACCACCACTTCGCGTTACTGTCACTATCATTTCCGTCTCCTTGCTGTTGCGCTTCGTGCAACTGTCCGCAGGCGCGCGACACGCCGGGAAATTCGATCGGAATCCTGCGCTCATCACCCGGCGTGCCGGTCAATTGTCCTTCGTTGCCAACATCCCGCACCCACCGCCGTCCGCGAAACAGCAGGTCGGCGCCGGATTTCCGGTTCCGGAACGGTTCTCCGGCGGCCCGGAACCGGCGCGCACGGAGGGTAGCGATTCGCGACAATCAGCGACACGTGTTTGTGGTCACCCCTACCATCAGCCCGCAGAACGGCTACAGTTATGGCGTTGCAGTTTTGGACTCCCTGACTTTGCTGTGCTGCATGGCCGGTCTGTCGTCTGGGGCCTTTCGGCGACGCGTGGTCCATGAGGTGTGGGCCACGGATTGTTAATAGCCATCGAGGAGATAGACAAATGGCTGTCGGTACTGTCAAGTGGTTCAACGCTGACAAGGGCTTCGGCTTCATCACCCCGGATGACGGTGGCGCGGACGTGTTCGCGCACTACTCGGCCATCCAGATGTCGGGCTTCCGCTCGCTGGACGAGAACCAGCGGGTCGAGTTCGAGATCACGCAGGGCCAGAAGGGTCTGCAGGCGGAGAACATCCGCGCGATCGGTTCCTGATCGCCCTTTCCAGCACACAACGAAGGGGCCGCACACCGACCGGCGTGCGGCCCCTTCGTCATGTTCAGCGCAGCCTTTGTTCAGCGCAGCCTTGGGAGCACGTCCGTCGCGACCTGCTCCAGGACGTCCTCCGAGCCGGCGTACACACCTTCGGCGCGCGGCCAGTGGGTGATGACGTCGGTGAAGCCGAGGGCGGCTGCCCGGCCGACCGCGTCCTCGAAGGCGGCGGGGCTCGACAGGGCGTAGACCACGGAGTCGAGGGACAGGTAGCGGTCGAAGGGGCGGCCGGCTAAGAAGTCGTCGAGGCGGTGGCTGAGATCGGCGACCGACTGGAACCAGCTGTCCAGATCGTCACCCGCTCCCCCGGTCGTCATCCAGCCGTCGCCGTGCTCGGCGGCGAAGCGGAGTGAGCGCGGGCCGTTGCCGGCCAGGATGAACGGCACCCGGGGTTGCTGGATGCAGCCCGGTAACGTGCGGCCGTTGCGGGTCTCGTAGTACTCGCCCTTGAAGTCCACGCCGTCCGTCGTGAGCAGGATGTCCAGCAGCTCCACGAACTCCTGGTACCGGTCCTGCCGCTGCCGCGGGGTCAGGTCCAGGCCGCCCTGGATCGTCGCGTCCAGGCTGCCGCCGGCGCCGATCCCGCACAGGAACCGGCCGTCGGACACGTCGTCGATCGCGAGGATCTCCCGGGTCAGCGCCAGCGGATGCCGGAAGTTCGGCGACGTCACGAACGTGCCGAGCTTGATCGTCGAGGTCACCGTCGCGGCCGCCGTCAGCGTCGGCGTCGTCCCGTACCACGGCGAGTCCTGCAACCCCGCCCAGGTCAGATGGTCGTACGTCCAGGCATGGTCGAACCCGTACTCCTCCGCCCGCCGCCACCGCGACGCGGCATCCCGCCACCGGTACTCCGGAAGAATCGCAATCCCAAAACGCATGCTCGCACCTTACGTCCAAAGCTTGCGGAGGGTGACCTAAGATGACCGCGGACAAGGAGGTAGGCATGGCAGCCCCGGCACCCGAGTACTCGTTCGACCCGCTGATCGACCTCGACGGTCTGTGGACCGTTGAGCTGGCACAGCGCTACCTGCCCATCGAAGGTATGCCGCCGGCGCGGTACGAGGCCGTCGAGGGAAGACTCAGGACGAGCCCACGCGAGGGCAGCGCGAACAGTTGGGCAGCGGGCGAGCTCTACGCCTTGTTGCGGTCACCTGCGCGCGCAGCGGGACACGCGATGTACACCGCGTTGAACGTCCGCACCGGGCTCAGCGGGTGGATCGAGCCCGACCTTGTCCTGCTCCGTGAGCCGGTGCGGCAGCAGACCTGGATCGAGTCGGCTCAGGTGCTGTGCCCGATCGAGATCATCTCGCCGTCGTCGTTCCATCGGGATCGCATCGACAAGCCCGCCATCTGCGCCGCGATGGGAATTCCTTATTACATGCACGTCGAGATTCGACCCAACGACGTACTGATCGAGCTTCTTCGCCTGGACGGCGGTCATTGGACTCTGCAAGCCCAGGCGCGCTCCGGGCAGGTCTTCCAGTCTGAGGAGCCCTTCGCGTTCTCGTTCGATCCGGCGGAGCTTCTCGAACCTCGCTGAATCAGCTCCGGTCGGGTGTGGGGAACCAAGCCAGGGAACTGGTGCCGATGCTGCCCAGCCAGACTTTGCCGTCGCGTTCGCGGACGCCGGTGGGCATGTGGAAGGACGGGTGCTTCGCGCGCAGGTCGTGCACCAGCGCGCCGGTCTCGTCGTACGCCTGGATCTCGATGATGTCCGCGGCCTTCGGCTTCAGGGTGTCCGGCAACGACCACACCAGCTTGCGGAACGCCGGGTGCTTCGGCAGCAGCAGATCGAGTACGGCGTTCCGCGGCGAACCGACGGCGACCCAGATCAGGCCGTCGGAGCCGCGCGCGATGTTGTCCGGGAGGCCCGGGATGGTGGCGACCTGCACCGGCTCGGCGCCGTCCGTGGTGAGGTCGAGCTTGTAGAGGCCGTACATCGCGGTCTCGGCCCAGAACAACGCCCGGCGATCGGCGCTGAGCGCCACGCCGTTCGGGAAGCCGCGCCCGGTCACGAGCCGGGTCACCTCGCCGTCGGGCGTACGGCGGTACACGCTGCCGGTCGTCGAATGCTCCAGCAGGTCGGCCATCCACTCGTCGATGCCGAACCGGGTCGACGAGTCGGTGAAGTAGATCGTGCCGTCCTCGGTGACGTCGGCGTTGTTGCAGAACCGCATCGGGCGGCCGTCGATCTCGGACAGCAGGGTCGCGATCCGGTGGTCCGCGTCAAGGCTCGGGTCGAGCGTCAGCAACCCGCGGTTCGCGTCGCAGATCAGCACCTTGCCGTCCGGCAGCCACTCCAGCCCGAGCGGCCGGCCGCCGGTGTCGGCGAGCGTGCTGATCGTCCGGCCGTCCGCGGAGACGCGCAGGATGCGGCCGTCGTACAGGCCGGTGAGGACGCTGCCGTCGGCGTCGATCAACGTGTCCTCGGGGCCGGCGCCCGGCAGCGCGACGACCTCGACGTCGAGGTTCGTCGGGTGCCGCACCGGCGGCGCGGGCGGCGGTGTCCAGCGGACCGGCGAGATCGGCGACTTCATGCCGCCGACCTTAGCGCCCCGCAGCCGCCCGACCACAAACGGTACAACCCACCCCTGCCACGTTTGAGTGGTTAACCTCCGAAATGCACCCTTCACCTGCTGCATGCACCTGGCGAACGGGCGAACTCGATGGTTCACCACTCAAATGGCCGGTGGGCGGTCGGATATGCCGCAGCCCGGACCGAAGGGGCCAGGGCTGCGGATCGTGAGTGCTGCTAGTAGATGACCTCGCCGCGGGCGCGACGGGCGCGGAGTTTCTCGAGTGCTTCGCCGAGGATCTCCTGGGCCTCCTGCTCGGAGCGGCGCTCCTTCACATAGGCCAGGTGGGTCTTGTAGGGCTCGATCTTCGGCGGCGGAGGCGGGTTGTTCACATCGGTGCTGGTCGGCAGACCGCACCGTGGACAGTCCCACTCCTCCGGGATGGCCGCCTCGACCGCGAACCAGGTCGCGGTCTCGTGCCCGTTCGCACAGAAGAACACGATGCGCTGCCGGGGCGCGGTGTCGCCACGCTCCGCCTCGCCCATCGGCCCGGCACCGACCCGGCTGCCACGAATCGCACTGCCACCACCAGCCACGGGAACCTACTCCCCTCAGCCGAGCTTGTAGAGCAGGCCGAGCGCGACGATGGCGGCGAACCACACCAGACCGATACCGATGGTGATCCGGTCCAGGTTCCGCTCCGCGACCGAGGAGCCGCCCAGACTGGACGACACACCCCCACCGAAGAGGTCCGACAGACCGCCACCGCGGCCTTTGTGCAGCAGGACGAGCAACGTCAGCATGAGGCTGCAGACGATCACGACGATCGAGAAAGCGAGAATCACGAGGAGTAGCCTAACTGAAGGTCCAGGTAACGGCAGATGCCGGCGAACTCGTCGGCCTTCAGGCTCGCGCCTCCGACCAGGCAACCGTCGACATCCGGTTGGGCCATGATGCCACCTGCACTGGCCATCTTCACCGATCCGCCGTAAAGAATCCGTACCGAGTCGGCGACCGAGGGTGAAATCGTCTCCTCGATCCGGCCCCGGATCGCGGAGATCACCTCCTGCGCGTCCTCCGGTGTCGCGACCTCACCGGTACCGATCGCCCAGACCGGCTCGTACGCGATCACCAGCTTGCGTACGTCGTCCGGCTTCAGTCCGGCCAGCGCACCGTCGACCTGGGCCAGCGTGTACGGCACCTGGTCGCCGGCCTTGCGGATCTCCAGACCTTCGCCGACGCAGACGATCGGGATCAGCCCCGCCTCGAGCGCCTTCGCGGTCTTGGCGTTCACCGTCGCGTCGTCCTCGGCGTGGTACTGCCGGCGCTCCGAGTGCCCGGCCAGCACGTACGTGCAGCCGAGCTTGGAGAGCATCGACGCCGAGATCTCGCCGGTGTACGCCCCGGAGTCCTTGCTGGACACGTCCTGGGCGCCGTACTTGATCTTCATCCGGTCGCCGTCGACCAGCGTCTGCACGCTGCGGATGTCGGTGAACGGCGGCAGCACCGCCACCTCGACCCGGTCGAAGTCGTGCTTCTTGTCCTGCAGCGTCCAGCTCAGCTTCTGCAGCAGGTGCACGGCTTCGACGTGGTTGAGGTTCATCTTCCAGTTGCCCGCCATCAACGGCGTACGGGCAGTTGTGGAATCAGGCGCAGCCATCGCAGTCAGTCCTCTTCCAGTACGGCGAGACCCGGGAGCTCCTTGCCCTCCAGGTATTCGAGCGACGCCCCGCCACCGGTGGAGATGTGGCCGAACGCGTCGTCGGCGAAGCCTAGCTGCCGGACGGCGGCCGCGGAGTCACCGCCGCCGACGACACTCAGGCCGTCCACCTCGGTCAACGCCTGCGCGACCGCCTTGGTTCCGCCGGCGAACGGCGCCACCTCGAAGACGCCCATCGGGCCGTTCCAGAACACGGTCTTCGCGGTCGCGATCTCGGCCGCGAACGCCTTGCCGGACTCCGGGCCGATGTCCAGGCCGAGCTCGCCGGCCGGGATCGCGTCGGCGGCCACCACGGTCGCCGGGGAGTCGGCCTTGAACTCGGGCGCGACCACGATGTCGGTCGGCAGCACGATCTTGTCGCCGGCCTGCTTCAGGTAGCCGCGGACGACGTCCAGCTGGTCTTCCTCGAGCAGGCTCTTGCCGACCTCGTGGCCCTGGGCCTTGAGGAACGTGAAGACCATGCCGCCACCGATCAGCAGCTTGTCGGCCTTGGCGAGCAGGTTGTCGATCACCGCGAGCTTGTCCGACACCTTCGCGCCACCGAGCACCACGACGTACGGCCGGGCCGGGTTCTCGGTGAGCTTCTTCAGTACGCCGACCTCGGCGAGCACCAGGCCGCCGGCCGCGTGCGGGAGCTTGCGGGCCACGTCGTACACGCTGGCCTGCTTGCGGTGCACGACACCGAAGCCGTCGCTGACGAACACGTCCGCGAGCGCGGCGAGCTCCTCGGCCAGCGCGGCACGCTCGGTCTCGTCCTTGCTCTCCTCGCGCGGGTCGTAGCGCACGTTCTCCAGCAGCAGAACCTCGCCCTCGTCCAGGTCCTGGACGGCCGTCTGGGCGGCGTCACCGGTGACGTCGGTGGCGAAGTGCACGGTGATGCCCTCGGGCTGCAGCAGCTCGCCGAGCCGCTTGGCCACCGGGGCCAGGGTGAACTCCGGGTTCGGTGTGCCCTTCGGACGGCCGAGGTGGGCGGTGACGATCACCTTCGCACCGGCCTTGGCCAGCTTGACGAGGGTCGGCAGCGAGGCGCGGATCCGGCCGTCGTCGCCGATCACCTCGTTCTTGATCGGCACGTTCAGGTCGGACCGGACCAGTACCCGCTGGCCCGCCAGGTCGCCGAGATCTTCGATGGTCTTCACAGTTCAGCTTCCTTCAGCTCAAACCGCTAACGTCCGAAGAACCGCGCCGTGGAGGCCACAGTTCTTCGGACGCAACGTGATCGGGAACGGCGTCAGAGCGAGGCGCCGATGTAGTTGACCAGGTCGACGAGGCGGTTCGAGTAGCCCCACTCGTTGTCGTACCAGCCGTACACCTTGACCTGGTTGCCGATCACCTTGGTGATCGGCGCGTCGAAGATGCAGGACGCCGGGTCGGTGACGATGTCGGACGACACGATCGGGTCCTCGCTGTAGCGCAGGATGCCCTTGAACTGTCCCTCGGCCGCGGTCTTGAAGGCGGCGTTGACCTCGTCGACGGTCACCTCGCGGGAGACGTCGACGGTCAGGTCGGTGATCGAGCCGGTCGGCACCGGGACCCGCAGCGAGTAGCCGTCGAGCTTGCCCTGCAGCTCCGGCAGCACCAGGCCGATCGCCTTCGCGGCACCGGTCGAGGTCGGTACGACGTTCAGCGCGGCGGCCCGGGCCCGGCGCAGGTCCTTGTGCGGGCCGTCCTGCAGGTTCTGGTCCTGCGTGTACGCGTGGATCGTGGTCATCAGACCCTTCTCGATCGTGAACGCGTCGTGCAGGACCTTGGCCAGCGGGGCCAGGCAGTTCGTGGTGCAGGACGCGTTCGAGATCACGGTGTGCTTGTCCGCGTCGTACAGGTGGTGGTTCACACCCACCACCACGGTGAGGTCCTCGTTCTTCGCCGGGGCGGAGATGATGACCTTCTTGGCGCCGTTGTCGGCGTGCGTCTTGGCCTTGGTGGCGTCGGTGAAGAAGCCGGTGGACTCGATCACGACGTCGGCGCCGACGTCGGACCACTTCAGGTTGGCCGGGTCGCGCTCGGCGAACGCCTTGAAGCTGTGGCCGGCGACGGTGATCTCGTCGTCGGTGGCGGAGACCTCACCCGGGAAGCGGCCCAGGATCGAGTCGTACTTCAGCAGGTGAGCGAGGGTCTGGTTGTCGGTCAAGTCGTTGACGGCGACGACCTCGATGTCGGCACCGGACGCCTGCGCGGCGCGGAAGAAGTTACGGCCGATCCGGCCGAAGCCGTTGATACCTACGCGTACGGTCACGGGACTACGTCTCCTCTGAACTGGCTTTTCACTGCCGCTACATTCCGAACACTAGCCCAACAGCCCACCTGGCCAACTGGTAGCGTCCACATCAGACCACCACCACACGGCAGTAGCCCCGCAAGCAGACCACCCTGACGTGCCGAAGCCCCGGAAACTCTCCGGGGCTTCGTTGTGAATACCAGTTGAGCAGCTGGTGTCTGAACTGCCGTCAGCCGAGGCCCAGCGCTGGCTTCGCGGTCGGCGTACCGGCCGCACTCTCCTTGGCGCCGTCGGTGGCCTGGTCAGGCGTGTTGACACTACCGAGCGGCGGCTGCCCACTGTTCAGCAGATCGCGGGCGAAGGCCAGGTCACCGGCCTGCCCGACCCGCAGCGCACCGGCGACCTTGTCCATGCCGGTCTGCGGCCTGGCCTGCACCTCGTTGTCCGGCCAGGCCACACCACCGACGCCAGGATCCGCGACCATCTTGTTCTGCTGCTCCTGGAGCTTCTTGAGCTCTTCCTGCCGCTGCATGTCTCTGATCGCGTTCTCGGTCCGGACGCGCTCGAGGTCGGCCAGCGCCTTCGCTTCTTCTTCCTGGGTACCCATCGGTGTCCTCACTTGTTCATCGGATGGAAATCCCCGTCGGGAAGATCCAACCAACGACGCAAGGGTCCCACGGGCCGTGGGAGATAACGATCTGGTCAGGCAGGGTCGAGCATTTCCGGGGTCAGGTTGGCCTCGGTGTTCGGGATGCCGAGGTCGGCGGCGCGCTTGTCGGCCATCGCCAGCAGGCGACGGATCCGGCCGGCGACGGCGTCCTTCGTGAGGGCGGGCTCGTGCAGCTGACCGAGCTCCTCGAGGCTTGCCTGCTTGTGCTCCAGGCGGAGCTTGCCGGCCACCTGCAGATGATCGGGTACGTCGTCGCCGAGGATCTCCAGCGCCCGCTCCACCCGCGCACCGGCGGCCACCGCGGCCCGGGCCGAGCGGCGCAGGTTCGCGTCATCGAAGTTCGCCAGCCGGTTCGCCGTCGCGCGGACCTCGCGGCGCATCCGGCGCTCCTCCCACGCCAGCACGGACTCGTGGGCGCCGAGCCGGGTCAGCAGCGCGCCGATCGCGTCGCCGTCGCGGATCACCACGCGGTCGACGTTGCGGACCTCGCGCGCCTTCGAACCGATGCCGAGCCGCCGGGCCGCGCCGACCAGCGCGAGCGCCGCCTCCGGACCGGGGCAGGTCACCTCGAGCGAGGACGACCGGCCCGGCTCGGTCAGCGAACCGTGCGCCAGGAACGCGCCACGCCAAGCAGCGACCGCATCACACGACGCACCGGACACCACCGCCGGCGGCAGGCCCCGGACCGGCCGGCCGCGGTTGTCCACCAGGCCGGTCTGCCGCGCGAGCGCGTCACCGTCGCGGACCACGCGTACGACGTACTTCGTCTGCTTGCGGATGCCGGACGGGGAGATCACTACGACGTCCGACGGGTGCCCGAAGATCTCGGCGATGTCCTTGCGCAACCGCCGGGCCGCGGCGCCACTGTCCAGTTCTGCCTCCACGACGATCCGCCCGGACACCAGGTGCAGCCCGCCGGCGAACCGCAGGATCGACGAGACCTCTGCCTTGCGGCAACACGGTTTCGTGACCTGAATGCTGGTCAGCTCGGACTTCACCTGTGCTGTCATCGCCATAGAAAGCATCCTCCCACCCATGTCAAAGACCGTCGGAGGACCAACTCCCAGCACGTCGCCGCGGTTACGTTGCAACCTTCTTCGCTGCTGGTCCCGTTCCCTCGGCGACAACCTGACAGGAGGGGCATGAAGGCATCGGACGAAGCCGAGTTCACCGAGTTCGCCGCCTCGATGGTCCGCCGGTTGCGGAGTACGGCGTACCTGATGTGTGGCGACTGGCACCGCGCGGAGGACGCTGCCCAGGACGCACTCGTGAAGGTGTACCGGCGCTGGCACCGGATCGCTACCGCTCTGGACGAACCAGGGTCGCGGGCCGGGGAGCCTCGCTCGGGTGGTCGCGGATACAGCCGACGGCAAGTACCTGCGCCTCGGCCTGGTCGGCCGGGACGGGTTCTTCACCTTCGGTTCGGCGGGTATCGACCCGGCCGCGCCGGCAGCGGTGGTTCGCGGCTACGACGTCGAGGGCCGACTCGTGATGCAACGCCGGCTCGTCCTGCCGGCTAGCTGAAGATCTCGCGGTAGACCTTGGCCAGTTTGTCGGGGGCGTGGTGGAGATCGCGGTCGTCGTCGGCGATGTCGGCGATCACGAGCTCGGCTCCGAGGGACTCCGCGGTACGGCGGAGCGACTCGGGGTCGGGCACGTGACCGACGTCTGCGAGGACGACGTCGATGCGGAGGTCCGGCGCGTGGCCGGCCAGGACCTCCAGATGGGTTTCGGGTGAGAAGCCGTCGGTCTCGCCCTTCTGCTCGCCCAGGTTCAGCGTGAGCAGGCGGCGGGCGCTGGTCTGCTCGAGGCCGCGGCACAGCTCGGGGACCAGCAAGTTCGGGATGACGGAGGTGAACCACGATCCCGGACCGACCACGACCCAGTCGGCTTCCGCGACCGCGATCAGCGCCTCCGGGCAGGCCGGCGGGTCGGCCGGGTCGAGCGCGACATCGACCACGTGGCCGTCGGTGGAGGCCACCTCGGCCTGGCCGCGGATCTCGGCGATCGCCTCCGGGTGCTCCGGATCCAGGCCGAGCACCCGCGCGGTGATGTCCAGCGGTACGGCGGACATCGGCAGCACCCGGCCCTGTGCGCCGAGCAGCCGGCCCACCCAGTCGAGTCCGTCGACGGCCTCGCCGAGCAGCTCCCACAACGCCACGATCAGCAGGTTGCCGACCGCGTGGTCGTGCAGCTCACCGTTGCTGCGGAAGCGATGCTGCAGTACGTCGGCCCAGGTCCGGCCCCACTCGTCGTCCCGGCAGAGCGCGGCCAGCGCCATCCGCAGGTCGCCCGGCGGCAGTACGCCGAGCTCGCGCCGCAGCCGCCCGGAGGAACCGCCGTTGTCCGCGACCGTGACGACTGCGGTCAGCTGGTCGGTGACATGCCGAAGCGCGGACAGCGACGCGGCCAGGCCATGTCCCCCGCCTAATGCGACGACCCGTGGAGCCACTCGGGGGCCCGCGGGTCGCCCCCCAGACGGCACGCCAGGGAGCCCCTGCCCGCGCTGTCCGCGGGCAGGACTGACCCGGTCGCCCTGGCTCACTCCCGCCCCAGGTCTCGGTGCACTACCAACGTCGGTGAGCCCTTCTCGCGCAGCCTGCGGGCGATCTCCTCGGCCATCGCGACACTGCGGTGCTTACCCCCGGTGCAGCCGATCGCGATGGTGACGAAGCGCTTGCCCTCGTTCAGGTAGCCGGTCCGCAGGGTGTCCAGCACGTCCACGTAGTTCTGCAGGAACTGCTGGGCCAGCGGATGGCCGAGCACGAAGTCTGACACAGGCTTGTCCTGGCCCGTCATCGGGCGCAGGTCCGGCTGCCAGTACGGGTTCGGGATGAAGCGCATGTCGGCGACCACGTCCGCGTCCACGGGGATGCCGTACTTGAACCCGAACGACACCACGGTCGCCCGGAGCTCGGCGTTCTCCTCGTCGCCGAACGCGTTCACGATCTTCGCGGCCAGCTGGTGGATGTTCAGGCTGGAGGTGTCGATGACCAGGTCGGCGCCGGCCCGGATGTCGCCGAGCAGTTCGCGTTCGCGTTGGATGCCGTCCAGCAGCCGGCCCTCGCCCTGCAACGGGTGCGGCCGGCGGACGCTCTCCTGCCGGCGCACGATCACGTCGTCGGACGCCTCCAGGAACAGCGTCAGCGGCCGGTACCCCTTCAGCCGCAGGTCGTGGATGGCGGAGCTCAGCTCGTCGAAGAACAGGCCGGTCCGGACGTCCACGACAACCGCGAGCCGCGGCGCCGCGCCGGTCCCGACGACCTGTTCGACGAGGGTGGTCAGGAACATCGGCGGCAGGTTGTCCACCACGAACCAGCCGAGGTCCTCCAGTACGTCGGCGACCGAACTCCGGCCCGCGCCCGACATGCCGGACACGATGATCAGGTTGCCGCCCGTGTCGTCCATCAGTTCTCAGTTCTCCCTGGATCCCCGTCAGGCGTCCCGGCCGGCGCCGGGACGTCGTCGCCCAGTATCTCGCCTGTCGCGGTGTTGACCGCCGGAGCACGGCCGGTTTCCGCCTTCGTTGCAGCAGCGTTAACCGCCAGTACGACGGACTCCGCCAGCCGGGGCCCGAAACCGGGGAGGTCGGCCACCTCGCCGACCGTCGCGGCGCGCAACTTCTTCAGTGACCCGAAGTGCCGCAGCAGCGTCTTGCGCCGGACGTCTCCCAGCCCCGGGACTTCGTCAAGCGTGCTCTCGACCATCGACTTCGACCGGCGGCTGCGGTGGTGCGTGATCGCGAACCGGTGCGCCTCGTCGCGGAGGCGTTGCAGCAGGTAGAGGCCTTCCGACGTACGGGAGAAGATGACCGGGTCCTCCTCGTCCGGCACCCACACCTCTTCGAGGCGCTTCGCCAGGCCGACGACGGGGATGTCGCCGACGCCGAGCTCGTCCATCGCCTGGCGGGCCGCCGCGACCTGGGGCGGACCACCGTCGACGACGACGAGCCCTGGCGCATAGGCGAACTTCTTCGCTCGCCCGGTCTCGGGATCGATGAGGGTGCCGGACGGGTCGCCTTCCTCGGAGTGGGTCGCGCGTTCGTCGAGGAGGCGTTTGAACCGGCGGGTGAGGACCTCGGCGATCGAGGCGACGTCGTTCTGGCCGTCGACGCCCTTGATCACGAACCGGCGGTACTCGCTCTTGCGCGGCAGACCGTCCTCGAACACGACCATCGACGCGACCACCTCGGTGCCCTGCAGGTTCGAGATGTCGTAGCACTCCAGCCGCAGCGGCACCTCCGGCAGGTCGAGCGCCGCCTGGATCTCCTCGAGCGCCTGGTTGCGGGTCGTGAGGTCGCTGGCGCGCTTGGTCTTGTGCATGGTCAGCGTCTGCAGCGCGTTCCGCTCGACGGTCTCCATCAGCGCCTTCTTGTCGCCGCGCTGCGGGACCCGGATCGACACCCTGGCGCCACGGATCCCCTCGAGCCACTCGGTCAGTACGTCGGCGTCCTCCGGCATCGTCGGGACCAGGATCTCCCGCGGGATCGCCTCGACCGAGTCGTCGGCGTACATCTGCTGGATGAAGCGGGAGACCAGGTCGCCGGTGGTCGCCGTACCGTCGGCCTTGTCGGCGATCCAGCCGCGCTCACCGCGGATCCGGCCGCCGCGGACGTAGAAGATCTGCACCGCGACCTCGAGCGGGTCCTCGCTGAGCGCGATCACGTCGGTGTCGGTGCCGTCGCCGAGGACCACCGCGTTCTTGGCCAGCGCCTTGTCCAGGGCGGCCAGGTCGTCGCGGATCTTCGCGGCGCGCTCGTACTCCAGCTCGGCGGCCGCGGCCTGCATCTCCTTCTGCAGCCTGCGCACGTACGTCGCGGTCTGGCCGGAGAGGAACGCCGCGAAGTCGTCGACGATCTTCCGGTGCTCCTCCTGGCTGACCTGACCCGTGCAGGGCGCCGCGCACTTGCCGATGTACCCCAGCAGGCAGGGCCGGCCGATCTGGCGGTGCCGGTTGAAGACGCCCTTGCTGCACGAGCGCATCGGGAACACCCGGAGGAGCAGGTCCACGGTCTCGCGGATCGCCCAGGCGTGGCTGTAGGGACCGAAGTAGCGCACGCCCTTCTTCTTCTGACCGCGGCCGACCATGACCCGCGGGTAGTCCTCGTTGAGGGTGATGGCGAGCCACGGGTACGACTTGTCGTCGCGGTACTTCACGTTGAAGCGCGGGTCGTACTCCTTGATCCAGGAATACTCCAGCTGCAGCGACTCGACCTCGGTGGCGACCACGGTCCACTCGACCTTCGCGGCGGTCGTCACCATCGCCTGCGTCCGGGGATGCAGGTTCACCAGATCCTGGAAGTACGACGACAACCGGGCGCGCAGGTTCTTCGCCTTGCCGACGTAGATCACCCGTCCGGCGGCGTCGCTGAAGCGGTAGACGCCGGGCGAGTCGGGAATCGAACCCGGAGCGGGACGGTAGGAGGACGGATCAGCCACCCAACCACCCTAGTTCGGCCCGCCGACAAATCCGGAATCGGCGAAAAGCTTCAACTGCAACATGAATGACAGACTTGAAGGTATGACTGTCGAAGAGGTTGATCGGACGATTCGCGCGTACGACGGCGTCCGGGTACTCGAGGCCCAGGACGACCTGTTCTACCTGTACGACCCAGCCGGCGACCTGCCACCGGAAAGGCAGCAACCGTTCGCCACCATTGTCACCGGCGACCACTACGAGAAGGTGTCGAACCTCGACGAGCCCGGCGCCTGGCGGCTGAACCTCGGCCTGACCAAGGCGACGTACGGCGAACTGCTCGGGCCGGTGCCGACCGAACGCGACGCCGACTGGGTGCTCGACTCCGGCCACGACTACACCGCCCGGGACACGTTGATGCCGCATCCGTTCTACGGCTCGCAGTACTGGGTCGCGATCGTCAACCCGACCGGTCTGGACCAGCTGCTGCCGTTGATCGAGGAGGCGTACCGGTTCGCGGCCCGGAAGTACTCCAACCAGCAGACCCGCCACACCGGATGAAGATTGCGGTCCTGTTTCGGGTTGGCTCATAAGGCGAGATTTATCCCCGGCTGGGATGATCGAGCTGTCCTACTTGTGGACAAGGGTAGATGCGCAGGTCCTTTGCGTGAGGCAACAAGGCCTTGCGCTGACTCGAGGGAGATCCGCCCATGTTCCCCACAAATGGACACGGTCTGACCAGACCACGCGCACTGCTCGCCGCGATCGCGGCGTCCGCACTGGCCGTCACCGGACTCGTCGCCGGCGCCGCCGGCAGCAACGCCGCGCAGCCGGCCCCGGTGTCGATCCGTGGCGCCGGCAACCCGAACGCGATCCCCGGTAGCTACATCGTCGTCCTGTCCAGCCAGACCACGCGGGCTCAGACCCGGGTCGCCACCCAGAGCCTGGCGGCGAGCTACGACGTCAAGGTCAAGGACCAGTACGACTCGTCGATCAAGGGCTTCTCGGCGACCATGTCCGAGGACCAGGCGAAGAAGCTCGCCGGTGACTCCCGGGTCGCGTACGTCCAGCAGAACCAGAAGATCACCGTCGCCCAGGACGACCCGCCGTGGGGCCTGGACCGCGCGGACCAGCGGGACCTGCCGCTGGACAAGAAGTACGTGCCGTCGACGGACGCCAAGAACGTCAACGTCTACATCATCGACACCGGCATCTACGCCAAGCACAACGACTTCGGCGACCGCGCCTCGGTCGGCACCGACACGGTCGGCGACGGCCAGAACGGCGTCGACTGCATGGGCCACGGCAGCCACGTGGCCGGCACCATCGGCGGTACGACGTACGGGCTGGCCAAGGCCGCGAAGCTGATCGCGGTCCGGGTGCTCGACTGCAAGGGCTCCGGCTCGACCGAGTCCGTGGTGGCCGGGATCGACTGGGTGACCAAGAACGCGAAGAAGCCCGCGGTCGCGAACATGAGCCTCGGCGGCGGCGCGGACGACGCTTTGGACGCGGCGGTGAAGGCCTCGGTCGACGCCGGGGTCACCTATGCCGTTGCGGCCGGCAACGACAATGCGGACGCCTGCCAGAGCTCGCCGGCCAAGGAGCCGTCGGCGATCACGGTCGGCGCCACCGACGACCAGGACCAGCGCGCCGTGTTCTCGAACTTCGGCAAGTGCGTGGACCTGTTCGCGCCGGGCGTGGACATCACGTCGGTCGGCATCACCGGCCCGGACGCGACCGCGAAGATGAGCGGTACGTCGATGGCGACACCGCACGTCGCGGGCGGTATCGCGCTCTACCTGGCCGACCACCCTGACGCCACCCCGGCCGAGGTCGCGAAGGCACTGGTCGCCAACTCGACGGCCGACAAGGTGGGCGGCCCGGGCACCGGTTCGCCGAACAAGTTGCTGTACGTCGGGGCTGCCGACCAGTCCTGATCCTCGACCGAAGGCCCGGCCCCCCGGTGGCCGGGCCTTCGCCATGTCTACCGCCCGGGGATCACGCGGACGTGACGATGTTGCTGCCCTGGACCTTCACGTTCACGGCCGGCAGCGGGGACGGCGCCGGTCCGCTGACCACGCTTCCGTCTTTGATGCTGAAGTGGCTGTTGTGGAACGGGCAGACGATCTGGCCGCCCTGCACCGAACCGACCGGGTTTCCCTGGTGCGTGCAGACCGCGGAGAAACCCTTGTACGTGCCCGCGGTCGGCTGCGTCACCACGACCTTCGCGTCGGTGAACACCTTCCCGCCACCGACCGGTACGTCGGACACCGGGCCGAGGACCGTACCGCCACCGCCGCTCGACGACGCACTCGCACTGGGCGCGGAGCTCGAGCCGGTCGCGGACGGCGACGTACCGGTGCTGGTACCGCCGGTGCTGGTGCTGCCTCCGGTAGGCCCACTTCCGGAGGTGTCGCTGCCACCGCAGGCCGCGAGGAGCGGCGCGCCGGCACCCGCCAGGGCGACCATCGCCGCGCAGCGCAGCACCGTCCTGCGGTCCCGAAGACCGCCCTCCGCTGCGGATGGGGTGGCCGATGCCGTCGTGTCATCGCTCATGAATCCGGACCTCCAGGAGCCTGCTGATCGAAGTAGTTGAACGCTAGTCACCCAGTCAAACGACCGGATCGCCCGGATGGTTCACCGGGTCCGGATTCAACCGCAGTTTGAAGGTTCGCTGTGAATCAGCTGGGAGTCGCTGCCCAGCGTCGACCGGCAGGACACTAGGGTTTCCTCCGGTGACCGGACCCGCCGCTACCGGGCCCGGCACACTGTGGTGGTGGGAGAGGCATGACATGACTGGTACGACGAACGACTCGACCGTCCTGAAGGCGATCGCGGACCTGGCGCCGCTGTGGATGCCGGGATGCGTCGTGGACACCGCTGACCGCACGGTCGAGGTCGGCTGGGGCCGTGGAGCGCTGCAGATGTCTGCGGTCGTCGGGCTGGGCGAGATCATCGAGCGTTGTCTCCAGTTGCCGCAGCAGTTGTGGGCCGACCAGATCGAGGCGTGGCTGCGGGCAGTGGTGGCGGAGGGCGAGCTGGCCACCGAGGAACATCGCTTCGGCGATGTCGCGGGCCGGCAGCGCGCGATGCTGCTGCAACGCGGCTGGTCCGCGCGGACGGCCGGCCCGGTCGCGGACGCGCTGATTCCGTTCGGCGACCACTTCGAGGTCGTGGTGTTCATCGGCACCGGGAACGACTACCGCCGGCTGACCGTCGTACGGCGGTCCATGCTCGGGCTCGGTGATCCCGACGTACCGTCACCCGTGCAGCTGACCCTGGGCCAGATCGCCAATCTGCGACCGGTCGAGCACGACGGCTTCTCCGTGATCGCCCGCGACGACGACCCGCTGGTGTCGATGGCGATCGTCGACCGGGAGAAGCTCATGCCACTGGCAGCCGTCGGGATGGGCCTGCTGGTCGGCGTACCACGACTGAGCAGGGTCGCGTTCGCTGCCGCGGACGCCGGGCAGGAAGTGGCGGACCGGTTGGCGCAGTATGTTGCCGACACGTACCGGGGAGCGGCCGATCAGTGCAGCCCGGACCTCTACTGGCTGCAGGGTGACCGGATGGTGCAGGTACCGGTCACCCTTGCGGCGCCGCCGACGGTCGTATTGCCGGCAGCGCTGCTGCCGACACCACGCCGTACCTGGCTGTGGCATCTGTGGCAGCAGCTCTTCCGCCACTGACTACCCGGCGGCCCGCTTCCGGGCTGCCGCCTTCTTCGCAGGTGCCGCCTTCTTGGCAGCCACCGTCTTCGCAGGTGCCGTCGTCGCAGGTGCCGTCTTCGCGGCTGCCTTCTTGGCGACGGCCTTCTTGGCGGCGGTCTTCTTCGCCGCGGTCTTCTTGGCCGGTACCCTCGTGGCCGGGAGGGGCTCGGCTGCTGCCCTCTTCGCGCTCGGCTTCGCGGCGCGGCCCTTCAGGATCTCGGCGAGGAACTGGCCGGTGTACGACGCCGGGTTGGCGGCGACCTCCTCAGGCGTGCCTTCGGCGACCAGGGTGCCGCCGCGGCGGCCGCCGTCCGGGCCGAGGTCGATCAGCCAGTCGGCGGTCTTGATCACATCGAGGTTGTGCTCGATCACCAGCACCGAGTTGCCCTTGTCCACCAGGCCGTTCAGCACGCCGAGCAGTTTGCTGATGTCCTCGAAGTGCAGACCCGTGGTCGGCTCGTCCAGCACGTACACCGTGCGGCCGGTCGAACGCCGCTGCAGCTCCGACGCCAGCTTCACGCGCTGCGCCTCACCACCGGACAGCGTCGGCGCCGGCTGCCCGAGCCGGACGTACCCGAGGCCCACCTCGACCAGCGTCTTGAGGTGCCGCGAGATCGCCGGGATCGCCTGGAAGAACTCCGACGCCTCCTCGATCGGCATGTCCAGCACGTCGGCGACCGTCTTGCTCTTGTAGTGCACCTCGAGCGTCTCGCGGTTGTACCGCGCGCCGTGGCACACCTCGCACGGGACGTACACGTCCGGCAGGAAGTTCATCTCGATCTTCAGCGTGCCGTCCCCCGAGCACGCCTCGCAGCGGCCGCCCTTCACGTTGAACGAGAAGCGGCCCTGCTGGTACCCGCGGACCTTCGCCTCCGGCGTCTCCGCGAACAGCTTCCGGACGTGGTCCCAGACCCCCGTGTACGTCGCCGGGTTCGACCGCGGCGTACGGCCGATCGGTGACTGGTCGACGTGGATCACCTTGTCCACCAGCTCCATGCCGGAGATCTTCGTGTGCCGCCCGGGCACCGCGCGGGCGCCGTAGATCTGCCGGGCCAGCGACGTGTAGAGGATGTCGTTGACGAGCGTCGACTTGCCGGAGCCGGACACCCCGGTGACCGCGACGAACACCCCGAGCGGGATGGTCACGTCGAGATCCCTGAGGTTGTTCTGCCGGGCGCCGTACACGGTCAGCTCGCGGCCCTCGGTCAGCGGCCGCCGGACCGCCGGGATCGGGATCTCCCGGCGCCCGGAAATGTACTGACCGGTGATCGAGTCCGGGTGGTTGCGCAGGTCCTCGACCGTGCCGGACACGACCACCTGACCGCCGTGCTCGCCGGCGCCCGGGCCGATGTCGACGACCCAGTCGGCATGGTCGATGGTGTCCTCGTCGTGCTCGACGACGATCAGGGTGTTGCCGAGCTCCTTGAGCCGGACCAGGGTGTCGATCAGCCGCCGGTTGTCCCGCTGGTGCAGGCCGATCGACGGCTCGTCCAGCACGTACAGCACCCCGACCAGGCCGGACCCGATCTGCGTCGCGAGCCGGATCCGCTGCGCCTCGCCGCCGGACAGCGAACCCGCCGGCCGGCTCAGCGCCAGGTAGTCCAGGCCGACGTCGAGCAGGAACCGCAGCCGCTCGCCGATCTCCTTCACCACCCGCTCCGCGATCTGCTTCTCCCGCGGGGAAAGCTCCATCTGCGAAAGGAAGCCGTGCACCTCGTCGATCGACATCGCGCTGATCTCCGCGATGTTCTTCCCGCCGAGCGTGACCGCCAGCGAGATCGGCTTCAGCCGCGCGCCGTTGCAGGCCAGGCACGGCACCTCGCGCATGTACTCCTCGAAGCGCTCCCGCCCGGTGTCGCTGGACGCCTCCGCGTGCCGGCGCTCGACGTACGGGATCACGCCCTCGAAGCTGGTGTAGTATGACCGCTCGCGGCCGTAGCGGTTCTGGTACGAGACGTGGACCTGCTTGTCGTGACCGGTCAGCAGCGCCTTCTTCGCCTTCGCCGGCAACTCCCCGAACGGCGTACTGGTCTTGACCTTCAGGTCCCGCGCCAGCGCCTCGAGCAGGCGCTCGAAGTACTGCGTGACGTTCTGCCCCGACCACGGCTGGATCGCGCCCTCGTCGAGCGATTTCGACGGATCCGGCACCAGCAGCTCCGGGTCCACCTCCATCCGCGTCCCGAGGCCGACGCAGACCGGGCAGGCGCCGTACGGCGAGTTGAACGAGAACGACCGCGGCTCCAGCTCGTCGATCGCGAGCGGATGATCGTTAGGGCAGGCGAGCTTCTCGGAGAACCGGCGCTCGCGGTGCGGGTCGTCCTCCGGGAGGTCGACGAAGTCCAGCACGACCAGGCCGCCGGCCAGGCCGAGCGCGGTCTCGACCGAGTCGGTCAGCCGCTGCTTCGCCGAGCGCTTCACCGCGAGCCGGTCGACGACCACGTCGATGCTGTGCTTCTTCTGCTTGTCGAGCTTCGGCGGCTCGGTCAGCTGGATCGTCTCGCCGTCGACCCGCGCCCGCGAGAAGCCCTGGCCGGTGAGCTGCCGGAAGAGGTCGACGTACTCCCCCTTGCGGCCGCGGACCACCGGGGCGAGCACCTGGAACCGGGTGCCCTCGTCGAGCTCGAGCACCCGGTCGACGATCTGCTGCGGGGTCTGCCGCGCGATCGGCTCGCCGCACTCGGGGCAGTGCGGGCGGCCGGCCCGGGCGAACAGCAGCCGGAGGTAGTCGTACACCTCGGTGATCGTGCCGACCGTGGAGCGCGGGTTCCGCGAGGTGGACTTCTGGTCGATCGAGACCGCCGGGGACAGACCCTCGATGAAGTCGACGTCCGGCTTGTCCATCTGGCCGAGGAACTGCCGTGCGTACGCCGAGAGCGACTCGACGTAGCGCCGCTGGCCCTCGGCGAAGATCGTGTCGAAGGCCAGGCTGGACTTCCCGGAGCCGCTCAGGCCGGTGAAGACGATCATGGCGTCCCGCGGCAGGTCGACCGAGACGTCCTTCAGGTTGTGCTCACGCGCTCCGCGCACGATCAGACGGTCAGACACAAGCTCACTCTCAGCCGTTCTCGAGGGTTTCCGGACGGTTCTCCGGCATGCCCGGTCATGCTAACGAGGCCCACCGACAAAAACTTCCGCCGCCGGATGCGCTGCCTGATCCGGCGACTGCTTCGAAAGTATATTCGATCGTCGGCCGTGCTCGATCCAACCCGGCCGGAGGTGCAAGGATCTGCGGTGTCACCGAGTTTCAGGGAGAGGCGAGATGTCCGAGTACCACGGAAACGTCAAGGTCGGCGGACCGGCGCAGACCCACGAGCTGGCCAAGCTGATGATCACCAAGGTCGCCGTCGGGCCGATGGACAACAACGCCTACCTGCTGCGCTGCCGGCAGACCGACGAGCAGGTCCTGATCGACGCCGCGAACGAGGCGGACACCCTGCTCCGCCTGATCGGCGAGGCGGGCCTGGCGCGGGTCATCACCACGCACCGCCACCAGGACCACTGGGAGGCGCTGGCCGAGGTCGTCGCCCGTACCGGCGCCACCACGGTCGCCGGCCGCCACGACGCCGAGGGCATCCCGGTCCCGACCGACCAGCTCGTCGACGACGGCGACCACATCGCCGTCGGCCGGTGCAGCCTGCGCGTGATCCATCTGGTCGGCCACACCCCCGGCTCGATCGCCCTGGTGTACGACGACCCGGACGGCGCACCGCACCTGTTCACCGGCGACTCCCTGTTCCCCGGTGGCGTCGGCAACACCCAGGGCGACAAGGCCCGCTTCACGTCGCTCATCGACGACGTGGAGACCAAGGTCTTCGGCACCCTCCCCGACGAAACCTGGGTCTACCCCGGCCACGGTTCCGACACCACCCTCGGCACCGAACGCCCCAACGTCGCCGAATGGCGCGAGCGCGGCTGGTAGCCGTGTTCGAGAACCACGGCTGGGCCACGCTCCACGACTCCTACCTGTCACCGCACGTCGGGGTCTTGGTGGACGACCGCCAGCGCGCTCGTCCACCGGGCTGATCCTAGGGTGGCGGGTATGAGCGGATTTGCGGAGTATCGGCCGGGGGCCGGGCGGCAGGTGGTCGACGTTGTGGTGCGGGCGGCGGTGGACGCGGATCTGACCCGGTGTGCCGAGTTGATCGTGTCGCGGACCGGTGGGCCGGTGGACGTACGGCGGGCGCGGCTGGTCGCGGACCTGGAGCGTCCGGACCGGTACACCGTGGTCGCCGAGATCGACGGTGAGGTCGTCGGGTACGCCCTGGTGCTCCGGCACCAGATCTCCCCCACCGACCCACCCAACACGGCCCCCGGCGGGTACTACCTGATCGGGCTGATCGTCGCGCCCGAGCACCGGCGGCACGGGATCGGGGAGCTGCTCACCCAGGAGCGGATCCGCTGGACCGCGGAGCGCGCGGACGAGGTCTACTACTTCGCCAACGTCGCGAACGGCGCAACCCTCGACCTCCACCTGAGCTTCGGGTTCACCGAGGTGACCCGCGACTTCAGCTTCCCGAACGCTCCACTCAAGCCTGGTACCTGCGTACTCCTCCGGGCCCCGATCAGTCGGTGAGCTCCGCGGGATAGGCGATCACGTCGACCAGCGCGTTGTTCCGGATCGCCGTCAGTTCGGTACGCCGCGCGATCGCGTCCTCGAACAACTGCCGCTGCAACGACTGCGCATCCCGCAGCGGTACGCCGTTCACCGCCAGCACCAGGTCACCCTGCCGAAGTCCCGCGGCGGCGGCCGGGCTGGCCGGGATCACCTCGACCACCCGCAGCGCGGTGCGCTGGGCGAAGCGCTCGGCCAATGCCGGATGCAACGGCGCCGGCGTACTCACCAGACCGAGGTACGCCCGGCGCACCCGGCCGTCGTGGAGCAGCGAGTAGATGATCCGGCGGGTCGTCGGGTTCATCGGGACCGCGAGGCCGAGCCCGATCCCGGCGACCGCGGTGTTGATGCCGATCACCCGGCCGTTGCCGTCGGCAAGGGCGCCGCCGGAGTTGCCCGGGTTCAGCGCGGCGTCGGTCTGGATGACGTCCTCGATGATCCGGTTGCCGGCACCGCTGCGGACCGGCAACGACCGGCCGAGCGCGCTCACCACGCCCGCGGTCACGCTGCCCGCCAGACCCAGCGGGTTGCCCACCGCGACGACCAGGTTCCCGACCTTGAGGTGGTCCGCGTCGCCGTACTCCGGCGGATCCGGGACGTCCCGGTCGGCCCGCAGTACGGCGAGATCCGACAGCCGGTCGATGCCGACCACCCGGGCCCTGCGCCGTCGTACCGTCCGCGAACTCCGCCGACGCCTCGGTGCCGCCGCCGACCACGTGGGCGTTGGTGAGCAGGTGGCCGTCGCCGGTCAGCACCACCGCGGAGCCGGACGAGTCGCCGCGCCGGCTGTGGATCCGCAGGCTCGCGACCCGCGGGATCAGGTGTTCGGCCACCCCCGAGACCACTCGGGAGTAAGCGTCCAGCACATCGTCTTCAGGCATCCGCCTCGCCTCCTGAATTACAGGATTACACCGCAAGCAAATCGAGGCCATGGCGTGAACCGGGACACAATCCTGACCGATCGGTTGAAAACTGGCCGATCGGTCAGTCAAGCTGCATGACATGGCAGTTACCACCCCAGCCCGGGAGCGGACCAGGCGCGAGATCGTGCGTCAGGCGATGGACCTGTTCCAGGCGGCCGGCTACAACGCGACGTCACTGCAGGACATCGCCACCGCGGCCGGCTGCTCGAAGGCGACGGTGCTGTACCACTTCAGCGGCAAGCCCGCCGTCCTCGCCGCCGTCCTCGAACCCGCCGCCGCGGACGTGGCCGCGCTGGTCGAGCAGCTGGCGGAAGTCCGCCGGTCCGAGGCGCAGGAGTTCGCGATCCGGCGCTTCACCGACCTGGCGGTCCAGCACCGCGGGGTGATGGACGTGATCCAGGACGTCATCCCGGTGATCGAGAACGTGCCGGAGATCGCCGGCCTGGTCGCCGACGGCATCCAGCTCACCGAGTACCTCGCCGGCTCCGACGACCCGCTCGACCGCGACCTCGCCAAGTTCGCCGTAAACGGCCTGCTCGGCGAGTGCCGCTACCCGGGCGAACGCACCGACGACGAACTCCGAAGACTCTGCGACACCGCCCTGCGGAGACTCCTCCTCCGCCGCGCCTGACGCCCTACCCCGACTCTCCCGCCGCCGCGGGGTGATCACTTCTGCCCGTACGCCGTACCGACCTGAAACGGACGCACCTCCCGATGGCCAATCTGCTCTACCGGCTCGGCCGGTTCTCGTACCAGCGCCGGCGCCTGGTCGCCGCGCTGTGGGCGCTGTTCCTCGTGGTGCTGGGTGTCGGTGCCCTGACCCTGGGCGGCAAGACCGCGAACACGTTCTCGATCCCCGGCACCGAGTCGCAGCGCGCGCTCGACGCCCTCAAGCACGAACTGCCGGCCGCCAGCGGCGCGTCCGCGACGATCGTCGTGAAAGCGCCGGCGGGCAAGACGCTCGCCGACCCGATCGTGAAGGCCGCGGTCGGCACCACCGTCGCCAAGGCCGCGAAGGTCCCCGAGGTGGTCGCCGCGATCGACCCGTTCACCAGCAAGGCGATCAGTCCGGACGGCACGACAGGGCTGATCAGCGTCCAGTTCGACAAGCCGGCCGACCAGCTGTCGCACGAGAGCAGCGACGGGTACGACGGACTCAGCGCGCTGAGCACGGGCGACCTCCAGGTGGTGCCAGGTGGCCAGATCAAGCCCGGCGTCCCGGAGATCGGTGCGACCGAGGTGATCGGCGTCGCGGTCGCGGCCGTCGTACTGGTCGTCACGTTCGGGTCGCTGGTCGCCGCCGGGATGACGCTGGTGACGGCGCTGCTCGGCGTACTGGCCGGGATGGCCGGGCTGTTCGTCGTGACCGCGTTCACCGACGTGTCCTCGACGGCGCCGATCCTGGCGTTGATGCTCGGGCTCGCGGTGGGCATCGATTACTCGCTGTTCATCAGCTCACGGCACCGGTCGCAGCTGGGTGAGGGCATGGATCCGGAGGAGTCGGTCGCGCGGGCGACGGCGACGGCCGGGTCAGCGGTGCTGTTCGCCGGGGCGACCGTGGTGATCGCGTTGGCCGGGCTGTCGGTGGTCGGCGTACCGTTCCTGACCGCGATGGGACTGGCCGCGGCGGCGACGGTGCTGACCGCCGTACTGGTCGCGCTGACGTTGCTGCCGGCGCTGCTCGGCTTCGTCGGAAACCGGGTACTGCCGCGCAAGTTGCGCAAGTCGCCGACCGCGGCTGCACCCGTCGAGGGCTTCGGATTCCGTTGGGGACGTCTCGTCACTCGCCTCCGGGTACCAATTGTTGCCGTCGGCATCATCGGACTCGGGCTGCTTGCGATCCCGGCGAAGAACATGCAGCTCGCGTTGCCGGACGGCGCGTCGGCGGCCGCCGGTACGAACCAGCGGGTCGCGTACGACCTCACCGCGGCGGCCTTCGGGCCGGGCGCGAACGGGCCGCTCGTGGTCGTTGTGAAGAGCAACGATGCGGCGACGTCCGAAGCCGTCGTACAGCAGGTGCTCGCCAAGGCGCAGGGGCTGCCCGACGTGGTCGCGGCACAGCCGGCCGCGGCCAGCGCGGACCACACGACGAGGCTGCTGCAGGTGATCCCGAAGAGCGGGCCGGCCAGCTCGGAGACTGCCGATCTGGTGAAGAACCTGCGATCGGCGGTGCACCCGCTCACCACGAGTGGCGCCGAGATCTCCGTCACCGGCAACACCGCGGTCGGGGTCGACGTGTCGAACAAGCTGTCCAACGCGTTGCCGACGTACCTGTTCGTCGTGATCGGGTTGTCGTTCCTGCTGCTCCTGCTGGCGTTCCGGTCCGTGCTGGTGCCGTTGAAGGCGACGCTCGGGTTCGTCCTGACGATCGGGGCGACGTTCGGGATCACGGTCGCGGTCTTCCAGGAGGGGCACCTGGCGAAGCTGGTCGGCGTCGACTCCCCCGGCCCGCTGGTGAGCTTCCTGCCGATCATCATGATGGGCATCCTGTTCGGGCTGGCGATGGACTACGAGGTCTTCATCGTGTCCCGCGTCCGCGAGGAGTTCGTGCACGGCCGGCACGCGAACGACGCCACCGTCCAGGGCCTCGGCCACGGCGCCCGCGTCGTCACCGCCGCCGCTCTGATCATGGCCTCGGTCTTCGCCGGCTTCATCCTCGTCCACGACCCGATCATCAAGGCGATCGGCTTCGGCCTCACGATCGGCGTCCTCATCGACGCCTTCGTGGTCCGGATGACCCTCGTCCCCGCCATCCTCAGCCTCCTCGGCGACCGCGCCTGGTGGTTCCCGAAGTGGCTAGACCGCCTGACTCCCCGCGTAGACATCGAAGGCGAAAACCTTCGGGTCGACGAGACCCCGCGAACCGACGAACTCGCAGGCGTACGCTGACACCCGCCGCGGGGCGTCAGTGCCTGCTGACGCCCCGTCACGAACCAGCCCCGACGCATCGGCAACTCGGTACGACGCGTAGGTGTCTACATAGATGCGAATTCGCCCCGCCAGCACCCCGCTCGGGATCAGGTACATGCTTCCGTTACCGAGGACGATGAAGAACAGGTCAATGTCGTCCGGGTCGTACGGCATCTTGGTCGCCGACTTGTCCAGCACGTACGGACGGCGCCCGATCCCGACTTCCCAATGGCCACCGCGGCCCGGTCGCTCCGAGCTCTTGACCTGAACACGCTGGATGCCGTTCTTCGTGGTCACCAAGAGGTCGTACACCTCCGGCTCCATCGGTAGCGCGACAGCGCAGCCATGGAGTGTGAACCAGGCCGTCGCCAGCGCCGGAGCGGCAGCCCGCAGCATCTCCGGGCGCACAGGCAGCATGTGCAGCTCGTCAGCCGGGCGCGACGGCTGGGACGGCCGGAGACTCGTGCAGTCCAGACCCAGCCGAACGGCGTGCCCCTTGATGCGGACCCGGGACTCCTTGCCATCGCTGACTCCAAGCCCGGCGATCACATCCGACCAGCAGGTGGCGTCACGCATCACCTCACGCAGCTTCCGGTCGGACCACTGTCGTTGACCCGTGAAGTGCGGTGTATCCAGGGCAAGCCGCTCAGCGTGCTTCTTGAGCGCTCGTACGGTGCCCGCCGACGTGCCTTTCAAGCCGAGGGCCCGAGCAACGCCGCGCCACGAATGATTGTCTTCGACCGCTCGGCGCAGGTCGTCGTCGTCCCAGGTTCGCCGATCTCCCGATGTCGTCATGGGGGAAACCTAAAGAGGGGCACCGACAATTTCGGTGCCCCTCATCAAGTCGGGCTGACAGGATTTGAACCTGCGGTCTTCTGGCCCCCAGCCAGACGCGTTACCAAGCTACGCCACAGCCCGAATGGTCCGCCCGAACAGCCGACCGGGGTAAACCCTACAGCATTCGGTGGGGTGGTTCTTACTGGGTTGGGTCAGCGTTTCTTGTTCTTTTGGCGGGCTCGGATTTGGACGTGGATGGGGCTGCCGACGAAGCCGAAGTCCTCGCGGAGGCGGCGTTCGATGAAGCGTTGGTAGGACGCCTCGATCTGGCCGGAGGTGAAGATCGCGAAGGTCGGGGGCATCGTGGTGGCCTGGGTGCCGAACAGGATCTTCGGCTGCTTGCCGGAGCGCACCGGGTGCGGGTGGGCGGCCACCAGGCGGCCGAGGAACGCGTTCAGCTGGCCGGTGGGGACGCGGGTCTGCCAGCCTTCGAGGGCGGCTTCGATGGCCGGGACGAGCTTGTCCATGTGCCAGCCGGTGAGGGCACTGACGTTCACCCGCGGCGCCCAGCGGAACTGCACCAGGTCGCGGTCGATCTCGCGCTCCAGGTAGTAGCGCCGCTCGTCGTCCATCAGGTCCCACTTGTTGTACGCGATCACCAGCGCCTTGCCGGCCTCCTCGACCGCGTTCATGATCCGCAGGTCCTGCTCGGTGATCGACTCCGACGAGTCGATCACCACCACCACGACCTCGGCCCGATCGATCGCCGCGTTGGTCCGCAGCGACGCGTAGTACTCGTGACCTTGGACGTTCTTCACCTTGCGCCGGATGCCGGCCGTGTCGATGAACCGGTACTCCGTGCCGCTCAGCGTGATCAGCTCGTCGACCGGGTCCACCGTCGTACCGGCGACGTCGCTGACGACGACCCGGTCCTCCTTGGCGACCTTGTTCAGCAGCGAGGACTTGCCGACGTTCGGCTTGCCGACGATCGCCACCCGGCGCGGACCGCCGGGCGCCTCGTCGCGCTCCGCCGGCGCGTCGGGCAGGGCGGCCAGGATCGCGTCCAGCATGTCACCGGTCCCGCGGCCGTGCATGGCCGAGATCGGGAACGGTTCGCCGATGCCGAGCGCCCAGAGGTTCATCGCCTCGGACTCGATCCGCTGGTCGTCGACCTTGTTGGCGGCCAGTACGACGGGCTTCCCGGACTTGCGCAGCACCCGGACGACGGCCTCGTCGGCGTCCGTGATGCCGACCACCGCGTCGACCACGAACAGCACCGCGTCGGCCGCGTTGATCGCGACCTCCGCCTGCGCCGCGACCAGCGCGGCCATCCCGACCGCGTCCGGGTCCCAGCCGCCGGTGTCGACGACCGTGAACTCGCGGCCGGCCCAGTTGGCGTCGTACGACACCCGGTCCCGGGTGACGCCCGGGGTGTCCTCCACGACCGCCTCGCGGCGGCCGATGATGCGGTTGACCAGCGTGGACTTGCCCACGTTCGGCCGGCCGACGATCGCGAGCACGGGGACCGGTCCCGTGTCGTCACGGTCGTGCGTCGGTAGTTCGGTGGGCAGGTCAGTCATGGGGGTCCCTCTGGTCTCGCCAGCCCGGAAGCGGGTGGCCGGTTTCTTCGACGGCCGCCTTCACGTGGGCGCGCAGCACGTCACCGATCTGGTCGGCGACCGCCTGTACGTCGGAATGTCTCCTGGGAAAGGGTACGCGCTCGACCGAGAAGGGCTCGCCGTACACCACGTCGATCCGGCTTCCGGTCGGCGGATGACGCTCCACGCCGCCGTCCGGCAACCGCGTACCCATCAGCGCCACCGGCAGGATCGGCGCGCCGGTGACCATCGCCAGGTACGCCACCCCGAGCCGGATCCGGCCGAAGTCGCCCGGCCCGCGGGTGCCCTCCGGGTAGACGTTCAGCACCCGGCCGTCCCGCAGGACCTGGATCGACCGGCGGACGGCGAGCATGTCGTACGCCGACCGGTCGACCGGGATCTGCCCGACCCGGCGCAGGAACGCGCCCTGGAAACCGCCGAACACCTCGATCTTCCCGAGCTGGTGCAGCATCCTCGGAGCGACCGCCCCGAGCAGCGGCGCGTCCAGCAGGCTCAGGTGGTTAGGCGTCATCAGCAGCGGACCGGTCAGCGGGAACCGGTCCTGGTGGTGGATGGTCAGGTGGTACTTGCGGAAGAAGTACGGCTTGGCCAGCGTCCGCATCGGCAGCGCCAAGCGGTACGGCAGCGCCGGCAGATCGTCGGTACGGGGCAGGTCCTTGTGCCCGGTGACCTCCGCCGTCATAGCTCCCGACCTTGAGCGGAGGTCTCTTTTGCGAGTCGGCTGATCACGTCGATGACCTCCTCAAGGGTCAGGTCGGTGGAGTCGATGGTGACCGCGCCGTCGGAGGCGACCTGGAACTCCGACACGGTCGAGTCGTCGGCGTCCCGGCGGACGATCTGGTCCCGCAACTGGTCCGCGGTCAACGAGCTGACCTCGGCGCCGCGGCGTGCCATCCGGGCGTCCTGGTCGGCGGTCAGCAGCACCTTCAGCTCGGCGTCGGTCGCGACCACGGTGGCGATGTCGCGGCCCTCGACGACGATCCCGCCGGTCTCCTGGGCGTCGTCGATGATCGCCCGCTGGCGCCGGATCAGCTCGTGGCGGACGTCCAGGTTGGTCGCGATCTTCGACACCACCTCGCTGATCCCGGGCTCCCGGATCGCGGCCGTGATGTCTGTCCCGTCGGCGACCACGAACTGCCGGCCCGGGTCGGTGCTGACCTCCAGCTCCAGGTCCCGCGCACGCTGCGCGACCGCCGCCGTGTCGTCCAGGTCCAGCCCGCGCTCGACCGCCGACCAGGTCACCGCGCGGTACGTCGCACCGGTGTCCAGGTACCGCAGTCCGAGCCGGGTGGCCACTCCGCGGGCGGTACTCGACTTACCGGAGCCGCTCGGCCCGTCCACAGCGATGATCATGCCCGAAGATTACCGTCGCACGGGGACAGTTCAGGTGTGGACTACCCACCCGCGGTCAGTCAGTACGTCGACCAGCTGGTCCACGGTGCCGGGTTTGACCGAGAGTTCGACTTCACCGACCGGGCGGCCGGGGCTGTGGTCGATGCGGAGGTCCTCGACGTTGGCGCCGGACTCGGCGGCGTCGGCGAACAGCTTCGCCAGCTGGCCGGGGCGGTCCGGGATCGTGACCAGGACCGTCACCAGGTCGATGTGCGGGGCGCCGTGCTTGCCCGGCACCCGGATCGCGCCGGACACCCCCTGGCCGAGGATCGCGGTCAGCTCCTCACCGGCCTCTTCCTTGCCAAGGGCAACGAGCAGCCGGTCGAGCTCGCCGCGGATCTGCTCCAGCAGGCCGGTCAGAGCGGTCGAGTTCGCGGACACGATCTGGGTCCACAGTCTCGGGTCGCCGGCCGCGATCCGGGTGACGTCGCGGACGCCCTGGCCGGACAGTTCGAGGTGCGAGGACGGGGCGTCGGCCAGCGTCCCGGCCGCGAGCGCGGACATCAGGTGCGGCAGGTGCGAGACGCGCGCGACACCGAGGTCGTGGTCCGCGACGGACATCTCGACCGTCCGGGCACCACAGGCCTCGGCGAGCCGCCGTACCAGATCGACGGCCTCCGGATCGCTGGTGTCGTGCGGGGTGATCGCCCAGGTCGCACCGTCGAACAGGTCGGCGCGCGCGGCCAGCGGGCCGTTGCGTTCGGAGCCGGCCATCGGGTGGCTTCCGACGTACCGGCTGACGTCCTGCACCAGGCTGCGCGCGTCCGCGAGCGGCTTGCTCTTCACGCTCGCCGCGTCCGTCACCACAGCGCTGGTTTGCGCAAGCTGCTCGGCGACGACGGCTCCGACGTGGTCCGGCGGTACGGCGACCACGACGAGCTGCGGCTCGATCTGCACCAGCCGCGAACCGGCCCCGATCCGCTCGGCCATCAGCGCGTTGTCCGGGTTCCCGTCGACGAGCTCCACGACCACGCCCAGCCGGGCCAGCGCCAGCCCGATCGACGTCCCGATCAACCCGGTCCCCACGATCCGGACCGGGCCTGTCAGTCCACTCACTGGGCGCCGGTCAGGTCCGGGCGGAGAGCTACCGCGCCGTGCAGGTACACGTGCTGGATCTTGTCCCGCGAGCGCGGCGTCTCGGTGTGCAGCATCAGCCGGACGACGCGCGGCAGTGCGTGCGGCACCGGGATCTCCTGCATGCACATCAGCGGTACGTCGGTCAGCCCGATCTGCCGGCCGGCGACCGCCGGAAACTCCGATCGGAGGTCCGACGTGACGGTGAACAGGATGCTGATCAGATCCTCGTTCTCCAGATCGTTCGCCTCCAGGACCGCCTTCACCAGCTCCGCGGACCGCTCGAGCAGGTGCTCGCGCTCGTCCACGTCCAGCTGGGTGGCGCCCCGGATCGCGCGTACCGCCACGTCTCTCCTCCTAGTTCGTCTCCCCCAACCCTAGTTCAGAGCAGTCAGAGAGTGGACAGCCGTCTCAGCGGCGTCGACAGTCTGCTCCAGCAGCAGCGCGAGCGTCATCGGGCCGACACCGCCCGGGACCGGCGTGATCAGCCGTGCGACCTCGACCGCCTCGGCGAAGTGCACGTCGCCGACGTTGCCCTCGTTGTACCCGGCGTCGACGACCACCGCGCCCGGCTTCAGCCAGTCGCCGCGAACGAAGTTCGGCTTGCCGACCGCGGCGATCACCACGTCGGCGGTCCGCACCAGATCCTTGAGATCCCGGGTCCGGGAGTGCGCGTAGGTGACGGTCGCGTTCGATGCCAGCAGCAACATGCCGGCCGGCTTCCCGAGGATCGGGCTGCGGCCGATCACCACCGCATGCGCACCCTCCAGCGGTACGTCGTACGCCGCCAGCAACCGCAGGATCCCACCGGGCGTGGCCGAGCGGAATCCGGGGCTGTCGAACGCCGTCGCCGCGAACGACCGCATCGTGACGCCGTCCACGTCCTTGGCCGGGTCGATCGCCTCGAACGCGGCCCGCTCGTCGATCTGCGCCGGCACCGGGTGCTGCAGCAGGATCCCGTGTACCGACGGGTCCTCGGACAGCTTCGTGATCTCCGCGACCAGCTCTTCCGTGGTCGTCGAGGCCGGCAGGACGACGCTCCGGGACGCGATGCCGGCCTTCTTCGACCGGTTCTGCTTCATCCGCACGTACGTCGCCGACGCCGGGTCGTCACCCACCAGCACGGTCGCCAGACACGGCTGCACGCCGTACTTCTCCTGCAGGGCACTCGCCCGCTCCGCCGCCGTGGCCACCATGCCGGCGGCGAGGTCGGTACCGATCATCAGCTCAGCACTCATGCGCGCACTCCTCAGAGTTCGAAGGTGCCCAGGCGCGCGGCGAAGCCGGATGGCAGACCGTTCCCCGGTGGTTCGTCCACCTCAACGCCAGTCGCGGTCCGGCTCCAGGATATCCCGTCAGAGGTCCCGCGACAGCCCGACTCCGAGGGCCTCCGCCACAGCCGGTCGGGGGTCGGCGATCGGGGGTCGGGGGTCTGCGGTCGGGGGTCGGCGGTCGGGACCGGACACAAGGAACGGTGCCTGCGGACCTGGCATTGCAGGTCTCCTCGCACGGTTTCCTGTCTCCACCCATGGGCACGGCGCGTTGCTGGACCGTATCCGGCGGGCCAGTGGAGGCTTCGTGATCCCGTCCCGGCAAGCCCTTCCGTCAACCGCAGCCCTGCGCGCGGCGGAGGACCTCGGCGCAGGCAGGGACCGCACGTCCGCCGAGTTGCTGCCGAGGGCGGCCCGCTCGTCGAACGGCGAGGGTTCGCCAGCCCGCCGCCGCGCGCCCCGCGCACATACCCACTCAGCTGGAGGGTTGCCCATTCAGATTTTCACTGGGCAACCCTCCACGTGAATGGGCAACCCTCCACGTGAGGGGGCAACCCTCCACGTGAGGGGGCAACCCTCCACGTGAGGGGGCAACCCTCCACGTGAGGGGGCAACCCTCCACGTGAGGGGGCAACCCTCCACGTGAGGGGGCAACCCGATCGTCAGAGGAGGCCGGCGTGGTCCAGGGCCAGGTAGGCGGCGTCGATGCCGGTCATCGCGCCGGGGTTGCGGAGCTCCGCGCGGAAGGCGTCGACGGTCAGCTCGACCGGTACGCAGTCCTCGGCCTCGTCCAGCTGCTGCTTGCCGTCGGGGCGGCAGCCGCGGGCAATTGCGACGTACTTGCGGAACGTCGAGGACGCGCCGGACCACTGCCAGCCGACCACGTCGAGTGTCTCGCAGGTGTAGCCGGTCTCTTCCTCGAGCTCCCGCGCGCCCGCCACGGCGACGTCCTCGCCAGGCTCGACGAGACCGCCGGGAAGGTTCGTGACCACGCTGTCCGGTCCGGCCCGGAACATCCGGATCGTCACGATCCGCCCCTCCGGCGTCAACGGCAGCACCGTCACGCCGGCGTTGATCCCGGCCTCGCGGCCGAACACGTCCCACTCGACCTCGCGCCCGTCGGGCATCCGGTACCGCCGCAGCCGGACGGACAGGAACCGCTCGAACCCCAGCTCCTCCCCCAACAACTCCCACGGCGCCGGATCCGCCGGCACCGCCGCCGACGCGCGACCGGACGCCGGGTCGATCGACGCCACCCCCGACGCGCGGCTGGACGCCGCGCCCCCAGCCTGCGCCGCGCTCGATGCGGACGACCCCGCGGACGACCCCACAGACGACTCAGCCGCCACGTTTTCGGTGGCAGCTGAGTCCTCGATCCGGTCCGTCACAGCGGACGGTTGCCGTCGGGGTCTTCTGGCGGGGCGACCGGTACGTCGCCATCGTCGGAAGGCGGAGCAACCGGAGTCTCGGTGGACCCGGCGTCCTCGGTCTTCGCCGAAGACTCCCCGGCCGTGGCCGCGCCGTCCGCGCCGCTCCCGCCGCCAGAGCCCGCGTCGTCGGAGCCTCCGCCGTCGGAGCCCTCGTCGTCGGAGCCTCCGCCGTCGGAGCCCTCGTCGTCGGAGCCTCCGCCGTCGGAGCCCTCGTCGTCGGTTGCCGGGTGGGACTCCGACAGAATGCGTTCGAGCGTCTGCTCGGAGATTCGCTTGAACTTGCGCACCTGTGACCGGGTCCGGTCCAGGACCGCGACCTCGAGCTGGTCCGGGGTCAGCTGCCGGACCTCGGTGCCGTCGTGGCCGAGGGCGTCGACCGCGAGCCGGAGCGCACCGGCCAGCGAGATGCCCTCCTGGAAATGCTCGCCGATGTACTCCGCGACCGTGTCGGCCGGGCCGCCCATCACGGCGTACCCCTGGACGTCGGCGATCGAGCCGTCGTACGTGAGCCGGTAGATCTGGTCGTCGCTCACATTCGCGCCGACCTCGGCGACCAGGATCTCCACCTCGAGCGGCTTCTCACCGCCGGAGGAGAAGATCGCACCGAGGGTCTGCGCGTACGCGTTCGCGAGCGCGCGCCCGGTGACATCACGCCGGTCGTACGAGTACCCGCGCATGTCGGCCAGCCGGACGCCGGCAATCCGCAGGTTCTCGAACTCGTTGTACCGGCCGACGGCGGCGAAGGCCATCCGGTCGTAGATCTCGGCCACCTTGTGCAGCGCGGGCGAGCGGTTCTCCGCGACGAACAGGATGCCGTCGGCATATTGCAGCGCGATCGCGCTGCGGCCCTTGGCGATGCCCTTCCGGGCGAAATCGGCCCGGTCCCGCATCAGCTGCTCGGGCGAGACGTAGAACGGAACGCTCATCGAAGGTGTCGTCCTCTAATCAGTCGAAGGGCAGGTGTCAGGTGAGGGACGCCGTGGCCGGGCCGTCGGGGCGCTCGTGCCGCTGGTGCCAGACGGCGTCGACGAGCGCCGCCACCTCGTCCTCGGGCAGCCGCCGGTAACCGGCCGCGGTGACCACACCGACCACCGGGAAGATCCGCCGTAGCATGTCCGGTCCGCCGGTCGCCGAGTCGTCGTCGGCCGCGTCGATCAGGGACTGGATCGTCACCGTCACGCAGTCGGTCTCGGACAGGTCCGCGCGGTACAGCTTCTTCAGCGCGCCGCGGGCGAACAGCGAGCCCGAGCCGACGCTGTAGAAGTGGGTCTCCTCGTACCGCCCGCCGGTCGGGTCGTAGGAGAAGATCCGGCCGCCCTCGAGGTCCACGTCGTACCCGGCGAACAGCGGCACCACGGTGAGGCCCTGCATCGCCATCGGCAGGTTGCCGCGGATCAGCGCGCTCAGCCGGTTCGCCTTGCCGTCCAGGCTCAGCGTGGCGCCCTCGAGCTTCTCGTAGTGCTCCAGCTCGACCTGGAACAACCGGACCATCTCGATCCCGAAACCGGCCGAGCCGGCGAAGGCGACCACCGAGTACTCGTCGGCCGGGAACACCTTCTCGATGTCACGCTGGGCGATGATGTTGCCCATCGTGGCCCGCCGGTCGCCGGCCATCACGACACCACCCGGGAAGGTGGCGGCGACGATCGTCGTACCGTGCGGGACTTCGCTGGACAGGTCGCCCTGCCCGAGCGACCGCCGTCCGGGCAACAGGTCGGGCGCGTGCCCGGCCAGGAAGTCCATGAACGACGAGCCACCCGGGGTCAGGAAGGCTTCCGGCAGCCGGCCGGAGGCATCAGAAGTCATCGAGCGGTTCACTCCCCACCCTTTTGCACGAATCCGCGGACGAACTCCTCGGCGTTCTCCTCGAGAACCTCGTCGATCTCGTCCAGGATCGAGTCGACGTCCTCGTCGAGCCGTTCTTTCCGCTCCTGGACGTCCTCGGACGCCTCGACCTGCTCGACCTCTTCCTCGGTCGACGAACGCTTCGGCTGCTTGTGCTGCTGACCGCCGTCCTTCGCCATCTGGCCACCTCCTAGAACCGCTGGGAAGGCCGCCCAAATCGACCTTCACTAGCGACCCTACCCGGCCGCACCCCCAGTAATGGTGCGAACCAGGTCACTGGCGGTGTCGCATTGGTCAAGAAGTGCTCCGACATGCGCCTTGGTACCGCGCAGCGGGTCCAGCGTCGGGATCCGCTGCAGCGATTCCTTGCCCGGCAGATCGAAGATCACCGAGTCCCAGGAGGCGGCCGCGACCTGCGGCGCGTACTGCTGCATGCAGCGGCCGCGGAAGTACGCCCGGGTGTCGGTCGGCGGGTGCGCGACCGCCATCCGGATCTCCTCGTCGGTGACGATCCGCTGCATCCGCCCGGACTTCACCAACTTGTAATAGAGCCCCTTGTCCGGGCGCAGGTCGGCGTACTGCAGGTCGACCAGGTGCAGCTTCGGGTCGTCCCAGTCCAGCCCGTCGCGGTCGCGGTACGACTGGAGCAGCTTGTACTTCGCCACCCAGTCGAGCTGGTCCGACAACTTCATCGGGTCCAGCGCCAACTGGTCGAGGAGCTGCTCCCAGCGGTGCAGCACGTCCTTGGTCTGCCGGTCGGCGTCGTCGCCGTACTTGTCCTCGACGTACTTCCGCGCCTGCTCCAGGTACTCCGTCTGCAGCTGGACGGCGGTGATCTTGCGGCCGTCCTTCAGGGTCAGGAGGTGCGTGCAGGTCGGGTCGTGGCTGACCTCGTGCAGGGCGGTCACCGGGCGGTCGACGCCGAGGTCGTCGGTCAGCCAGCCGTCCTCGATCATCGCCAGCACCAGCGACGTGGTGCCGACCTTCAGGTACGACGAGATCTCGGACAGGTTCGCGTCGCCGATGATGACGTGCAGGCGGCGGTAGCGGTCCGGGTTCGCGTGCGGCTCGTCGCGGGTGTTGATGATCGGCCGCTTCAGCGTGGTCTCCAGCCCGACCTCGACCTCGAAGTAGTCCGCGCGCTGGCTGATCTGGAAACCGTGCGTGGCGCCGTCCTGGCCGATCCCGACCCGGCCGGCGCCGGTGACCACCTGACGGCTCACGAAGAACGGCGTCAGGTGACGGACGATCGACGCGAACGGCGTGGACCGGCGCATCAGGTAGTTCTCGTGGGCACCGTACGACGCGCCCTTGTTGTCGACGTTGTTCTTGTAGAGGTTCAGCTGCGGCGCACCGGGGATCAGCCGGGCCTGCCGCGCGCCCTCCATGATCACCAGCTCGCCGGCCTTGTCCCAGACCACCGCGTCCCGCGGGTTCGTCGTCTCGGGCGCCGAGTACTCCGGGTGGGCGTGGTCGACGTACAGCCGGGCGCCGTTGGTGAGGATCACGTTCGCCAGGCCGGTCTCCTCGTCGGTGAGCTGGCTGGAGTCCGCCACCTCCCGGCTGAGGTCGAAGCCGCGCGCGTCCCGTAGTGGGTGCTCCTCGTCGAAGTCCCACCGGGTCTTGCGCGCGAGCGGCTGCGTCTGGGCGTAGCCGTTCACCACCTGGCTCGAGGTCAGCATCGGGTTCGCCCCGGGCTGGCCCGGCACCGAGATCCCGAACTCGGTCTCGGTACCCATGATCCGCCGAACACTCATGGACTTGAGCCTACGCGGTACCGGCGACGAAAGTGTTTGCTGTGTCCACAGGGTTACGTGTGAGACTGCCCGGATGAACGGCTCGACGGACGAACTGGTGGCGCTGCTGGACGACGGCAACCAGGTGATCGGGGCGGCGCCGCGGTCCGTCATGCGTCGCGACAACCTGCGGCACTCGGCGACCGGCGTACTCGTCCGAAATCCGGCCGGTGACATCTACGTGCACCGGCGGACGCCGACCAAGGACGTCTACCCGAGCCGCTACGACTTCGCCGCGGGCGGCGTGGTGGCGGCGGGCGAGGACCCGTTCGATGCCGTCGTACGGGAGCTCGAGGAGGAGCTCGGGATCGCGGGCGTGGAGCTGAAGCGGCTGCCGGAGGGCGACTACGCGGACGAGAACACGCGGTACCACGCGTACCTGTACACCTGCGTCTGGGACGGTCCGGTGCGGCATCAGCCGGAGGAGGTCGCGTGGGGCGCGTGGATGTCGCCGGCCGAGCTGGTGACCAAGTTCGACGAGTGGGCGTTCATGCCGGACAGCGTCGGGCTGCTGGGTGCGTACGTCCGGAGCCTGGTATGACGATCCTCGAAGGGTGGGACAGCCGCGCCTGGATCGACGGCCCGTGGATCCATCGCGCGCCGCGTCGCCCGGAGGTCCGGCCCCGGTTGCTCGCCGAGGTCACGCTTCTCCCCTGGCTCGGCCCGCAGTTGCCCCTTCCGGTACCGGTACCCGAGCGGACAGCAGACGGTGTACGGCATCTGACGCTTCCCGGTGAACCGCTGGCGGACGGGGACGTGGAAATAGGACGGGCGCTGGGCGCCTTCCTGAAGGCTTTGCACGGCGTCGACCCGGTGGAGGCCGTGGCGTACGGCGCACTCGACGCAGCGACCGCCACAGCCGCGAAGACGGCCGAGCTGGCGGAGTTCCGGTCGCAGATCGTGCCGCTGCTCCCGGCCGAGGTCCACGACCGGGCCGCGCAGCTGCTCGACCGCGTCGCAGAGGTCCGGACCTCCTTGATCCACTGCGACTTCGGACCGGAGCACATCCTCACGGCCGACGGCCGGATCACCGGCATCATCGACTGGACCGACGCTGTCATCGGCGACCCCGCGCTGGACCTCTGCTGGCCGCTCAACGGCGCGCCGGAAGCAGTGCGCGCAGGCGTCCTCGAGACCTACCGGCCTGCCCCGGATCTGGTCGAGCGCTCCAAGGACTGGGCCCGCCTATCCCCCTGGTACGGCGTCCACCGCGGCCTCCGGCTCCACCTGGCCGACGAGGTCGCGAGCGGGCTGCGCGAGATCCGGAGCCAGCTCTGATGCGACCATCCGGCCCGCGTCCGATCACTAGCTGATGTGAAGCTCATCCCGACTGACGATACGGAGCCGTCGACGGCTACGGGAGGATCAGCGAGCGACCAGGAGCTGTGGGGATCGCCTACACGGAGGTCCGGGCGTTCACCGCTGGGCAGAACCTGACGACGGAGGTCCGCGCCTTCGGCGCCCAGGGCAAGCAGCTCGGCTAGCGCCTCCGGGCGAGGATACGGGCGTAGTTGATGCCGACCAGGCCGGCCCAGCAGATCAGTACGCCGAACTTGCCCATCATGCCGGCGGCGATCGCGGTGATCGGGATCGCGGCGACGATCGAGATGATCGCCAGCGCCAGCCCGCCCGGGTCGGTCTCGCGGCTCGGAGCCTTGGCCACCGGCCGGCCCGGCACCGGCTCGGGCAGCAGTCCCGCACGGCGGTGCAGGTCGCGCTGGTCCAGCTTGTCCAGGAAGCCGTCGATGATCTCGGCCTCGTACTCCGAGCCGAGCTCCTGCCGCGCCGCCACCGCTGCCCGCAGGTCCTTGCGCAGATCGTCCGTCGCCATAGCAGCACGCTACGACCGCCGGAGCAGTCCTCCAATGGGGGAAACCCCCCGATCGCACCGGGGGTTAGCTCCACCCCCCACCAGGGACGACGACACCGCCCCCGCACCGAAACGGTGCGAGGGCGGTCGGTCGTACGGCGTGTTACAGGTACTGCCCGGTGTTGGTCGCGGTGTCGATCGACCGGCCGGGCTCGGTGCCCTGCTTGCCGGAGATGAGCGTCCGGATGTAGACGATCCGCTCGCCCTTCTTGCCGGAGATCCGGGCCCAGTCGTCCGGGTTCGTCGTGTTCGGCAGGTCCTCGTTCTCCTTGAACTCGTCCACGCAGGCCTGCAGCAGGTGCTGCACCCGCAGGCCCTTCTGGTTCTCGTCCAGGAACGCCTTGATCGCCATCTTCTTCGCCCGGTCGACGATGTTCTGGATCATCGCGCCCGAGTTGAAGTCCTTGAAGTACAGGACCTCCTTGTCACCGTTCGCGTAGGTGACCTCGAGGAACCGGTTCTCGTCGGCCTCGGTGTACATCCGCTCGACGGTGCGCTGGATCATGCCGTCCACGCACGCCTGCCGGTCGCCACCGAACTCGCCGAGGTCGTCGACGTGCAGCGGCAGTCCGCTGGTCAGGTACTTCGAGAAGATGTCCCGCGCCGCCTCCGCGTCGGGGCGCTCGATCTTGATCTTCACGTCCAGCCGGCCCGGCCGCAGGATCGCCGGGTCGATCATGTCCTCACGGTTGGACGCGCCGATGACCAGGACGTTCTCCAGGCCCTCGACACCGTCGATCTCGCTCAGCAACTGCGGGACGATGGTGTTCTCGACGTCCGAGGAGACACCCGAACCGCGGGTCCGGAACAGCGAGTCCATCTCGTCGAAGAACACGATCACCGGCATGCCCTCGGAGGCCTTCTCCCGAGCGCGCTGGAAGACCAGGCGGATGTGCCGCTCGGTCTCGCCGACGTACTTGTTCAGCAGCTCGGGGCCCTTGATGTTGAGGAAGAACGACTTCTGCCCGGCGGCGCCGGTCTTCTCCGCAACCTTCTTGGCCAGCGAGTTCGCCACGGCCTTGGCGATCAGCGTCTTGCCGCAGCCGGGCGGACCGTACAGCAGCACACCCTTCGGCGGCTTGAGCTCGTGCTCGAGGAACAGGTCCTTGTGCAGGTACGGCAGCTCGACCGCGTCCCGGATCGCCTCGATCTGGCCGGACAGGCCACCGATCTGGGTGTAGTCGATGTCCGGGACCTCTTCGAGGATCAGCTCCTCGACCTCGGACTTCGGGATCTTCTCGTAGACATACCCGGAGCGCGGCTCCAGCAGCAGCGAGTCGCCGGCCCGGAGCGGTACGTCCATCAGCGGCGACGCGAGCCGCACCACCCGTTCCTCGTCTGCCTGCGCGATCACCAGCGCCCGCTCACCGTCGGCGAGCAGCTCCTTCAGCATCACCACGTCGCCGACGACCTCGAACTCGCAGGCCTCGACGACGTTGAGCGCCTCGTTCAGCATCAGTTCCTGGCCGAGCCGGAGCTCGTCCAGCTCCACCGACGGGCTCGCCGCGACCCGGAGTTTCCGGCCGCCGGTGAACACGTCGAGCGTGTCGTCTTCGTTCCGTCCGAGGAAGGTGCCGAATCCGGACGGCGGTTGCGCCAGCCGGTCGACTTCCTCCTTCAGGGCGATGATCTTCTCTCGCGCCTCCCGCAGCGTGTCCGCCAGCCGCTCGTTCTGAGCGGTGACACTCGCCAAGGAGGCCTGGGTTTCGGACAGCCTGCTCTCGAGCGACCGGCTGTCAGCCGGGTGCTCGAGCAGCCGACGTCGCAACGCCGCGACTTCGGCTTCCAGGTACCGGACCTGGTTACGCAGTTCTGCCGCGGTAGGACTCTCGTCTCCAGCCACGATCATCACCTCACCATGTGGGGCTCGACCCTATGGACCTTACCCAGAAAACCTCGACGGGCAAGCTGAATCCCATCACGTGTCGGTTGCGGATGAGCAGGTTGCCTACGGCATGTCGCCGGAAGTTTGCACCGGCTGTTCCGCCGATGCTTCGCTACCCGGCTCCGCGCGTCGCGGGCCGGCGTAGTCGTCGCCGTACGCGCCCGGTGCCGGACGGCGCTTCTTCCGCGGCGCCTGGACGCCGTGCGCCATCCTCCGGGCGGTGACGAGGAACGCCGTGTGTCCCTGCATCCGGTGCCCTGGACGTACGGCGAGACCCTCTACGTGCCAGTCTCGCACGAGCGACTCCCAGGCGCGCGGTTCGGTGAACTCGCCATGTGCCCTGAGCGTCTCGACAACCCGGCTCAGCTGCGTCGTGGTGGCCACATAGGCACAGAACACCCCGCCGGGTGAAAGTGCCTCAGCAACGACGTCGACGCACTCCCAGGGGGCGAGCATGTCGAGGATGACGCGGTCGACGTCCTGCTCGTTCAGCTTCTCGACCAGGTCCCCGATCTCGAGCCGCCAGGCCGGGTGCTCGGCGCCGAAGAAGCCGGTCACGTTCTTCCGCGCGACCTCGGCGAAGTCCTCGCGGCGCTCGAACGAGATCACCTGCCCCTGGATCCCGACCGCACGCAGCAGCGCGGTGGTCAGCGCACCGGACCCGGCACCCGCCTCGACCACCTTCGCGCCCGGGAAGATGTCGGCCATCGTGACGATCTGCGCGGTGTCCTTCGGGTAGATCACCGCGGCGCCGCGCGGCATCGACACCGAGTAGTCGGCCATCAGCGGGCGCAGCGCCAGGTACTCGACGTTGCCCTTGGACCGGATCGTGACCGCGTCCGGGCCGTCGATCAGGTCGTCGTGCTCGATCCCGCCCTTGGTCGTGTGGAAGATCTTGCCGCGCTCCAGCTTCACCGAGTGCCGGCGGCCCTTCGAGTCCTGCAGGGTGATCCACTCGCCCTCCTGCAGCGGTCCGTGGTGGACGCCGGAGTACGCCTGGTCGGGAAAGTCGCGCAAGTCAGCCATGTCAGCCATAAGGCGCTCACCTTAACTTTCGGTCACCGGAACCCCGTAATCAGCGGGCCCGGAACGCTCGTTCGACATCCGCCGTGGCGAGTACGCCGTACACGCCGCCGGCGGCGTCGAGCACCAGGTACTCCGAGGCGGGTTGTTCACGCAGTGTGGCGAGGATCTCCTCGCCGGTGTCGTTGATGCCGATGATGTGGCCCGCGCCGATCCGGCTCGAAACCTCGCTCACCATGGTCCACGGGCGCTGGTTCGGGGCGACGGCGGCGACCGCGGACTCCGACACCAGCGCGTGCGGCTTGCCGTCGCCGTCGATCACCACGACCGCTCCCGCCTGCGCCTCCCCGGCCATCCGGACGGCCTCGGACAGCGGCGTACCGGCATGTACGGCGACGGCTCGCCGGGCCAGCGTCCGGACCTGGAGGGCGGGCAGCTTGCGCCGCAGCCGCGCCTGCATCAGCGACGCGGTGGAACCCGACCAGAGGAAGAACCCGATCAGCAGCGCGATCACGAAGTCGATGATCGACGGCTGCCAGCCCCAGAGCTGCTCGGCGATCACCGGGCCGGCCAGCACCAGGATCGCGAGCCCCCGGCCCGCCCAGGCCGCCGCCACCGTACCGGTGTGCATGTTCCCGGTGATCTTCCAGACGATCGCGCGCAGCACCCAGCCGCCGTCCAGGGGCAGGCCGGGCAGCAGGTTCGTGACGCCGACGATCAGGTTCGCGATACCGAGCTCCCAGAGCGCGACGTATCCGACACCCTCGTCGAGCGCGCGGGAGCCGAAGTACGCCACGCCGCCGACCAGCAGCGACGCGACCGGTCCGACGACCGAGACCGCGAACTCCTCGAGCGGCGACTTCCGCTCGCCCTCGATGTGCGTACCGGCCGCGAAGAAGCCGAGGTTGATCTCGGTGACCCCGATCCCGAACCGCATCGCCATCAGCGCGTGCGCCAGCTCGTGGACCAGGATCGAGAACGTGAACGCCACCACGAACGCGAACGCGGCGACGTACCGCCAGCCGCCGAGCGACGGGAACTGCTGGCCGATGATGGTCGCGAAGCCGAGCGCCAGCAGCATCGCCACCGGCAGCCAGGTGAACCGCATGGTCAGCCGGATCCCGCGGACACGACCGAGCACCCACGTTCCCGGCGGCGTCGGGCCGGCCGGCGGGGCCGGGTTGTCGGGGTCGCGCGAGTCAGCCATCGAGGCAACGCTACTTGGCCCGGGGTAACTGGCTGCTACGGCCCTGGTTATCCACAGGCCGGGGTGGGGTGCGCGCGAAGTGTCGGTGGTTGTGCCTAGGGTTTGGGGCATGAGCGTTGCAGCAGCTGTAGCCGATCCGCATCCGCGGGGTGCCCTGTCGCCGTCCCGGGCCGCGGACTTCATGAGTTGCCCGCTCAAGTACCGGTTCCGGGTGGTCGACCGGTTGCCGGAGAAGCCGTCGCCGGCCGCAGTCCGCGGGACCGTCGTGCATGCGGTGCTGGAGCGGTTGTTCGACCTGCCGCGCGGGCAGCGGACGCTGGAGCAGGCCGCGGAGATGCTCGAGCCGCAGTGGCAGCGGCTGCTCGAGGAGGAGCCGGAGGTCGGCGAGCTGTTCGCGGAGGACGCGAGCGGCGACGACCTGGCCAAGTGGCTCGCCGAGGCGCACCAACTGCTCGGCAAGTACTTCACCCTCGAGGATCCGAACGCACTGGAGCCCGCCGAGCGGGAGCTGTACGTCGAGACCGCGCTGGACTCCGGCCTGGTGCTCCGCGGGTACGTCGACCGGCTGGACGTCGCGCCGACCGGTGAGATCCGGGTGGTCGACTACAAGACAGGACGCTCGCCGTCGGAGTTCTTCGAGGCGAAGGCGCTCTTCCAGATGAAGTTCTACGCGCTCGTGCTGTGGAAGCTCCGCGGGGTGGTTCCAGCGATGCTGCAGCTCGTGTACCTCGGTAACGGCGAGATCGTCCGCTACGTCCCCGACGAGGCCGACCTGCGCGCCTGTGAGCGGAAGGTCTCCGCGCTCTGGGTCGCGATCACCCGCGCGCTCGACTCCGGCGACTGGCGCCCGAGCCCCGGCCCGCTCTGCGACTGGTGCGACCACAAGGCGATCTGCCCCGCCTGGGGCGGTACCCCACCGCCGCTCCCGACCCGCTCGGTCGAGGAGGTCGCGGCCGAGTCCGCCGGCATCGATCTGATCACCGTCGACGGCTGACACCGGCCTGGGCCCGGGCGAGGAACCCTGGGTGGATACGGTTCGTCGCATGAGTGTGGGCGATCTGGCAGTCCGGGCGATCGAGGTCTGGAAGCGGTACGGCGGCGGCTCGACGCAGGTGGATGCATTGGCCGGGGTCAGCGCGGACTTCGGCAAGGGCCGGTTCACCGCGATCATGGGCCCGTCCGGCTCCGGGAAGTCCACCCTCCTGCACTGTCTCGCGGGCCTGGACAAGCCGTCCGACGGCAAGGTGCTGCTCGGCGACGTCGACCTGACCACGCTCCCCGAGAAGCAGCTCACCCACCTGCGCCGGGACCGGATCGGCTTCGTGTTCCAGGCGTTCAACCTGGTCCCGACGCTGTCCGCGCTGGAGAACATCACGCTCCCGCTCGACCTGGCCGGCCGGAAACCCGACCAGGACTGGCTGGCCACGGTCGTCGACACGATCGGCCTCGGGGACCGCCTCGGCCACCGGCCGTCCGAGCTGTCCGGCGGTCAGCAGCAACGCGTCGCGTGCGCCCGCGCCCTGGCCTCCCGCCCCGACGTGGTGTTCGCCGACGAACCCACCGGCAACCTGGACTCCCGCTCCTCCGGCGACGTCCTCGCCTTCCTGCACCGCTCCGTGCGCGACTTCGAGCAGACCGTCGTGATGGTCACCCACGACCCGTCCGCGGCGTCGTACGCCGACCGCGTCCTGTTCCTCGCCGACGGCAAGCTGCAGTCCGAACTGATCGACCCGACCGCCGAATCCGTCCTGGACCGGATGAAGCAACTGGACCCGGCCGGCGAGCTGGCCGGCTGATGTTCAAGCTAGGCCTCCGCTCGGTCCTCGCCCACCGCCTCCGCTTCGTCCTCTGCACCATCGCCGTCACCCTCGGCGTAGCTTTCGCCGCCGGCGCGATGGTGTTCACCGACACACTGTCCACCGCCCTGAAGAAGAACTTCGAGGTCAGTACGGCGGACATCACCGTCACACCGTCGTCGCCGATCGCGACCGGCACCGACCGGCCGCCGACGTTCGAGTCCTCGGTCGCCGACCAGATCAGGACCGTGCCGGGCGTCGCCGACGCAGTACCGCAGCTGCTGGTCAGCGATGTGCAGATCCTCGGCCCGGACGGCAAGCTGATCGAGAACTACGGTCTGACCAGCTTCGGTGCCTCCTGGCCGCGGGACGCGCGCACCGCGCCGTTCAGGCAAATCAGCGGCACTCCCCCGGCGGGTGCCGGACAGCTCGCGCTTGACGAGTCGACAGCGTCCCGAGTCGGGTACCACGTCGGCGACCAGGTACGGATCGTCACGCCGGCGCGGTCCCTGACCGCGACGCTGACCGCGCTCACCACACCCGCCGCCGCGGGTGTGGCAGCCGGCGCGCCGCTGGTCAGCTTCGACGGAGCGAGCGCCCAGCTCCTGCTGCTCGGGCAACCCGGCTGGACCTCGATCGCGGTCTCGCTCAAGCCCGGCGCGGACCAGAACGCCGTACAGCAGGCGATCTCCAAGACGGTCGGCAGCTCCGTCGACGTACGGACCGCACAGCAGGTCACCGCCGAAGGGCAGCACGACCTCGACAACACCTTCGGCGGATTCAGCACGATCCTGGCGCTGTTCGCCGGCCTGGCACTGTTCGTCGGTACGTTCCTGATCGTCAACACGTTCGCGATGGTGGTCGCGCAGCGTTCCCGGGAGCTCGCGATGCTGCGCGCGATCGGAGCCTCCCGCGGCCAGGTGACCTGGTCGATCCTCACGGAGAGCGCCGTCATCGGCTTCCTCGGCTCGACGATCGGGCTGCTGATCGGGATCGGCGTCGCGGTCGCGATCCGGTACGCGTACCAGTTGCTCGAGCTGCCGATCCCGTCCGCCTCGCTACAGGTGAGCGCGACCACGATCATCACCTGCTACGTGCTCGGCATCGGTGTCACTGTCGCCGCCGCCGCCCCGGCCGCCCGCCGAGCCGGGAACCTGCCGCCGGTCGCCGCGATGCGCGACGACGTCGGCGTTCCGGAGCGCTCGCTGCTGACCCGGATCTCGATCGGCGCCTTCATGCTGCTGATGGCCGCCCTGCTGTACGGCATCGCGATGAACCTCGGCGGTCTCCCCGGCACCGTACTCGTCGTCCTGGCCGGTGGGATCGCCGTTCTCGCCGTCGTGATGCTCAGCCCGCTGATCAGCCGGTACATCGTCCGCGCGCTGATGTACCCGTTCGGCCGCGCGGCCGCCGTCACCCTCGGCCGCCGGAACGCCGAGCGGAACCCCCGCCGTACGTCGGCCACCGCGTCCGCGCTGATGATCTCGGTGTCGCTGATCGCCGGGCTGCTGGTGATCGCGGCCTCCGCGAAGGCGTCGATCGACCAGAGCATCACCGACGCGCTCGGCACCTCCGGCATCGTGGTCACCAGCGACGGCACGCCCGCGTTCAGTACCCAGGTCGGCGACCGGGCGGCGAAGGTACCGGGCGTCGTGGCCGTGCACCGGGTCCGGCAGCAGTCGGCCCAGGTCGGCATCTCGAACGTCGAGGTCAGCGGCGTCAGCGACGGGACGCTCGGCGGGCCGATCAGCACCACGTTCGACTCCGGATCCGCGGCGGTGCTCGGCGCTGGGCAGGTGATCGTCCCTCGCAACCTTGCCAAGACGCTGCAGCTCACCGTCGGCAAGAGCTTCGACCTGAAGACCTCCACCGGCACGCACCGCCTCACCGTCGGCGGCATCCTGGCTCCGAACCGGCTGCTCAACGCGGTCCTCCTGTCGCTTCCGGCGTACCAGAAGATCGGCGGGGCCGGCACCGACAACCTGCTGTACGTCGACGTTGCCCAGGGCAATGAGGTGGCGCAGGTCCGGGCCGGGATCCTCGGTGAGCTGAGCAAGGACTACCCGACACTCCAGGTCCGCGACCAGCAGGCGTACGCCGCCGCTGCTCGGCAACCGGTGAACGGCGTCCTGGCCGGCGTCGGGTTCCTGCTCGCGATGGCGATCCTCATCTCGCTGCTCGGCATCGTGAACACGCTGGCCCTCGGTGTCGTCGAGCGGACCCGGGAGATCGGGCTGTTGCGGGCGATCGGGACGGACCGTCGCCAGCTCGGCCGAATGCTCCGGGTCGAGTCGATCGCGATCACTTTGCTCGGCTCGTTGCTGGGTGTGGTGATCGGTGTCGGGGTCGCGGCCTCGATCCAGTCGACGTTGGTGGACAACGGACTGGCGGTTCGGGACATCCCGGTGCTGCAGTTGGTCATCGCGGTGCTGGTTGCGGTGGGGTTCGGGGTGCTGGCTGCGGTGTGGCCGGCCCGGCGGGCGGCTCGGCTGGATGTGTTGCGGGCGATCGCGTCCGAGTGAGGTGGAGCCAGACCAGTGATTCACAGGTAGCCTGCGGGTGTGCCGGGCACCGTGCAGTCGATCGAGCGGGCCGCGGCGGTGCTGCGACTGCTCGCCGCCGCGTCTGACGGGCTGGGGGTCGCTGATCTCGCGAACGCGCTCGGGCTGGCGAAGCCGACCGTACACGGGATCCTTCGGACGCTGCATCAGGTCGGGTTCGTCGACCAGGACCGGAGCGGCGCGCACTACCACCTGAGCGACGCGTTCGGGCGGCTCGGCGAGAGCTACCTGGATCCGAACGAGCTGCGCAGCCGGGCGATCAACTGGGCCGACTCGCTGGCGTCGCGCAGCGGTGAGGTGGTCCGGGTCGGCCGGCTCGTCGAGGGGAGGGTCGTGGTCGTGCATCACGTCTTCCGGCCGGACGACAGCGACCAGGACCTGGATGTCGGTACGACGTTGCCGCCGCATGCGACCGCGCTGGGCAAGGCGGTACTCGCGTACGACACGAGCGGGGCCGCGCGACCGCGGGCGCTGGAGGCGTACACGACGCGGACGATCACCGATCCGGTCCGGCTGGGCGTCGAGCTGGCGGGTGTCCGCGCGCGGGGGTGGGCCACCGAGTTCGAGGAGCACACGGTCGAGCTGGCGAGTATCGCGGCCCCGATCCGCGGCCTCGGTGGCCTGGTGGTCGGCGCCGTCGGCCTGACCGGCCGGATCGAGCGCATCTGCGACAGCCGCATGCGCCACCGCGACGACCTGGTCACCATGGTCCGCGCCACGGCCGACGCCATCGCCCGCGACCTCCGGGACGACACGTGATCCCGCACCCACAGCCCCCCGGCCGACCATTTCAGGGGTTAACCCCTCAGCTGGCCGGTTCTCCCCCCGGTATGCGCACCGCGAACGGTACAACTGAGGGGTTAACCCCTGAAATCGCACCAGGCGCGACGCCGGGTACGGCGAGACTCCGCGGGCGGACTGGCGCGGTTGACGGGAGCGCAGCGGCGGAGGTTGGCGGGTGTACGGCGGTGGGGTCTGCCCCGGGGGTTGGCCGGCGTACCGCCGGAGGGGTTGGCCGGCGTACCGCCAGAGGGGTTGGCCGGCGTACCGCCGGAGGATTTGGCGGGCGTGCCGGCGCGGGGGTTGGCGGGCGTACTGGTGTGGGGGTTGTGGTGGGGGTGGCTGGGTGATTGGGGGGTGGGGGGATGGCTGAGCAGTATGTGGCGGCGGTGGATCAGGGGACCAACTCGAGTCGGTGCATCCTGTTCGACCGGCGGGGGCGGTTGGTCTCGGTGGCGCAGCGGGAGCATCGGCAGTTGTTCCCGCGGCCGGGGTGGGTGGAGCACGACGCCGAGGAGATCTGGGCGAACGTGAGCCGGGTGGTGCCGGCGGCGATCCGGCAGATCGGGGCCGATCCGTCGCAGGTCGTTGCCATCGGCATCACCAATCAGCGCGAGACCAGCCTGCTCTGGGACCGCGTCACCGGCCGGCCGATCGGGCATGCGGTGGTCTGGCAGGACACCCGTACCGACCGGCTGGTCACCGAGCTCGCGGGCGACGCCGGCCCGGACCGGTTCGCGGACCGCTGCGGGCTGCCGCTGACGACGTACTTCTCGGCGCCGCGGATCCGCTGGATGCTCGACCACACCCCCGGTCTGCGGCAGCGGGCCGAGCGCGGCGAGATCCTGTTCGGCACGATGGAGACCTGGCTGATCTGGAACTTCACCGGCGGCCAGAACGGACCCGGCCTGCATGTCACCGACGTCACCAACGCCAGCCGGACGATGCTGATGAACATCGAAACGCTTGAATGGGACGACGAGCTGCTCGCGGCGTTCGACGTACCGCGGGCGATCCTGCCGGAGATCCGCCCGTCGTCAGGGGTTTTCGGAACCGCGACCGAGGTACTCCCCGGCGTCCGGATCGGCGCCGCGCTCGGCGACCAGCAGGCCGCGCTCTTCGGGCAGACGTGCTTCAGCCCGGGCGAGGCGAAGTGCACGTACGGCACCGGCTCGTTCCTGCTGATGAACACCGGGCAGGAGATCGTCCGTTCCAAGCACGGGATGCTCACCACGGTCGCGTTCCAGATCGCCGGCCACCCGGCGACGTACGCGCTCGAAGGGTCGATGGCGGTCACCGGATCGCTGGTGCAGTGGTTCCGTGACGGGCTCGGGATGATCCACACGGCCGCCGAGATCGAGACCCTGGCGCGGACGGTCGACGACAACGGCGGCGCCTACATCGTGCCGGCCTTCTCGGGCCTGTTCGCGCCGCATTGGCGCAGCGAGGCCCGCGGGGTGATCGCCGGCCTGACCGGCTACATCACCAAGGGGCACCTGGCCCGCGCGGTCCTGGAGGCGACCGGGTTCCAGACGCTCGAGGTGGTGGACGCGATGAACGCGGACTCCGGGATCGCGCTGACCGCCCTGAAGGTCGACGGCGGGATGACGGCCAACAACCTGCTGATGCAGTTCCTCGCCGACCTCCTGGACGTCCGCGTGGTCCGGCCGATGGTCACCGAGACGGTGTCCCTCGGCGCCGCGTACGCTGCCGGTCTCGCGGTCGGGTACTGGCCCGACCTCGAAGGACTCCGCAGCAACTGGCACCGCGCCGGCCAGTGGATGCCGCACATGGATCCGGTACGGCGTGCCACCGAGTACGCGAACTGGCAGGCCGCCGTCCAACGCACCTTCAACTGGATCCGCCCCGAGGACCAGGAACTCTGACACCGTTCTCGACCACTCCGCGGGCGAGAGTTGGTAATCCAACTTACGTAAGCTAGGTTTCCTAGATGACCAGCAACGACGCTGCGGCGAAGGCGCAGGAGCTGCGGATCGCGATCGGGCGGGTCGCCAGGCGGATGCGGCAGATCTATGCGATGCATGACGGCGCCGGCCCCACCTTCACCGAGGTCGCCGTCCTGGTGCACCTCGCCCGCGAGGGCCCGACCTCGCCCACTCAACTTGCCGGCCGCGAGCGGGTGACCACCCAGGCGATCACAGCTGTCATTCGCGAACTGGAGAGCCGGAAACTGGTCCGGCGAACCGCACATCCCGATGACGGCCGCCGGACCGTCATCACGATCACTTCCGCAGGTACGGCGGTCATCGGCGACCGCGAACTCGCCGTCATGAGCGGCCTTGGCCGGGCGCTCGAAGACTCGTTCACCGCCACCGAACGCCGCTGCCTCGAAGCGGTGATCCCGTTGCTCAACAAGCTCGCCGACATGATGTGACACGAACGGAGCGACCGTGACATCCACCGTCCGACCAGAGATCCGAGCCTTCTTCGAGCAGTATGCGAAGGCCGGCGACACACTCGACACCGTGGCGCTCAACGACTGCTTCCACGAGGTGTTCCTCAACCTCGATCCCACGAACGCCGCGCCGATCGCCCGAGACCTGCTGATCCGTTCACTGCCGTTGCGGCAGAAGCTGTTCGACTCCATCGGCGCCCGGGGAATGGACCTCACCACTCTCACTGAGACACCGCTCGATGACCGGCACGCGCTGGCGGAAACCACCTGGGCGGTCCGGTTCGGCGCCAACGCACGGTCCACCGAGCCCCTGGAGTTCGGGGCAACGTTCGTGCTCCGCCTCGACGGCGGACGCTGGCGCATCGTGGTCTACCTGAACCACCACGACGTGGTAGCCAGCGTCCGGTCGCGAGCCGTCGCCTCCGCGTCGGCCGAACATCCACCCACGCGTACCGGAGGCCAGCATGCGCTTTGACCAACACACTGTCGTCCTCCTGACCCTGGATCCGGACGCGCCGGTCATGACGGAGAACGAGACGGCGGCGCTACAGAACGCGCACCTTTCTTACACAGCCGACATGATCGCGCAGGGCCACGTCATGGCGGCCGGCCCCATTGTCGGTACAGCGGCCGCGCGGATGAGAGGCATCTCCGTATGGTCCGTCGACGCCGACACCGCCGGGCGACTGTGTGCGCAGGACCCGGCGGTACGGGCGGGGCGACTTACGCCGCAGATCCTGACGTGGATGGTTCCGGCCGGCCAACTCGGCTTCGGCAGTGTGCCCGTCCCGCGGACGACGGCCGAGGCGACCGGAGTGTGACCCGTACCCAGGACAATGCCGATTCGACTGTACGGCCTCGAACCCACCCACTTACTCCAGGAGGTCGCATGCTGCGCGGCGAACGCGTCGGGCTCAGAGCCCGACACGCAGAAGACGTCTCGCCCCTGCAATCCGGGCTGTACGACGACATCCCCACCCGCTCCAGGGCAGACTCCCGACCCTGGCGACCCGTCCCGCCCGACTCGGCCGCTTCGCCGTACGCCGTAGCCGATCCAGCCGAGGACGTCGCCGCGTTCTCGGTGATCGAGCTGACCTCCGGAGACCTCGCGGGCGAGGCACTGCTGTGGGGGATCGACCTCCACAACCGCCAGGCCCATCTAGGAGTCGCCCTGCTTCCGGCCTTTCGTCGTCGCGGATATGGCGGCGACACAACCAGCGTTCTGTGCCACTACGGCTTCGTCACGCTCGGGCTGCACCGACTGCAAGTGGAAACCCTCGCCGACAACGCGCCGATGATCGCGGCGGCCACCCGGGCAGGGTTCGTCCGGGAAGGCGTGCTGCGCCGCTCGGCCTGGGTCAGCGGATCCTTCAGCGACGAACTCATCCTCGGTCTACTGGCCGAGGAATGGCGTCAGCCCTGACCCGTTCCCGGGTCAGGCCGGCGACACGATGTCGGGGGCTTCGAGGCGGACCTTGTCGGCGGACTCGTCGTCGGGCTGGTCCTGGGAGTCACGTTCGGACTGGACGCGCTTCACGTAGAACGAGACCTCGCGCTCGATCGTGTGCTCGTCCCAGCCGAGGATCGGGGCGATCAGCCGGGCGGCGGCCTCGGCGGCGCCGACGCCGCGGTCCCAGGCCTCGATCGAGATCCGGGTCCGGCGGGCCAGGACGTCGTCGAGGTGCCGGGCGCCTTCGGCCTTGGCGCCGTACACGATCTCGGCCTTCAGGTAGTCCTGTGTCCCGGGCAGCTGCTCGCCCAGCGTCGGGTCCTCGGCGACCAGGTCGAGTACTTCGTCGACCAGCGCGCCGTACCGGTTGAGCAGGTGCTCGATCCGCGCCACGTGCAGCCCCGAGCGCTGCGCGATCAGCTGACGCTGGTTCCACAGCGCCTGGTACCCGTCGGCGCCGACCAGCGGGATGTTCTTCGTGACACTCCGCGGTACCCGTCCGTCGAGCGCGTCCGCGGCCGCGTCGATCGCGTCCTTGGCCATCACCCGGTACGTCGTGTACTTGCCGCCGGCAACTACCACCAGGCCGGGGGCCGCGTGCGCGACGACATGCTCGCGGGACAGCTTCGACGTGCTCTCCGACTCCCCCGCCAGCAACGGGCGCAGACCGGCGTACACGCCCTCGACGTCCTCACGGGTGAGCGGCGTCGTGAGTACGGCGTTCACGTGGTCGAGCAGGTACTCGATGTCCTTGCTGGTCGCCGCCGGATGCGCCTTGTCCAGCCGCCAGTCGGTGTCCGTGGTACCGATCAGCCAGTGCCGGCCCCACGGGATGATGAACAGCACCGACTTCTCGGTCCGCAGGATCATCCCGGTGCTGGACTGGATCCGGTCCTTCGGTACGACGAGGTGGACGCCCTTCGACGCGCGCACGTGGTACTGCCCGCGCTCCCCCACCATCGCCTGGGTGTCGTCGGTCCACACGCCGGTCGCGTTCACGACCTGCTTCGCGCGGACCTCGAACTCGCGCCCGCTCTCCAGGTCCTTCGCCTGGACGCCGGTGACGCGCTCGCCCTGCCGCAGGAACCCGGTCACCTTCACCCGGTTCGCGACCAGGGCGCCGTACGACGCCGCGGTCCGGGCGAGCTCCATCGTGTGCCGTGCGTCGTCGACCTGGGCGTCGTAGTACAGCAGGGCGCCGATCAGGGCGGACTTCTTCAGCGACGGGACCAGCCGCATCGCCCCCCGCCGGGTCAGGTGCCGGTGGATCGGCAGCCCGGCGCCGAGGCCCGAGCTGACCGCCATACCGTCGTACAGCGCGACACCGGCACCGGCGTAGAACCGCTCCCACCAGCGGTGCTGCAGCGGGTACAGGAACGGCACCGGCTTCACCAGGTGCGGTGCGAGGCGCTGCAGGAGCAGACCGCGCTCCTGCAGCGCCTCGTGCACGAGCCGGAAGTCGAGCATCTCCAGGTAGCGCAGGCCGCCGTGGATCAGCTTGCTGGACCTGCTGGAGGTACCGCTCGCGAAGTCGCGGGCCTCCAGCAGTCCGGTGGTCAGGCCGCGGGTGGCGGCGTCGAGCGCCGACCCGGTGCCGACCACCCCGCCACCGATCACCAGGACGTCCAGTTCGCGTCCGTCCGCCAGCGCGTCGATCGCGTCGGCCCTTGCTTGCGGTGACAGAGCCACTACAGCCACTGTGTTTCGTCCTTCCGAGCTAGTTGAATCGCTGATTCAGTCGACGTCGACCCAGTCGAGGGTGCGCTGCACGGCCTTCTGCCAGCCGGCGTACCCCTGGGTCCGCTGCTCGTCGTTCCACTGCGGCTCCCACCGCTTGTCCTCGTTCCAGTTCTGTACCAGCTCGTCCTTGTTCTTCCAGAAGCCCACGGCGAGCCCGGCCGCGTACGCCGCACCCAGCGCGGTCGTCTCCGCGACGACCGGCTTGCTCACCGGTACGCCGAGGATGTCCGCCTGCATCTGCATGCAGAGCTCGTTCGCCGTGACCCCGCCGTCGACCTTCAGTACGTCGAGGTGCACGCCGGAGTCCTTGGCCATCGCATCCGCGACGTCCTTGCTCTGGTAGCAGATCGCCTCCAGTGTCGCGCGCGCCAGGTGCGCGTTGGTGTTGAACCGCGACAATCCCACGATCGCCCCACGGGCGTCGGACCGCCAGTACGGCGCGAACAGTCCGGAGAACGCGGGCACGAAGTACACGCCGCCGTTGTCCTCGACCTGCCTGGCCAGCGTCTCGGTCTCGCTGGCACCGGAGATGATGCCGAGCTGGTCACGCAGCCACTGCACCGCGGAACCGGTGACCGCGATCGAGCCCTCCAGCGCGTACACCGGCGCCTCGTCGCCGAACTTGTAGCACATCGTGCTGAGCAGGCCGGCCTTCGAGCGGACCAGCTCGGTACCGGTGTTCAGCAGCATGAAGTTGCCGGTGCCGTAGGTGTTCTTCGCTTCACCAGGGTTGAAGCACACCTGCCCGACGGTCGCCGCCTGCTGGTCGCCGAGGTCGCCGGTCAGCGCCACGACGCCGCCGAGCGGACCGTTGGCCAGCGTCTCGCCGTACTTGTTGGGGTCCGACGACGGCCTGATCTCCGGCAGCATCGACCGCGGGATGTTGAAGAAGCTGATCAGCTCGTCGTCCCAGTCCAGGGTCTCGAGGTTCATCAGCATCGTGCGGCTGGCGTTGGTGACGTCGGTGATGTGTACGCCGCCGTCGGTGCCGCCGGTCAGGTTCCACAGCAGCCAGGTGTCGGTGTTCCCGAAGATCGCGTCCCCTGCCTCGGCGGCGGCGCGGACGCCGTCGACGTTCTCCAGGATCCACTGCACCTTGCCGGCCGAGAAGTACGTCGCCGGCGGCAGCCCGGCCTTCTGCCGGATCACGTCGCCCTTGCCCTCGCGGTCCAGCGCCGAGGCGATCCGGTCGGTCCGGGTGTCCTGCCAGACGATCGCGTTGTAGTACGGCCGGCCGGTCTTGCGGTTCCAGACCACCGCGGTCTCGCGCTGGTTGGTGATGCCGAGCGCCGCCAGGTCACTCGCGTGCAGGCCTTGAGCGTTCAGCGCGGTCTGGATGACCGCGGAGGTCCGCGTCCAGATCTCGACCGGGTTGTGCTCGACCCAGCCGGCCTGCGGGAGGATCTGTTCGTGCTCGAGCTGGTGCTTGCCCACCTCGTTGCCGGAGTGGTCGAAGATCATGAAGCGGGTGCTCGTGGTGCCCTGGTCGACAGCACCGACGAAGTCAGCCATGGAAGTTCCTCTCCTCACAGAACGATGTCATGCGCTCGTCTTCTCCTCCGGGATCCGGCCCGGCTCCTCGTCCGCGTCCGCGATCGGCAGGAAGCGGCCGATCAGCTGGTCGTAGATCAGGGCGCCGAGCAGCGCGCCGAGGATCGGCGCCACGATCGGTACCCAGAAATAGACCTCGCCGAACTGGTCCTTGAACGCCCCGCCGTATCCCGTGATGAAGGATGCCAGCCGCGGACCGAAGTCACGGGCCGGGTTGATCGCGTAGCCGGCGTTCGTACCCCACGCCATGCCGATGCCGACGACGACCAGACCGACGATGAACGGTGTCAGGTTCGCGGCCGGGGCCGTGTTCCGCAGGTCGGTGATGGCCAGGATCAGCAGCATCAGGATCGCCGTACCGATGATCTGGTCACGGAAGCCGCCCCAGAGGTGTACGCCGATGTCCGAGCCGTTGCCGGGCAGCGTCGAGAACACGATCTGGCTCTTCCGGGTCAGCCCCGGGTCGAACTTGTTCAGTGCCTCGGTGTAGTTCCAGCGAACCACGAGCGCCGCCAGGAACGCCCCGAGGAACTGCGCCCCCGCGTACGGCGCCACCTTTTTCCAGCTGAACCCGCGGAACGCCGCCAGCGCGATGGTGACCGCCGGATTCAGGTGCGCGCCGGTCATCCGGCCCGCCACGTAGATGCCCAAGGTGACGCCCAGACCCCACGCCCACGCGATCGAGTCGTGGTTGCCGATCCCACCGGCGACCACCTGCGCCACCACGCCGACGCCGAACAGGATCAGGATGAACGTGCCCAGGAACTCGGCGGAACACTCCCCCAGAAGGGTCTTCGCCTTGACCGTCTCGGTCGTAGCCATACCGAACCTCCCTTCCTCGCCGTGACGACCACGGCTGGCTGGAATGTAAGAGCGAACCGCGCGCGGAACAACGCCTGCCGTTCGACATTGTCGAACGACGGCCACCGAGCTTCTGGTTACGACACTCGGTGACTGACTGATCACTCAGATGTACGAATCTGAGCGGACGCTGAGTGGTCCCCGCACCGGCATGCCAACCAACCGGGGTTGTGCGGCGTCTGGGGTTTGGGTCTACTCGGCTTCGGAGGAAATTGATGAACGTATCGCTGCTCGGGGGCTGGTTTCCGGCGATGCTCGACGTGCTCGCCGCCGGTGCGCTGATCGCGGCCGTCGGCTGGCGCGACCACAAGTGGCACTGGCGGATGCTCCCGCTCATCGCAGGCGTCACGGTGCTGCTGACCTTGCTGGCGGCGTACCCGGGGTCCCAGGCGCTCGGGGTGACCGATCCGCTGCCGTTCTCGGTGTGGCTGTGGCTGGGTCTCGCCATCGCCGCCCTGCTCGTGCTGGCCGCCGGCTGGCGGACCGCGCGGTGGTGGCGACGGGGCATGGCGGTCGTGGCCGCGGCGCTCGCCGCGCTGGTGTGCGCGAACGGCGTGAACCAGTTCGTCGGGTACTACCCGACCATCGACTCCGCCGTGAGCGACTGGACCAACACCCCGTTGGCGGGGCAGGTGTCGATCGCGAGGCTCCGGCATGAGGCCAACGCGGTGAAGCCTCCGGGCGTCGGGAAGCTCGTCCAGGTCGTCATTCCCGCGACGTACAGCCACTTCAAGCACCGGCCGGAACTGGTCTACCTGCCGCCGATCTGGTTCGTAAAGGCCGAGCACCGGCATCCCCTGCCCGTCGTCGAGCTGATCGGCGGCGAGCGCGGCGGCCCGGGCGACTGGGTCCGGCTCGGCAATGCCGTCCAGGTGTCCGACCAGTACGCCCGCCTGCACCACGGGTACGCGCCGATCCTGGTGTTCGCCGACGCGACGGCGCGGTTCACCAACGACACGGAGTGCGTGAACGGCCCGCGCGGGAACGCCACCGACCACCTCGACCAGGACATCCCGAAGTACATCCAGAAGACCTTCGGTGCCTCCACCGACCCGGCGCAGTGGGCGGTCGCCGGGTTCTCGATGGGCGGAACCTGCGCGCTCGACCTGGTCGTCGAGCACCCGGACGTGTTCAGGCACTTCATCGACGTCTCCGGCGACCTCGCGCCGTACACGAGCACGCCGTCCGCCACCCTGCACGACCTGTACGGCGGCAACGTGACGCTCCAGCACCAGAACGAGCCGCTCCTGGTGATGAAGGCACACGGTAAGTACACGGGCGTGAACGGTCTGTTCCTGACCAGCACCCAGGAACACCGCCACCAGCGCGAGGCGCATGAGCTGTCCAAGGCCGCCGCCAAGGTCGGGATCTGGTCCCAGGTCCAGATCTCCCCCGGGACGCATGTGTGGCAGTTCGCAGCGCCCGCCTTCGCGACGGCCTATCCTTGGCTTGCGAACCAACTGGCCCTCCCGGGGTCCCAGCAACACCACCCGACCAGTCAGCTCGCCCTTCCCGGGCACCACGAAACGAGGCGCACGAAACCCGCGTGATCCAGACACTTCGACGGCTATCCGTTGGCCTGGTCGTACTCATCGTCGTCACCGTGATCAGCAACGCCGACACGGTGAGTGGAGTCTTCCGGCCGCCCCCAGCCGGTCAGGTCCAGGTCGTGGCCCTCGGTGACTCGGTCACGTCCGGCTCCAACTGCAACTGCTCGGCGTTCCCGCAGATGTACGGCGACCTGCTCCAGGACCGCAGCGACACCACGGTCGGCGTCACCAACCTGGGCGTCGGCGGACTGGACTCGACCGGGCTGCTGCAGACGCTGGACCAGCCCAACTCCCCCACCGAGGTCGCCACCGCGTCCGCGAACGTCGTACTGCTGACGATCGGGGCGAACGACTTCGGCGACCACCACGACGACGTCACCAGCGGGCAGTGCTCGGCCGACTGCGTGGCCGACGAGTTCGAGCAGCTGACCGTGAATCTGGGCAAGATCCTGTCCCGGATCCACGCGCTCCGGGACAACCGGCCGACCACGATCCTGATGACCGGCTACTGGAACGTGTTCGAGGACGGCGAGGTCGCGGCCCGCCAGTACCCCGCCAGCGGCCGGGTCGCCAGCGACCAGCTCACGCTCCGCACCAACGGCGCGATCAACTCCGCTGCGGCCGCCGACGACGCGACGTACGTCGACATCTACACCCCGTTCAAAGACAGCTCGAACATCACTTCCCTGCTGGCCGCCGACGGCGACCACCCGAACGCCGCCGGCCACTCCCTGATCGCCAGCGTCCTCCTCGCCTCCACACCCAACCCTTTGCCTCACCCCCCGCACCAGGGAAAGTAGACACGCCCCGCGGTCACACCGTTTAGCAGCGGTCACGTAGGGTCGCGGCACCGTCGCCTTCGAGTTCGTCGCAGTAGGTTCTGCGCCCGGTCATCGCCATCGTCAACGCCAGGCTGGTACCGGACACGAGCGCGCCGGAACCAACGGCGAACGGCCCGTCGGTTGCGACGAGTCGAAGGCCACGGATCCGTCCCTTGGCGAGGACGACCTGGTCGGAGCCCCGGTAGTACTCGGCCACCGCCGTGACCGTCGTGATCGGGTAGTCGCGGCGAATGCCCAGCGGCCGTCGGATGTCCTCCCCATGCACGATCGATTCGCCCAGCATCGCAATGATCGGGAGGGGTGGCTTGGTCGTGCTCGTGACCACGCGGCGGAACCGCTCCAGCGTCTCGGCCGCGGTCCCGCCCAGTTGCTCGGCCAGCCGCATCGCCACCTGCTTGTCGAAGTCGAACCGGCACCGGATCACGCCCGCAAGCCACTGCACGGGGTTGAGGCTCGCCGCCGCGGTGAGGTGCGCAAGGACCTCACGCACCGACAACCCGGTGCACAACGACGGCGTCACCCACTGCTCGCCGGTCAGATCCGCGAGGTCGACTGCCAGCGCGGCCCGCTCGGCGTGGATCAGCGGCCAGATGTCGGTCGCGCGGTGGTAGCCTGCTTTCGGTTCTGTCTCGGCCATGTCGGAAGGGTCTCCTGTCGTGGGTCGTGCTCTTCACTGCGCCTGGCCGGAGCGGCCGTGACCTGTCTGAGGTGGGACTCCCACCGCGGGCCAGAATCGTCGCTTGTGAGCGAATTTTCTTTCCCCGCACAGGACACGGCGGCGATGGGTGCCGAGGATGTCGACCTGGGCAAGGCGCGTGACGGGGACAACGGCGCGTTCACACGCCTCGTGACACCACTGCGCCGAGAGTTGCATGCCCACTGCTACCGCATGCTCGGCTCCACTCACGACGCCGACGACGCCCTGCAGGACGCCCTGCTGCGGGCATGGCGGGGGCTCGCCCGCTTCGAGGGCCGCAGTTCACTGCGCACGTGGCTCTACACCGTGGTGACTCGCACCTGTCTGGACGTCGCCGAAACCCGCGGCAAGCGTGCCCTGCCCGTCGACCTCGGCCCGTCCAGCGACCACGCCGTGCTCGACGGCAACGCCCCGCTGGCCGACGTCGCCTGGCTTGGGCCCTACCCCGACGCGAACCTCTCCGGCAGCCAAGCCGGCCCGGACGCGCGCTACGAGCAACGCGAGGCCGTCGAACTCGCCTTCGTCGCCGCGCTGCAACACCTGCCGGGCAACCAGCGCGCTGCCCTGCTGCTCTTCGATGTCCTCGGCTTCTCCGCCGCCGAGATCGCCACCACGATGAACACCTCGACCACGTCGGTGAACTCCGCTCTGGCACGAGCCCGCAAGATCGTCGCGGAAAAGGTGCCCTCCCGCACCCAGCAGCAGACGCTGCGGAACGTCGACGACGGCCGCCTGCGGAAGATCGTCGCCGAGTACGCCGCCGCACTGGAGAACGGCGACGCCGACGCCTTGGTCGCGCTGCTGACCGACGATGTCACCTGGTCGATGCCGCCGCTGCCACACTGGTACCACGGCATCGAGGCCGTCACAGACTTCGCCGTACAGGTCCCGCTGACCCGCTGCCCCAGTTGGCGGCACGTCCCGACCAGCGCGAACGGCCAACCGGCCGTGGCGTTCTACCTGGGAAACGACGCCACCGGCCCGCACCTCGCCTGGTCGATCACCGTGCTGACGCTGCGAGGCGAACACATTTCCGATCTCACCTCGTTCATCGGCCCCGACCACTTCACGCCCTTCGGACTGCCCGCCGCACTGCACTGACCCGGCAGGCAGCACCTGCCCCTTCGGCTCGTCCGTCTGGATCAGCTGTCCTGAACGGTCTTGGCGGCCGGGGGTTCCAGGTTCTCCGGGAAGTGGCACGCTGTTTGGTGACCGGGGGCCAGTTCGAGCAGGGGTGGTTCTTGGGTTTTGCAGATTTCCTGGGCCTTCCAGCAGCGGGTGTGGAAGCGGCAGGCGGGGGGTGGGTTGATCGGGCTGGGGACGTCGCCCTGGAGGCGGATGCGATCCTGCTTGCCCTTGCGCTTGGTGTCGGGGACCGGGACGGCGGACAGCAGGGCGACCGTGTACGGGTGCATCGGGCGTTCGTAGAGGCTGACCCGGTCGGCCAGCTCGACGATCTTGCCGAGGTACATGACCGCGACGCGGTCGGACACGTGCCGTACGACGGACAGGTCGTGGGCGATCATCACGTACGTCAGGTCGAACTCGTCCTGCAGGTCCTCGAGCAGGTTCACGACCTGGGCCTGGATCGACACGTCCAGCGCCGACACCGGCTCGTCCGCGACGATCAGCTTCGGGCGCAGGGCCAGCGTACGGGCGATGCCGATCCGCTGCCGCTGGCCGCCGGAGAACTCGTGCGGGTACCGGTTGTAGTGCTCCGGGCTCAGGCCGACGAGTTCGAGCAGCTCCTGCACGGCCTTCTTCACGCCGTGCTCGGTCTTCACGTTCTGCAGGTGGTACGGCGCGCCGACGATCTTGCCGACCGTGTGCCGCGGGTTCAGCGAACCGTACGGGTCCTGGAAGATCATCTGGATGTCGCGGCGCAGCGGGCGCATCCGCCCCTCGCTGAGGTGGCTGATGTCATGCCCCTCGAACACGATCTTCCCGGCGGTCGGCGTCTCCAGCCGGGTGAGCAGCCGACCGGTCGTGGTCTTGCCGCAGCCCGACTCCCCCACCAGCGACAGCGTCTCGCCCTGCTTCACGCCGAAGGACAGGCCGTCCACCGCCTGCACGGCGCCGACCTGGCGCTGCAGCAGCCCCTTGCGGATCGGGAAGTGCTTGACGAGGCCGTCGACCGAGAGCAGCTCCTCGTTCGCCTTCGGGGCGTTCGGAGTCGGTCCTGAGCTTGATCCCGTGTCAGTAGTAGTCACAGTCGTCCCGTTCAGAGCTTCGGCTTGATGTCGGTCTCCCACGCCTCGCGGCGGTTCTGCGGGGAGAGGTGGCAGGCCACCATGTGGCCGTCGCCGGTGTCCAGCAGCTCCGGCCGCTCGGTCTCGCTGAGGCCGTCGTTCAGGTGCGCGTAGTTGCAGCGCGGGTTGAACGCGCAGCCCTTCGGCACGTTGATCAGGCTCGGCGGCGTGCCCTTGATCGGGATCAGCCGTTCGCTGCGCTCCCGGTCGATCCGCGGCATCGACCCGAGCAGACCCCAGGTGTACGGATGCTGCGGCCGGTCGAAGATGTCCTCCGCGGTGCTGTACTCGACCGCGCGCCCGGCGTACATCACCTGGATGTCGTCGGCCAGCTCGGCGACCACCCCGAGGTCGTGGGTGATGATGATGACCGCGGAGTTGAACTCCCGCTGCAGGTCCCGGATCAGGTCCAGGATCTGCGCCTGCACGGTGACGTCCAGCGCGGTCGTCGGCTCGTCCGCGATCAGCAGGTCCGGGTCGCAGGACAGCGCCATCGCGATCATCGCGCGCTGCCGCATGCCGCCGGAGAACTGGTGCGGGTACGCGTCGACGCGCCGGTCGGGCTGCGGGATGCCGACCCGGTCCAGCATCTCGATCGCGTGCTTGCGGGCGACCTGCTTGCTGACCTGGTTGTGCACCCGGTACGCCTCGATGATCTGGTGCCCGACCGTGTAGAACGGGTGCATCGCGGACAGCGGGTCCTGGAAGATCATCGCCATCCGCTTGCCGCGGAGCAGCCGGACCTCCTCAGGCGACGACGACACCAGGTCCTGGCCGTCCAGGAAGATCTGGCCGCTGATCTTCGCGACGCCCGGTTTGTGCAGGCCCATGATCGACAGGCTGGTGACGCTCTTCCCGGAGCCGGACTCGCCGACGATGCCGAGCGTCTTGCCGCGCTCGAGCTTGAACGACACCCCGTCGACCGACTTCACCACACCGTCGTCGGTCGGGAAGTGCACCTTGAGATCGCGCACGTCGAGGAACGCCTCACCGCGCTCGACCCGCTGCTTCGGGGCGTCTTGTACTTCGATGGGCTCACTCACGAGATCCGCACTCTCGGGTCGACAACGGCGTACAGGAGATCCACGACCAGGTTCGCGAACACGATGAAGAACGCCGCCACCAGCGTCACGCCGAGCACCTTCGGCAGGTCGTTGGCCTGCAGCGCGATGACGGCGTACTGGCCGATGCCCGGCAGCGAGAACGTGGTCTCGGTCAAGATCGCGCCACCCATCAGCAGCCCCAGGTCCAGGCCGAAGATGGTCAGGATCGGCGTCAGCGCGGACCGCAGCCCGTGCTTGATCACCACGTCCCGCTCCTTCAGGCCCTTGGCCCGCGCGGTCCGGACGAAGTCCTCGTTCATCGTCTCGAGCATGCCGGCCCGAGTGAGTCGCGCGTACGCCGCGGCGTACAGGAACGCGAGCGTCACCCACGGAAGTATCAGGTCGTACGCCCACCACAACGGGTTCGTCTCGTCGAGTGGGTTGGTACCACCCTGGACCGTCCAGCCGAGACCGTAGCTGAAGATCGACAGCGACAGCAGGCCGGTGAAGAAGATCGGTAGCGAGACACCGGCCAGCGCCACCGACATGAGTGATCGGTCGAGCACGGACCCGCGTCTCAGTGCGGAGATGATGCCGGTGCCGACACCGGTGATCAGCCAGATGAACGCCGCACCACCCGCCAGCGAGGCGGTGACCGGTATTCGCGCGACCAGGTCGGGCCACACCGGGGTCTGGGTCAGGTACGAGTACCCGAAGCACGGTGCCGGGCAGTGCTCGGTGCCCGGGCCGTAGTTGTACTCCGTGCCGGCGACCAGTCCTTTGACGAACCGGCCGTACTGGACGTAGAGCGGATCGGTGAAGCCGAGCTTGACCGCGGTCTCGTGGATCTGCTCCTTGCCGACGCTCCGGCCGACGTACCGCGAAGCCAGGTCGTCCGGCGTGGCACCGCCGAGCCGCGGGACCAGGAAGAAGATCGAGAACGTGACTGCCGTGACGATGAAGAGCAGGATCACTGCCCCGATCAGCCGGCGGATCAGATATGCGAGCACCGTGCGCGGCGTGGTGACCGGTGATCATCGCTGATCACCGGTCACCGTCAGCCTTCACCTACCTCTGCTGGCGAAATGATGGTTGGTCGGAGCAACTACTTCTGCGCGACACCGATCGCCGCGTAGTCGTACATGTTCTGACCGTCGTTGGTGAAGACGTTGGCCAGCGTGTCCGGACGGTACAGCAGGCCCTTGGCCCAGATGCCCGGCAGCGCGGCCGCCTGCTCCATGACCTTCTTGTCGATGTCCACCCAGATCTTGTTCCGGGCGGTCTCGTCGGTCGTCTTCAGCGCCTGGTCGATCATCGTGTCGACCTCGGGGATGCGGATACCCAGGTTGGTGTTACCACCGGCGTCCCGGATCACCCGGCTGTCGACGATCTGGCTCAGGAAGCCGAAGCCGTCGTTCCAGTCCGCGCCCCAGCTGTAGACGATCAGACCGAGCTTGTTCGCCTTCGCGAAGTCAGGCTTGCCGGCGTACAGCTTGGTGTAGTCACCGGTCGGGTAGGGCTTGGTGGTCAGGTTGATGCCGACCCGCTTCAGCGACTGCTGCAGCATCTCGGCGACCGCCTTCTCCTTGGCCCGGTCGGTGCGGTAGGTGACGTTCATCGCGAAGCCGTTCGGCTGACCGCACTGCTGCAGCTCGGCCTTGGCCTTGTCGACGTTGCCGTTCTTGTCGGTCTTGAAACCGTAGTCGTCGAACTGCTCCGACCCGCTGACGCCCGGCGGCATCAGGTTCGTCGCGATGTCGCCACCGATCGGACCGCCGTACGCACGCTGGTAGCCCTCGTGGTCGGCGGCGTACAGCACGGCCTTGCGGCAGTGGATGTTGTCCAGCGGCGGGACCTGGCTGTTCAGCACGGTGAAGTTCAGCCGCGGCGCCGGCACGTTGTCGGCGTGTGCCTTCAGCTTCGGGTCGGCGAGGATCTTCGCCTGGGTCTCCGGCTGCACACCGGTACCGGCGAGGTCGACGTCCAGGTCACCGGCCAGCAGCCGGTTGTCGATGTCGGTGCCCTCGACGTTGTAGGCGATGGTGATCTTGTCCGGCAGCGCCTTGCGGCCCGAGTCCGGGTCGGTCGCCGGGTCGTACTGGTCGTTGCGGACCAGGTCGAAGCCGCTGTTCGGGTTGTAGGTGCCGAACTTGTACGGACCGGTCGCGATCGGGTGCTCCTTGTACTTCGCACCCGTGTCCTTGGCCTGCGGCACCGGGGCCGTCGACGGCAGCTGGGCGAAGTAGTCGAAGCTCGCGAACGGCTTGTTCAGGTGGAAGACGATCGTGTTGTCGTCAGGCGTCTCGATCGCCTTCGCCACCCCGGCCAGCGTCTTGTCCTTGTAGACGCTGTAGCCCTTCGGGATGTCGAGCAGGAAGTCGTTGAAGTACGTCGGGCCGTTCGGCAGCGTGACCTTGTCCAGCGACCGCGCGACGGCGTACTTGACGTCCTTCGAGGTGACCGGCGTACCGTCCTCGAACTTGATCCCCTTGCGGATCTTGTAGGTCCAGGTCGTGGCGTTGTTGCTCGGCACACCGGGCGCCTCGGCGAGGTCCGGAACCGGCTTGGCTCCTTCCGCACCCGGCGCCGCCTTGAACGTCATCAGCGGACGGACGTAGTTGCGCACCAGGTTCCAGGACAGGCCGTAGTAGGTGTCACCCGGGTCGGTCGAGTCCCATTGCTGGGTGATCGCCATCCGCAGCGTGCCACCCTTTTTGTCGCTGGGTTTGAAGTCCTTGCCCACAGCGGCGTTGAACTCGGCCGTCGCGCCGCCGGCACTGGATCCGCCGCCCGGCGACGCCTTGGGTCCCCCGCAAGCCACCAGGCTCAGGGCGACGGCCGCACTGACGGCGGTGGCCGTCGTGATGCGATTCCATCTCATCTCTTCTTGCACCCCTTTATTTGTGAGAGCCCAGGCTCCCTGGTTGGAGAGAAGTCCTACCGCGACCGCGGGTCGAGCGCGTCGCGCAGCCCGTCGCCGAACAGGTTGAACGCCAGCACCGTGATGAAGATCGACAGACCCGGCGAGATCATGTACCAGGGGTCGACCGAGTACCACTTCGCCGCGATCGACAGCATGTCGCCCCAGCTGGCGGTCGGGGGGCGGACGCCGACGCCGAGATACGACAGACCCGCCTCGAAGAGGACGTTGGTCGGGATCAGCAGGGTCGCGTAGACCAGGATCGGCGCGATCAGGTTCGGCAGCAGTTCGGTGAACAGGATGTACGGCCGGCCCGCGCCGAGGCTGCGGGCCGCGTCGACGAACTCGCGTTCGCGCAGTGACAGCGTCTGGCCGCGGATGATCCGGCCGATGTACGGCCAGCTGAAGAAGCCGATGATGAAGACGATCAGCGCGACCCGCAGCGCGTCACCCTGGAGGCCGAGGATCGAGTCCGGTACGGCGCCGACCAGCGCGAGCGCGAACAGCACCAGCGGGAACGCCAGGAAGATGTCCATCAGCCGGCTGATCAGGGTGTCGACCCAGCCGCCGAAGTACCCGGCGACGATCCCCATCACGACCCCGATGACCACCGACAGCAGCGTCGCCAGGAACGCGATCAGCAGCGAGATCCGGGCGCCGTAGACGATCCGGGCGAAGATGTCCCGGCCGTTCACCGGCTCGACGCCGAGCGGATGGCTCCAGCTGACCCCGCCGAACTTGCCGATCGGCGTCTGCAGCGACGCGTCCACGAGGTCCTGATGGAAGTCGTTCGGCGTGACCCCGACGAGCTTGCACAGCAGCGGGGCGAACACCCCGACCAGCATCAGGATGATCACGAAGATCCCGCCGGCGATCGCGACCTTGTCCCGCTTCAGCCGCATCCAGGAGATCTGCCAGAGCGACCTGCCCTCGATCTTGCCGACGCCTTCGAGCACCGCCTCCGGCTGGGCTGACGATGATGCGGGATCGACCTCGAGTGGCGCGCTCACGCGATCTGTACCCCTACCTCGTTCGTCGGATGAACCGGAACGAAATCCGGTATGACTGCCGCCTTAACCTGCCGCCATTACACCCCGGAGTCAAACGCGGAAAGTGCTGCGTTGCCCGATCGTGATCGTCAGGAAATCGTCCCGTATCGTGGACATTCCGCAGTAAACCACGGCGTCGCACCGACGGTCGCCGGGACCTCGCGAACCGTTACTGCCATGGCATTTTTGTGTCAGTGCCGTAATCCGGACAAATACAGGAACGACAGCGGGTCGAGCGCGGTTTTCACGTTCTGCAGGTCCTTGCCGGCCACCACGGTGACGTGTCCCTGCCAGAGCGGGATCACCGGTGCCTCCCGCGCGATCACTCCCTGTAGCTGACCGATCAGGTCGTCGCGCTGCAGACCGTTCTGCTCGCCGCGTTCCTGCTGCAGCAGCTTCGTCGCCGCCGCCGACCGGTACCCGTTCGACGCGAACGCACCGTCGGTCGCGACGAACGGCCGCAGGTAGTCGTCGGCGTCCGGGTAGTCCGGCGTCCAGCCGGCCATGAACACGTCGTACGCCCCGGCCGCCGTCGCCTGCTGGTACTGCGGCCACTCGGCGCTCCGCAGCGTCATCCGGAACAGCCCGGACGCCTCGAGCTGCCGCTTCAGCTCCAGCACCTCGGCCTTCGCGCCCACGCCGTACTGCGAGGGCGTCCAGCCGACCGTCAACGGCACCGGTACGGCGATGTGCGCGTTCCTCAGCATCGCGGCGGCCACGGTCTTGTTCGGCTGCTTGTACTCCGTCCTGAACGCGTCCACCTGTCCGCCGAAGCCCGGCGGTACGACCGAGAACAGCGGCGACACGTGATCGCCGTACGCCGTCTTCGCGAGTGCGGCCCGGTCGACGACCTGCGCCACGGCGCGCCGGATCGCCGGGTTGCGGGACAGCAGCGACTTCATCTGGAACGCGTACAGCCGGATCTCCGCGGCGCCCGCGTCGACGACCTGGACGCCGCCGGCGGTGCGGAGCTTGTCGAGCAGCGCCGGGCCGAGACCGTGGAACGCGAGGTCGGTCTTCCCGGTGGCGATCTGCCGGTAGAGGTCCTCAGCGCTCGGCACGGTGGTGATCGTGACGCCGTCGTTCTGCGCCGCCCGCGGACCGTGGTAGTTGGTGAACTTCGTCAGCGCGACCTCGGCGCCCGACTTGAATCCGGCCAGCTGGTACGGCCCGCTGCCGATCGCCTTGTCCTGCAGCAGCGCGTCCGCCGGGTAGGACTGCTCGTCGACGATCGACGCCGCGGTCGTAGTCAGCAGGTACGGCAGCCGCGCGTCCGGGCTGGTCAGGTTGAACACGGCGGTCAGCGGATCCGGCGTACTCACCGACTTCACCGACGCGAACAGCGGGGCCAGTCCCCCGGGCGTCCGCAGCTTGACCAGCCGGTCGAAGCTGAACTTCACGTCCGACGAGGTCAGCTGGTGCCCGTTCGGGAAGGTCAGGTTCTCTTTCAGGCTGCAGGTGTACGTCGTCGGCGAGTCGAACTGGCAGTCCGCCGCGTCCGGCACCGGCGTCGGCTTGTCCGGAAGGATCGTCAGCAGCGTCTGGTAGAGGTTCGCCTGGACGGTCCGCGAGGCCACGTCGTACTGGCCGGCCGGGTCGAGCGAGGTGACCGAGTCCGTGGTCGCCAGCCGCAGCAGCATCAGCTTCGGCGTCTGCTCCCCCGGGTGCGGCGCATTGTCGTCCGGCTGACCACAGGCAGCCAGGCAGATCCCCAGCGCACCGACAGCCACGGCCGCCGACAACCGGCGCACCCAGTCACTCACCGTCTCACCTTTCCCCAGCCCGTTACCCCACCTGCATAATCAACGACCCCCGAGGGCACCAAGTGACGGTAGCCCCTCAACGGAGCAGCGCGCGCAAGGACTCCGGTGTCAGCGGCTCCAGGGACGTCACCACGAGCCGCCGCGGGGCGTCGGGGATGCCGATCCACTGCGGTACGGCGACGACGTACATGCCGGCCGCCGTACCGGCCTGGGTACCGGTCATCGAGTCCTCGATCACGACGCAGTACGCCGGGTCGACGCCGAGCCGCTCGGCCGCGGTCAGGTACGGCTCCGGGTTCGGCTTGCCGAGCGTCACCTCGTCGCCGGCCACGATCACGTCGAACGGATCCGGCGGCAGGTGCCCCAGCACCGCGTCGATCATCGTCCGGTACGACGCCGACACCAGCCCGCACGGGACGTCTTCCTTACGCAGCGCTTGTAGCAGCTCGAGCGCCCCCGGCTGGAACGTGACCTCTCGCCGGAGCGCCTCGACCACCTCGGAGAACATCCGGTGCGCGAGCTCGTCGCCGGTGATCACGCCCTCCGGGATCCGCGCCATCCAGACCTGCACGGCGTCCCGCAGGTCGCTGCCGATCAACGACAGACAGTCCTCGAGCGTCCAGGCCGCGCCGAGCTCCGCGAGCAGCTCCAGCTGGACCTCCGCCCAGACCTTCTCGGAGTCGACCAACGTCCCGTCCATGTCCCACAGCACCGCTTGCAGGGCCGGCAACTACAGCTCCTCTACGTCGTCTCCCGAGATCCGTTCGATCCATTCTCCCTGGTCCGTCGCGACACGTTCCGCCCGGGGTGAAACCGGCCGCATGACCCGGTCGCAGCACGTAGGCTTGCAGTCCGGATTCCGGCAACCCGCCGGTGTTGGCTTGAGAGACGACAGGGGGCCTGCGAGTGGTTGACCTCGCGAACCTGAGGGACCCGGTCGTGATCGCCGCGTTCGAGGGCTGGAACGACGCGGCCGAGGCGGCCACCGGAGCGGTCGACCACCTGATCGACGAGTGGGACGCGGAGCTCGTGACGGCCATCGACCCCGAGGACTACTACGACTACCAGGTGAACCGGCCGCGGGTCGCGATCGACGACGACGGCGCCCGGCAGCTGACCTGGCCGACCACCCGGATCTACCTGGCCCGCCCGGACGACACCGGCCGGGACGTGCTGCTGATCCGCGGCGTCGAGCCGAACATGCGCTGGCGCGCGTTCTCCCGGGAGCTGCTGGAGCTGGTCGACGAGTCGAACGCGCAGATCGTCGTCGTGCTCGGCGCGCTGCTCGCGGACGCGCCGCACACCCGGCCGATCCCGGTGTCCGCGACCTCGTCTGACGAGGAGCTGACCGCGGCCTGGAGCCTGGAGCCGTCGACGTACGAGGGCCCGACCGGGATCACCGGCGTGTTCGCCGACCTGTGCACGACGCTCGGCGTGCCGTCGGTGTCGATCTGGTCCGCGATCCCGCACTACATCGCCGGTACGCCGTGCCCGAAGGCGTCGCTGGCGTTGCTCGGCAAGGTCGAGGAGCTGCTCGACCTGACCATCCCGGAGGGTGACCTGCCCGAGCTCGCGCGGGCCTGGCAGCGCGGCGCGGACGAGCTGAGCGAGGAGGACCCGGAGGTCGCGGAGTACGTGCAGTCGCTCGAGGAGCAGCGCGACACCGCCGACCTGCCGGAGGCCACCGGCGAGGCGATCGCGGCCGAGTTCGAGCGGTACCTCAAGCGGCGGAACAAGAACCGCCCAGGAGAGTAACCGCTCGGGGTGTGGCGCGTTGTTACCAGTGGGTTTATATTCGACCGGACAACTGGGGGGTGACGGCGCGCCGTCACCGGGATCGCTGGGAGCCGGGACATGCGGGGCATGCGCAACGAGCGGGGTGGTAGTTCGGTCCCTGCACTGGCTGTGCTCGTCCTGCTCGGGGTGGTCGCCGCGATCGGCATCTTCGGCAACAAGGCCGGCAGCGCGAAGACGGTCGACCTCAGCACGCTGACGGCGTCGACGACCGCGACCACGATCGCCACCGCGCCGCTGGACGCCAACCCGTTCGCCGGGACCGGCGGGGTGGTCGTGCACCCCCGGGCCGAGGCCGCGCTGTTCACCTCGCCCGACGCGGGCGACGCGTTCGGGAAGATCGGGCCGACCCAGTTCGGGCCGACCTGGCTGCCGGTGGTGGACCAGACCGACGGCTGGGTCCGGGTGCTGCTGCCCTCCAAGCCGAACCGGTCCACCGGCTGGCTCCAGGACACGGACCTCGAGCGGGCCAGTTCGTCGTACCTGGTCCGCGTGCACACCAGCTCGCGGACGCTCGAGCTCTTCCTGGACAACAAGAGCCTCGGGACCTGGAAGGCCGGGGTCGGCGCGAAGAAGACGCCGACGCCCCCGGGCCGGACGTTCCTGCTCGGCTCGATCATCGACCACAAACGCTCGGCGTCGCCGATCGTGCTTCCGCTGGGTGCGCACAGTCCCACCTTGGACACGTTCGGTGGCGGACCTGGTACCGTCGCGATCCACGGCTGGCCGAATCCGCACGTGTTCGGTGCGGCGATCAGCGCGGGCTGCGTCCGGGTGCCGAAGGCCGCGCTCGCCGATCTGCAGCAGGTTCCGCTCGGGACGCTCGTCCTGATCGACAGCAAATAAGGAGAATCCGATGCGACGACAGTTGGCTCCGACGGTGCTCACGGCCGCGGCCGTGGCGGGCGTCGTGACGTTCAGCCTGGTCGCGAGTGCCCCGGTCGGCAACGCGGCGGCGCGCCCGTCCTCGGCGTACGCCGTGAGCGCCGAAGGACAGGTGCCGGTCGCGAAGACGCCGTACGCCGAGTCGCTGGACGGCAAGCGGCAGACGACGTCCGCGCTCGAACTGCCGAAGAACCCGCTGATCTCGGTGCGGGCCGGGACGGCGACCGCGGGCAACGACTCGGCGTCGGTGGAGCTGTTCGACATCGTGATCGGGCCGGACATCCTCAGTCAGGTGAAGATCCCGCCGGAGCTGAAGCAGCAGTGCGCGAACCTGCCGAAGACCGGCGCCGACAACCTCCCGGTGCCGAACCTCGCGCTGCCGGACCTGGGCCTGGGCCTGCCGAAGCTGAGCACCGCGGACCTGCCGGTGAAGAACCTGCCGGACCTGTGCAACCTGCTGCTCACGCCGCCGAAGTCGCTGCTCGCGATCGACTCGCTGAACGTGTGGTGCTCGGGTGACACCGGCGGTATCGACATCGGCGCGCTGACGCTGCTCGGCCAGACGGTCAAGCTGCCGACCACGAAGCAGGGCGCGAGTCTGCCGTCGAACCCGCTGGCGTCGATCAAGGTCAACAGCCAGGCGAAGCACTCGGACGGCGCCTTCACGGTCACCGGCCTGACCATCAACCTGGCCGGCGCCGAAACCATCAACCTGGCCTCCGCCACCTGCGCGAAGCCCGCCGCCAAATCCAAGCCCACCCCCAAACCCCCGGTGGACCACCCCGCCCCGCCCCAGGTCAACACCCCACCCGCGGCGCCGGTCCCGACCCCGGTGAAAACCCACCAGCCGGTCACCGGCTGACCGCGCACCGAGGCGCTGAACAGGAAGTGGTGCCTGAGCACCCGCTATTTCATGTTCAACGCCTCCGACGCGCAGGCCCTGCTCCGACTTCCGGCTAGAGCTTGACGCCCAGCAAGGCGTCACAGGCCTGGGCGATCAGGGCGGGGGCCTCGGGGTCGTCGCCGTCGGCCTCCGACCACGCGTCGACGGCTGCCAGGGCTCCGGCCGCATCCAGATCGTTGGTGAGGGCCGCGCGTACGGCGTCTGCAACGGCTGCTCCGTCCGGGCCGGAGGGGCGGGCGACGGCGGTGCGCCAACGCTGAAGCCGGGCCTGGGCGTCGGCCAGGTCGGACGACGTCCAGAACCAGTCGGTCCGGTAGTGGTGGGTGAGCAGCGCCAGCCGGATCGCCATCGGGTCGGTGCCGGCGTTCCGCTCCTTCGAGACCAGCACCAGGTTGCCCTTGGACTTGGACATCTTCTCGCCGTCCAGCCCGACCATCGCCTGGTGCACGTACGCCCGCGCGAACGGGTGCTCTCCCGTCGCGACCTGCGCGCCGCTCGCCGACATCTCGTGGTGCGGGAAGATCAGGTCCGACCCGCCGCCCTGCACGTCGAACGTCATCCCGAGATACTTCAGCGCGATCGCCGAACACTCCACGTGCCAGCCGGGCCGACCGCGCCCGAGCGCCGAGTCCCACGCCGGCTCCCCCGGTCGCTCGTGCCGCCACAACAGGCTGTCCAGCGGATCCTGCTTGCCCTCGCGGTCCGGGTCCCCACCACGCTCCGCGAACAGCGACGTCATCGTCTCCCGGTCGTACCCCGAGACCCCACCGAATTCCGGATCCGTCTTCACCGCGAAGTACAGGTCACCGTCGACGGAGTACACCGCCCCCGCCCGCCGCAGGTCCTCGACCGCGTTCGCCACCAGGTCGATCGACTCGACCACGCCGATGTAGTGCTGCGGCGGGATCACCCGCAGCGCCGTCATGTCGTCCCGGAACAGCTGGATCTCCTGCGCCGCGAGGTCGGTCCACTCGACGCCGGTCGCGGTCGCGCGCTCCAGCAGCGGGTCGTCGACGTCGGTGATGTTCTGCGTGTAGACCACGTCGTACCCGGAGTCCCGCCACAGCCGGTTGACCAGGTCGAACGTGACGTACGTCGCCGCGTGCCCCATGTGCGTCGCGTCGTACGGCGTGATGCCGCACACGTACATCCGGGCGGTCTTCCCGTCGCCGGCTTCCACCTCGACCAGCCCGCCGGAGGCGGTGTCGTAGAGGCGTAGCCGCCGGGCCGGCCCGGGTACGACCGGGATGTCTGGTTTCGTCCACGCCTGCATGTATCGGAGCTTATGCCAGTCCCATTTTCAATGACGCGACACGGTTCCAGTCCGTGGGCCGGAGCGCGGCGTGCACCCTGCCGGCGGATACCCTCCTGGGCGATGACTGCCGACTTCAGTGCCGAGTTTCGCGCGTACGGCGGCTGGATCGCCGCGGCCGCGATCCAGCAGCAGGACCTGTTCAACGACGTCGTCGGGCCGGACTCCCTGGAGGCCGACCTGAACGAACGGACGCTCAGCAGCGACCGCGGCGTGCTGAGCGGCGTCACGCTGCTCGGCAGCTTCTCCGAGCTCGACCGGACCTGGCTGTGGGGCTGGGCGAACCCGGGCTTCGGCCCGGATGCGCCCGCGGTCGCGCCGGCGAGCGCGATCCGGGAGTTCGGCGAGCGGCACGCGATCGCCGAGTTCACCGCCGAGACCCTCGAGCTCGGCGGGTTCGAGCAGCCGGCGCAGGCCGCGATCATGCTCGCGATCACGGCCGGTACCGTTCTCGGCGGGCGCGGCGTCTGGTCGACCGCGATCAACGAGGGCCGAGGGCACGTGTACCTGCACGTCGCGGACGAGCAGCTGCCGCTGGCGGGCTTCGACGCGATCGCCACGCCGCGGCTGCTGATGACCGCGGTCAGCGTGTTCCCGGGCGACCACCGGCAGGTCGTCCGCGGCTACTTCCAGCACTTCGGCCTGACGTCCGACGAAGGCCCGAACATGCTCCACGCCACGGCGCCGAACGGAAGCACGATCACGGTCGACTTCGACGACCACGGCCGCGTCGGGAACGTCTCCGTGCAGCCTTAGAAGGCCGGCCAGGGAATCGCGGGCCACTCGTCGCTCGGGAACGGGAAGATCCCAGTCTTGAGCAGGGCCGCGCAGCGTTCCCGGGTCGCGGTCAGCTCGACCGTGGTGATCAGCTCCGACAACTGCTGCCCGAGCGCACCGGCCAGCTCGCCCGCCAGGCGCTTGACGTCGTCGAGCAGCTCGCCCGGAATCGGGTCGCCGGCCCAGCCCCACAGCACCGTCCGGAGCTTGTCGTCGGCGTTGAACGTGACGCCGTGGTCCACGCCGTACACGCGCCCGTCCCCCGGGTTCAGCACGTGGCCGCCCTTGCGGTCCGCATTGTTGACCACGGCATCGAACACGGCCATCCGCCGCAACGCGTCGTTGTCCGCGTGCACCAGCGTGACCGGGTTGTGCCGGCCGTCGAGAGCCTCCAGTACGCCGACCCACCCGTCCGGCACGCGGCCCTGCGGGACGATGTCGACCAGCTCGGTCTCCCCCGCCGCAACCTCAGCCTCGTCGATCCACAGCTGCACCATGCCGACGCCGAGCGGCCCGTCCCGCAACAGCGTCGGCGGAACGACGTGCCACCCGAGCGCCTCGGACACGACGTACGCGGCGAACTCACGCTGGGCGAGCGTGCCGTCCGGGAAGTCCCACAGCGGGCGCTCCCCCTCGACCGGCTTGTAGACGACGGTCGCGCTCGCACCGGACAGGCTCACCGAACCCTGATACGTACCGTTCGAGGCGGCGACCAGGCGGCCGTGCAACGAGAGCTCCCCGAGGGCGAGCAGCTCCGGGTCGATCGTCATTCCGGCAGGTGCCTGCGGTAGCCGTTGGCCCGTGGGCAGATGTGGCCGTCCGCATCGATCGGCCGGCCGCAGAACGGGCAGCTCGGGCGGCCCGACGCGACCAGGGCGACCGCGCGGCGGGCGAAGGCCCGGGCCTGCTCCTCGGTGATCCGGACCACGAACACCTCGGCGTCGTCGGACTCCATCGCGGCGCCGACCGGGTCGGGCTCCTCCTCGAGCTCGGCCGGGTCGACGGCGACGACCGCGAACACCTCGATCACCACCCGCTCGGCGTCGGCCTCCCAGGCCAGCGTCATGGTGCCGGCCCGGAACTCCTCCTCGATCGGCTGCTCCAGCGGTGCGTTGTCGTCCGCGCCGGTCTGGGCGACCGGGTCCCGGTCGAAGCGCCGCGCGACCTCATCCAGCATCACGTCGAGCCGCTCCGCGAGCGCCATCACCTGTTCCTTCTCACAGGCGACCGAGGTCAACCGGTGCCCGGCCCGGGCCTGCAGGAAGAACGTCCTCGCACCGGGTTCCCCCACGGTGCCGGCGACGAACCGCTCGGGGTCGTCGTAGGAGTGCACAACTCGCGCCATACGTCCGACCCTATTACCGTCCGCCGACAACCGCGTCCGAGGACTGCTTCTTCGGCTTCGCTTTCGCTGACGGCTTAGGGATCAGCGAGGCCAGTTCGCTGCCGGAGTCGTTCAGCCGGACCAGGAACGGGCGGGTCGCGGTGTAGGTGATGATCGTCGTCGACGCGGTGTCCACGACGATCCGCTGGAACGTGTCCAGGTGCTGACCGAGCGCGTCCGCGACGATCGCCTTGATCACGTCGCCGTGCGAGACCGCGACCCAGATCGCGTTGCCGCCATGGCTTTTCGCCAGCTCGGCGTCATGCGCGCGGACCGCGTCGACGGCCCGTTGCTGCATGCCCCGCATCGACTCCCCGCCGGGGAACGTGACGGCCGACGGGTGCTGCTGGACGACGGCCCACAACGGGTCCTTCGCCAGCGCCGAGATCTTCTTCCCGGTCCAGTCGCCGTACCCGCACTCGGTCAGCCCACGATCCGTTGCCGGACGCAACCCTTCGTGGTACTTCGCGATCGCGGCCGCGGTCTGCCGGCAGCGCTCGAGCGGCGAGGTGACGAGGGCGGCCAGCGGCAGCTCGGCCAGTCGCTGCGCCACCGCTGCGGCCTGCTGAACGCCCGCGTCGTCGAGTTTCACGCCGGGCGTACGGCCGGCCAGGGTGCCGGAAGTGTTCGCGGAGCTGCGGCCGTGCCGGACCAGGATCACCGTGGGCATGCACTGCACGTTATCGGGTCGGCCCAAGCGGGGTGCAATCATGGTCGGGTGATCGTGGACTGCGGGGTGTACACCGCCGGGGAGCGTCAGCAGCTGCCCAAGGACCCCGAGACCGTTGCCCAGGCCATCGACGACGACGCCGAGAGCTTCGGCTGGATCGGCCTGCACGACCCGTCGGACGCCGAGATGCAGCGCGTGCAACGGCTGTTCGGGCTGCACGACCTGGCGATCGAGGACTCACTGCAGATCCACCAGCGCCCGAAGGTGGAGCGGTTCGGCGACACGATCCTCGTCGTACTGCGGACCCTCTGGTACGTCGACGCGGGCGACGCCGTCGAGACCGGGCAGGTGACCGCGTTCGTCGGCCCGCGGTACGTCGTGACCGTGCGGCACGGCGAAGGCGGCGAACTCGCCACCACCCGGCACGAGCTCGAGGCCCGGGCGTCGATGCTCGGGCACGGACCGGCCGCCGTCCTGTGGGCGATCTGCGACGCGATCGTGGACGACTACGAGACCGTCGCGGAGCAGGTCGAGATCGACGTCGACGAGATCGAGGGCTCGGTGTTCTCGCCGGAGCGGACCAGCGACGCGGAGCGGATCTACCTGCTGAAGCGCGAGGTGCTGGAGATGCGCCGCGCGATCGACCCGCTGCGCGAGCCGATGGAGCAGTTCGCGCACGGCGTCGCCGGGCTCGGCCCGAAGGCGAGCCCGTTCTTCCGCGACGTGGCCGACCACCTCAGCCGGGTCTCCGACCAGGCCGAGGCGATCGACACCCTGCTCACGTCCGCGCTGAACGCGCACCTCGCGCGCGTCTCGGTCCAGCAGAACGACGACATGCGGAAGATCTCCGCCTGGGTCGCGATCGCCGCCGTACCGACCATGCTGGCCGGCATCTACGGCATGAACTTCGACAACATGCCCGAGCTCAGCTGGCACTTCGGGTACTACGCGATCCTCCTGCTGATGGCGGTCGTCTGCGTCACCATGTACCGCTTCTTCCGCAAGGTCGGCTGGCTCTAGAAACGGTCTAGGTCGCCGTGATCGTGCTGGTCGACAGCAGCATCAGCAGGACGACGCCGAGCAGCACGCGGTAGAACGCGAACAGCTCGATCGAGTGCTTGGCGACGAACCGCAGCAGCCAGGCGATCGAGGCGTACGCGACCACGAAGCTGACCACCGTACCGACCAGCAGCGGCACCGCTCCGACGCCGCCGCCCAGGGCGTCCTTGAGCTCGTACACACCCGCGCCGACCAGCGCCGGGATGCCGAACAGGAACGAGACCCTGGTCGCCGCGACCCGGTCCAGGCCGCGGAACAGACCGGCGGAGATCGTCGCGCCGGAGCGGGACACGCCGGGGATCAGCGCCAGGCACTGGACCAGGCCCATCACCAGCGCGTCCAGGAAGGTGATCCGGGTCAGCGGCCGTTCCTTGCTGCTCAGCCGTTCGGCCGCGACCATCACGGCCGACCAGGCGATCAGCGCCCCGGCCACCCACCACAGGCTCCGCAACGGGCCGGAGATCAGGTCCTTGGCGAGGAAGCCGACGATCCCGATCGGCACCGAGCCGACGATCACGTACCAGCCCATCCGGTAGTCGAACTCGGAGCGCCGCTCGGGCTTCGTGAGGCCCCCCACCCAGGCGCCGACGATCCGGACGATGTCCTTCCAGAAGTACAGGATGACGGCGAGGATCGCACCGACCTGGATCACCGCGGTGAACCCGGTGATCGACGGGTCGTTGATCTTCAGCCCGAGCATCTTCGACACGATCGTCAGGTGCCCGGTGCTGGAGACCGGCAGAAATTCGGTCAGGCCCTCGACGATGCCGAGGATGATGGAGTCCCAGATCGTCATCAGTGACCGACCCCGGACAGCTCAAGCGCCTCGGCGGCGGTCCGCAGGTCGGCAATCCGCTGCTCGACCGTCGACGCGAACGGCGTCAGCGCGACGGTGGTCGCACCCGCCTCGGCGTACGCGGTCAGCTTCTCGGCCATCCGCTCCTTGCCGCCGAGCAGCGAGATCCCGTCCAGGAACCCGAACGGTACGGCGGCCATCGCCTCGCGGTGCTTCTTGTCCAGGTACAGGTCCTGGATCTCCTTCGCCTCGTCGGCGTACCCCATCCGGACCGCCAGGTCGTTGTAGAAGTTCTTCTCCCGGCTGCCCATGCCGCCGATGTACAGGGCGGCGTACCCACGGACCGGGTCCGCTGCCGCGTGAACGTCGTCACCGGTCATGAGCGGCGTGGTGACGACGACGTCGAAGCCGTCGAGGTCCTTCTGACCGGCCGCGCGGCCGGTCCGGATGTGCGTCAACTGCTCTCCAAGGAAGCCTGGGTCATTGAGGATCCCGAGCCAGCCGTCGGCGATCTCGCCGGCCAGCTCGAGGTTCTTCGGGCCGACCGCCGCCAAGTACACCGGCACGTGGTCGCGGATCGGCCGCACGGTCAGTTTCAGCGCCTTGCCCGGTCCGTCGGGCAGCGGCAGCGTGAAGTATTTCCCCTCGTACGCGACCGTCTCACGCCGGAGGGCCGCGTTCACGATGTCAACGTACTCACGCGTCCTGAGGAGGGGCTGAGAGAACCGGACGCCGTGCCAGCCCTCCGAGACCTGCGGACCGGACACGCCCAGGCCGAGCCGGAACCGGCCGTTCGACAGCCGGTCCAGGGTGGCCGCCGTCATCGCGGTCATGGCCGGTGTCCGGGCCGGGATCTGGAAGACGGCCGCGCCGACGTCGATGGTCGTGGTCTGGGCGGCGATCCAGCTGAGCAGCGTGGCGGCGTCCGAGCCGTACGCCTCCGCGGCCCAGGTGACCGAGAAACCGAGTGCCTCGGCCTCCTTCACCAGCCTCAAATGGTCCAGATGGTCGTCGCCGCCGAAGACGAAGCCGATGTTCAGTCCGAGTCGCATGACTGGCGAGCCTAGCGAGAGGTTGTCGGTGGGCCGCAATAGGCTCGGGTCATGCAGCAGCGCTATCTCGGTCACAGTGGACTCGCGGTGAGCAGGCTCGGCCTGGGCACCATGTCGTGGGGCCGGGACACCGACGAGCACGAGGCGCGCGAGCAGCTGGCCGCGTTCGTGTCCGCGGGCGGCACGCTGATCGACACGGCGGCGGCGTACGGCGACGGCGACAGCGAGCAGCTGATCGGGTCGCTGCTCGGCGACGTGGTGGACCGCGACGACGTGGTGATCGCGACCAAGGCCGGGTTCAGCGTCCGGCGCGGCGAGCGGATCACCGACACCTCGCGTGGTGCGCTGCTCCGCGACCTCGACGGCTCGCTGCGGCGGCTGAACACCGACTACCTCGACCTGTGGCAGTTGCACACCTGGTCCGACGACGTGCCGCTGGAGGAGACGCTCTCGGCCCTGGACCACGCGGTCAGCTCCGGCAAGGTGCGGTACGTCGGCGTCTCGAACTACGCCGGCTGGAAGTCCGCGCGGGCAGTCACCTGGCAGCAGGCCTGGCCGGGCCGCGCGGTCCCGGTCGCCAACCAGGTGGAGTACTCGCTGCTCGCCCGGGACGCCGAGGTGGACGCGATCCGGGCGGCCGCCGGACTCGGGATCGGGATCCTCGCCTGGTCGCCGCTCGGCCGCGGGGTGCTGACCGGGAAGTACCGGACGGGCATCCCGGCGGACTCGCGGGCGGCGTCTCAGCATCTGTCCAGATTCGTCGACCCCTACCTCGACGCCCGGGCATCGGGCATCGTGGAAGCGGTCGCGCGAGCCGCCGACGGGCTCGGCTGGACCCCGCTCGAGGTGGCGCTCACCTGGGTGCGGGACCGGCCGGGCGTGTCGGCGGCGATCGTCGGGGCCCGGACGGCGCTGCAACTGAAGTCCGTGCTGGGTGTGGAAGAGCTCACAGTGCCGCCCGCCATCGTCGCGGCACTGGAGGACGTTTCCTGAAGTCTGCAGGTGGAGGTGTGGATGGGCGAATACGAGCTGCAGCAGTTCGAGGTGTCCAGGACGGAGTCCCGCGGCGCGGTGCGCAAGCTGCTCACCGAGCACGCGGAGTACGGCGGCTGGGAGCTGGCCAGGCTGCGTCGCTATCCGGACGGTTCGCGCCGGGTGTGGTTGCGGCGCCGGATCATCCGGGTGATGCGGACCCTCTGAGCAGCGCGGCCACCAGCTCCCGGCGGCTGCCGACGCCGACCTTCTCGTATGCCGCCCGCACGTGCTCCTGCACAGTGTGCGGCGACAGGCACAACCGCTCGACGATCTGCCGCGTCGAGAACCCTTGCAGCAACAGCTGGGTTACCCGCTGCTGAGCCGGGGTCAATCCGTGCAGGTCCAGTAACAACGATCCCAGCTGAGCCGCCGACACCGGCTCGATCACCACCGCCGTCCGTGCGCCGTCCGACGGCTTGCCGGTCCGAAGCGTCGACACATGCAGTACCAGCCACCGGCCCGCGCTCGTCCGGAGTCTGGGGGACGGCATGGCCGGCAGCTCCGGCACTCTCCGCAGCTGCTCAGCCAGTGCCCGGACCGCGACGGGCAACTCGGTACGGCGTTCCGGGTCGAGCTCCCGCAACCAGTGCTCGGCCTCCGCGCTCATCGACTCCACGTGGAGTTCCGCATCGAGGACGACCACGCCCGGCCCGACGTCGGCCGGGGCTACCGGATCCGCCCGTAGACCGCGTCGCAGTCCCTCGCCGACGTGTGGCGCGATCCGTCGTACGACCTGAATGTCCCGCTCGGAGAAGCCGGCCTCGGCGTCGGCCCGGTGCAGGCAGATGACACCCCAGCAGCGGCCGTTCGACATCAGCGCGGCCCGGAGCTCGTCACCGAGGCCGAGCGGCCGCATCACGTCGGCGTACCGGGAGCTGCTGCCCCAGTCGCCCCTCGTCGCGTGCCCGAGAGAGTTGACCGGATCGCGGGCGGCGGCGAGGGCGGTGAACTTGTTGACGTCGGGCTGCCCGAACTCGTTGGCCAGGAACTGCTCGGTCACCTCGCCGAGCAGCGCGTCCGCCGTCGCCGAGGTGAAGAGCACGGTCGCCGGGTCGACGGTGGCGAAGAACGCGGCATCGACCGTCATCAGGCCCTTGAGCCGAGTCAGGACCTCGGACCGCAGCGCATCGGCGTCCAGCCCCGCGTAACAGCGCCGGATCAGCACCTCCAGGCGATCCCCCGCCCCCATGATCGGATCCTACGCCGGTACGACGCCCAGTTGCCTGAGGAGACTCAGCTGATCCATTTGGCCCCAGCGTTCGACGATGCGGCCGTCGCGGACACGGAAGATGTTGATGCCGGGCAGCGTGACGGTCTTGCCGGTAGCCGGCACGCCCATTACCTCTGCCTGGTGTGTGCCACTGGCCGTGAACCGCTCGGCCACGAGGTCTCCCTCGGCGATCAGCTCATGCAGTTCGCTGTGCCAGTCCGGGAACGCGGCCCGGATCTGTTCGCCGGCGTGCCGGAACCCCTCCCGATCCGGCGTACCGCCGAACCCCGGCGAGTCGTGAGCGATGAAGTCCTCTGCGAGGTACGTGTCGACCGCGCTGAGATCGCCCTTGGTGAACAGCCCGTCGATGAAGTCCTTGACGACGGCCTTGTTGCTCTCGGTTGTCTCCATGGCATCGATGCTCCAGCGGCGCGCCGGGCCCGCGTACCCCTACTAGTTGGGGTTTCCGGACCGCCCGGGAGTGATATCTCTGCGGCAGAGGTATTCTCGAATCATGACCGAGGCCCTCGCCGAAGAACTGCTGGCCGCGCTCGGGCTGGTGCGCCGGCACCTGCGCCGATCCGTCGGCCGCCCGTTCCCGCTGTCGTCGCTGTCCGACTCGCAGTCCGAGCTGATCCGCACCGTCCGGCGGAACCCGGGCATCTCGGTCGCGGAGGCAGCCGACGGGCTCGGGCTGGTCGCGAACACGGTCTCGACCCTGGTCGGCCAGCTCACCGAGCGCGGCCTGCTGCAGCGCACCCCCGACGAGTCCGACCGGCGCGTCGCCCGGCTGACCCTGACCGATCCGGCCCGCGAACAGGTCGAGGCCTGGCGGGACCGCCGTACGGCACTGGTCACCCGGGCACTCGACGACCTCGCCCCGGCGGACCGACGCGCGTTGCGGGCCGCGTTGCCGGTGCTCACCGTACTGGCGGATCGTCTGCATCCCGAAGAACAGCAGGAGCACACCTGAGCGCGGAACCCGCGGTCGACGTCACCGGTCCGGCTGTCTGGCATCTGATCAGGACCAGTACGGCGACCGCGGACGTGACCAGCCCGGCGCCGACCAGGGACGGAGCCGCACCGACCGCGCCGATGATCGGGCCGCCGGCCAGCAACCCGGCCGCGCTGCCCGCGTTGACGACGACGCTCTGCCCGGCGAGGAGTGTTCTGCGCTCGGCGCCGGCCGAGGAGCGCGTGATCAGAACCGAGATCGCGGCGATCCCGATCACCACCGCCACGCCGGACAGCGCGCCCATCAGCGCGACGACGGGCGGTGTGGTCCAGAGCCCCATCCCGACCCAGCACAGCCCGGACCAGCCCCACGCGGCGACGGCGGTCAGCACCGGGTTGGTACGCCGTACCACCGCCAGCGAGATCGCAGTACCGACGAGCGAGCCGACGCCGTACCCGGTCATGCCGGCGGCCAGGTAGACGCCCGGGCGGCCGCGCTCCTCGCCGAGGACGGACAGCCCGAGAGTGAAGGCGAACCAGGTGACGCACCCGGTCCCCCGCACGATCCAGCCGTACAACACCTCGCGCCGGCCCTGCAGACTCTCGCGGATGGAAGGCGGTTCGACTGCGACCGCGACGGTCCGCTCCGGCTGGACCGTGCAGGCCAGCAGCCCGGCCGCGAGAACGGCGGCCGCCTCTGTCCACAACAGCTCGTTCGTGACGCCGATCGCGACCGCCAGCGCTCCGACGGACGGGCCGACCAGCATGCCGACGCGGCGCAGGCCGTCCTGCCAGGTCAGCAGCATCACTGCCCGGCCGTCGCCCCACCTGTCGCCGGTGTCCGCGAGCAGCGCTGCCCGACCCGGAGTCGCCAGGGCATCGCCGCAGCCGAGCAGCAGCCCGCTGATCACAAGCAGCGCCGGCGAAAGCACGCCCAGGCCGGCAGCCGTCGGCACGGATGCCAGCGCGATCGCCGACACCAGCGCCACCACCGCCAGCCGTGGTCCCGAGTCGACCCACTGCCGCGCCTTCCGTGCCCACCACGGCGACAGCAGCACCGGTACGCCGGCCGCGCCGCCGACCAGTCCCGTCGCGGCGACGGACCCCGTCTCACGGAGGATCACCAACGGCAACGCAACCTGCGCGAGCCGGAACGCGAAATCCGCCGTACCACTTCCCGCCAGCAGTGCCAGCGCCTCAGTTCTTGCCCGCATGCCTTGAATTCTTGGCGTTCCGGTGCCCAGCAGGTAGCCACCGGAGCTTGCGTGCTTGCCATAGGCTGGACCTATGGCCTCATTACCCTCGGTCGAGGACCTACGGCTGGTCCAGGCCGTCGCACGGACCGGCGCGGTCGGCACCGCGGCCCGCGAGCTGCGCATCTCGCAGCCGTCCGCGTCCCAGCGCCTTTCCCGCCTCGAACGGCTCTGCGGCACCAAGCTCTTCGAGCGTGACACCCGCGGCGCCCGCCCGACGCCGGCCGGAGCCGAGCTCAGCCGCCGCGCCGACCACATCCTCGGCCATCTCGAGGAGGTGTACGCCGCCACCCGCGCGGCCGCCACCGGTCAGCGCCTGGTGATCGGTACGTTCAGCAGCATCGCCCCGATCCTGTTCCCGATCCTGGACGCCGACCTCCCGGAGATCGAGATCCAGCAGCAGGTCGACCACGGCCACTTCCTGGTCGAACGCGTCGCCGAGGGCACCATGGACGCCGCCTTCATCGCGATCGCCGAGCAGATGGCGCTCCCGCACGGCACCGTCGGCCGCCGGGTCGGCCGCGACGAGCTCGTCCTGTTCGTCCCGCCCGGCGCACGACCGCCCGGCCGCGGGCGGCAGCCGCTGAAGGACCGCCCGATGGTGTTCTCCACCTACGACCGCGGCAGCGAGGACATCCACGACCGCCTCGCCGCTCTCGGCGCCCTCCCCCGCCGCGGCGTCACCCTCAGCACCACGGTCGCGATGGCCCGCCGCCGCGCCCATCTGGCCCTCGTCCCCCGCACCGCCCTGGCCACCGAGCTCCGCCCAGGTGAACACCTGATGCCCGCCCCGTTCCGCTACCGCCTCACCCTCTCCGTCGTCACCACGCCGACACCCCCCAAGCCCCTGATCGCCCACCTCCCCCAGCTCCGCGCCACGTTGAACTTGTCGTGAACAGCGGTGAGTTGTGGCTGACGGTGCGGCAGACTCACTGGCATGAAGCTGGGGCGGTTGGCGCGCGGGCGGCGGGTGTTGGCGGGCTTCTGGGGTGCGACCGTGGTGCAGGTCGCTGCGGTTGCGTTCGACGTCGGGATCCTGAAGCAGGCCAGCAAGATGACGTTGATGCCCTTGCTGTGGCAGTGGTCGCGGACGCAGGACGCGCCGCCGTTGCTGCAGGCTGCGTTGCTCGCGTCGGCGGCCGGTGATCTGCTGCTCGAGACCGATCTGCAGCTCGCGGGGATGGCGGCGTTCGCGGCGGCCCATGCTTGCTACCTCGCGGTGTTCCTCGCCGACCCAGCGCAGCGGTCCTGGCGGGTGCTCGCGGCGTACGCCGCGCTCTGGGCGGCGCTGATCGCCGTACTGTCCCCCAGCCTCGGCGGTCAGCGGGTGCCGGTCGCCGCCTACGCATTGTTGCTGACAGCAACCGCGATCGCGTCCCGCTGGCACAACACCCGCAGCGGCGTCGGCGGCGCGTTGTTCCTGGTCTCGGACGCGCTGATCGCGCTCCGGATGGCCGGCCACGACTTCCGCGGCCGCGGTGCGCTGACGATGTCGACGTACGCCGTCGGGCAGTACCTGCTGACCTCGGGCGTGACCAAATCTGACCGGTAGTGGTCATTCGCGTTGACCCGCGGCCGCCGCCACTATGGGGTGGACCGTATGGCGACCGTCGACGACGTACGACGACAGTTCCGGAACCCGCCGCCCGAGGCGCGGCCGATGATGCGGTGGTGGTGGTTCGGACCGTCCGTCGACCGAGACGAGATCGACCGCGAGCTGAACGCGATGGCCGCGGCCGGGCTCGGCGGGGCGGAGGTCGCGTTCGTGTACCCGATGGCGCCGGTGACCGCGCCGTTCGGGTCGCTTGAGTTCCTCGAGCTCGTCGGGCACGCGTCCCGTACGGCGCAGACACTCGGCCTCCGGTTCGACGTGACGCTCGGGAGCGGCTGGTCGTACGGCGGCCCGCACGTCGGGACCGAGTACGCGGCGCGGCAGTTGCACTGGGACCGGCGCGAGATCGGCGCGGCGGCGTACGACGTACCGATCGTGGCGGCCTGGCCGGGTGACGAGTTCGTCGCCGCGTACGTCGGTGACGGGTCCGCGGGTGCGCCGTCGTCGTACGTCGAGGTGCCGGTGCGTGAGGGGGTCATCCAGGTCCCGGCGGGCGGGCAGCCCCGGGAGGTGCTGATCGCGACGTCGCGGGTCACCGGGCAGAACGTGAAGCGGGCGGCCGTGGGTGCCGAGGGCCACACGCTCGACCACTACTCGGCGGCCGCGGCGCAGGAACACATCCGGGCCGTCGCGGAGCCGTTGCTCAAGGCCGCGATGCCCGTGGGGTCGGTGTTCTGCGACAGCCTCGAGGTGTACGGCGGGGACTGGACGCCGGCGATGCTGTCCGAGTTCGCCGGGCGCCGCGGGTACGACCTGCGGTCCCGGTTGTACGAGTTGCTGGTCGAGACCGAGGGGTCGCGGCAACTCCGGATCGACTTCGGGCGGACCTTGTCGGAGTTGTACGAGGACAACTTCCTCAAGGTGTTCCAGAGCTGGGCGGCCGGGCACGGCGTACCGTTCCGGATCCAGAGCTACGGCGAGCCGCCGGCGACGATGAGCAGCTTCCGGTTCGCGGACATCTCCGAGGGCGAGGGGTGGGCGTGGCGGGGCATTCCGGAGACCCGCTGGGCGTCGTCGGCGGCGAACATCTACGGCCAGCCGGTGGTGTCGGCCGAGGTGTGGACGTGGGTGCACTCACCGTCCTTCCGGGCGACGCCGCTGGATCTTCAGGGTGAGGCGCACGAGCATTTCCTGTCCGGCGTCAACCACCTGATCGGGCACGGCTGGCCGTACTCGCCGTCCGACGGGCCGGGGCTCGGATGGATCTTCTACGCCGCCGGGGCGCTCGACGACCGCAACCCTTGGTGGCCGACGGCAACGGCTTTGTTCGGCTCACTGCAGCGGCTGTCGTGGGTGCTGCGGCAAGGTACGCCGGTCCGGCCGGTGAAGATCTACATCCCGGCGTCAGACGCGTACGCCGCGGTGCGCGACGGGTACCGCGAGCCGAACAACCTGTACCGCGTCGTGCGGCAGCTGATCCCGGAGAGCGTGCCGCAGACGATCCGCGACGCGGGCCTCGACTTCGACCTGATCGACGACGACGCGATCACGGTGGTGGACCCCGGCGACGTCCCGGTGATCGTCGTACCGTCGGGGACGACGCTGCCGCCGGACACCCGCCGCTGGCTCGACGCGGTCCGTGCCGCCGGCGGGACGGTGGTCACCGACGTCTCCACCCTCGCGCAGAGCCTGCCGCCCGCACCTCTCACCCCCGTGCCCGACGTCGGCGTCGTACACCGCCGTCTCGACGACGCCGACCTGTACTTCGTGGCCAACACCAGCCCCGAGGCCCGCACCCTGACCTTCCCTGCCCCGATGGAACGCTGGAGCCCCCTCACCGGCGAAACTCGCAGCACCCGCTCCACAACCCTCCACCCTTACGAGTCGGCCATCCTCGTCCCGGCTGCGGGAACGGACACTGTGCCGTCCACCGAACTCGTCTGTGCGGTTGACGGTGATTGGTCGGTTGCCTTTGGCAATGAGGTTCGTCCGGTGACGCTCCCGCACCGCTGGGAGGACGACCCGGCGCGTACGACGTACTCCGGCTCCGCCACCTACCGAACCCAGGTCGAGCTACCGGCCACAAGCGACCGCCTCCTCATCGACCTCGGCCCCGGCACCCCGGTCGCACCCGACAGCGAGCCGTACGTCCCGGGCAACTCCTACCGCGCCCTCATCACCCCGCCCGTAGGCGTAGCCGCCGACGTCTACCTGAACGACGTCCACTGCGGCGCACTCTGGGCCCCGCCGTACCAGCTGGACCTCACCGAGGCGGCCCGTCCAGGCACCAACGACCTACGCATCGTGGTCCACAACACCGCGGCCAACGCCCTCTCGGCGGACCAGCACCTGCTCGACGCGGCTGCCGAGTCCGCCGCCCACTACGGCCGACGCTTCGACCTGCAGCACGTCGAGCACGCGACGGACTACCTGGACTCCGGGCTCCTCGCCGTACCGCAGATCCTCCGTCAGGCTTGAGTGAGGAACCGGTCCAGCACCCGCGACCCGAACTCCAGCGAGGACGTCGGCACCCGCTCGTCGATGCCGTGGAACATGCCCATGAAGTCCAGGTCCGGCGGCAGCTGCAGCGGCACGAACCCGAAACAGCGGACGCCAAGCCGGCTCCACGACTTCGCGTCCGTACCACCCGACATCAGCAGCGGCGCGAACCGGCTCTGCGCGTCCTCGGCCTGCACGCACGCCTTCATCGCGTCCACCAGCCCGCCGGTGAACTCGGTCTCCAACGCGATGTCGGAGACCACGGTCTCACGCTGCACCTTGTCGCCGAGCAGCTCGTCGATCGTCGCGTAGAACTCGTCCTCGTACCCGGGCAGGAACCGCCCGTCGATGTGCGCCTCGGCGTCGCCGGGGATCACGTTCACCTTGTAGCCGGCGTTCAGCATCGTCGGGTTCGCGGTGTTCCGGAGGGTGGCGCCGAACATCCGGCTGAAGCTGCCGAGCCTGGCCAGCGTGGTCGTCATGTCGTCCGGGTCGAGCTCGGTCCCGAGCACGTCCTCGAGCGTCTTCAGGAACTCGCGGACCGTCGGCGTGACTCGCAGCGGCCACTCGTGCGAGCCGATCCGGGTGACCGCCTCGACCAGGTTGGTGACCGCGTTGTCGGTGTTCACCATCGACCCGTGACCCGCCGTACCGCGGGCCTTGAGCCGCATCCAGTTCATGCCCTTCTCGGCGGTCTCGATCAGGTACAGCCGGAGGTCGTCCTTGATCGTGACCGAGAACCCGCCGACCTCACCGATACCTTCGGTGCAGTCGGCAACGGTCTCCGGGTGGTTGTCGATCAGCCACTGGGCGCCGTACACGCCGCCGGCCTCCTCGTCGGCGGTGAACACCAGCCGCACCGGCCGCCGCGGCTTCACGCCGGCCCGCTGGCGCGCCCGTACGACGGAGAGCACCATCGCGTCGAAGTCCTTCATGTCGACCGCGCCGCGGCCCCACACGCACCCGTCGAAGATCTCGCCCGCGAACGGGTCCACCTTCCAGTCCTTCGGGTCCGCCGGGACCACGTCCAGGTGGCCGTGCACGAGCAGCGGGTCCGCACTCTGGTCCTCACCGTCCCAGTGGGCGACCAGCGTCGCGCGGCCCGGCTCCGACTCGTAGATCGTCGACTCGATCCCGACCTCGTCCAGCTTGGCCGCGACGTACTCCGCCGCGACCCGCTCGCCGTTGCTCTTGCCGTTGCCGTAGTTCGTGGTGTCGATGCGGATCAGCTCACTGCAGAGCTCCACCACCTCGGCGTCGGCGGCGTACGACGTACTGTCGGTCGAGGTCGTCATGCGCCCATCCTAGGTGCGCGCGCTGCCCGGTCGAGGATCCGGTCGGCGGTTTCCTCCGGGGCCGGCCCGGCCGAGTCGAGCCACCAGCCCGCGTGGCCGAACTCGCGCCGCATGTCGGCCCCGAGCTGCTCGTATTCAGAGGACCTTGAGCCCGTACATCTCGCCGAGCGGGTCGGCGATCAGCTCGATCCGGGCGCCGTCGGGGTCACGGAAGTAGATCGACGTACCGCTCTCCTCCTGGAACTCGACACCGTGCGCGGTCAGGCTCGCCTTGAGCTCGTCCCACCTGGCCGGCTCCACCGAGATCGCAAGGTGGTGCAGCCCGCCGAGCACTTCGGCGTACGGCCCGAGGTCGAGCCCGGGGAAGTCGAAGAACGCCAGCAGGTTCCCGTTCCCGATGTCGAAGAAGAAGTGCGTCGACCCCTCGTAATCCCGATTCCCGACCATCTCGGTCAACGGAAACCCGAGCACCTCCTGGTAGAACCGCACCGTCCGCTCGACGTCCGTGCACAGTAACGCAGTGTGATGCAGCCCACGCGCGGACGACTTCCCGCCCGGCTTCAGGTACGCCGTTCTGATCCGGTCCCGCTCGGCCTCGATCGCAGGCAGGTCCATGTCGGTCATGCCGAGTCCCCCTCAGATCCGGAAGAACAGGTTCAGGTACCGGTCCGCGACGGCCCGGTCGCCGCGGATCGTACCGGCGTTGCCGCGGCCGAACGCCGTCAGTACGAAGCTGCCCGGATCGAACTCGATCACCGCCGGCAGACCGCTCGCGTCACCGGCCGCGTAGTCCATACCGCCCGGCCCGACGCTCACCCGGGTGTCGCCGGCGTTCGGGCCGCTGGTGATCCGGATCCCCAGCTCGCACGGATCCTTCGCCCCGGTCGTGTACTTCCACAGCACGAACATGAACGGCACGAGCAGATCAGCCGCCTCGCCCGAGAGGCCGTGCGCCCGGCCGGTGCCCTGCCGGATGTCCCACGAATGGACGCCGTAGTCCATCAACTGGAACGCCGGGTAGAAGAACGCCGGCAGCGGCCCCATGTAGAAGTGCGGCACGGTGAGCCCGCCCCAGTCGTCCGGCCCGAGCGCCTCGAACATCCCCATCAACTTGTCGAAGTCGGACCGCAGCCGCTCGACCAGTTCGGCCTGCGGCACCCCGCGGAGCGCCAGCGCCTGCTTGTCCACCCGCTCGGCCATCCCCGGCAGCCCGTACGCCGCTGGCACCTCCGTGTGCGAGCGTGCCGCGTCGAACGCCACGAAGTACGCCTCCGTCGTGTCCGTGACGTGTGCCACCACGTCCCGCACTTCCCAGTGCCCGGCCCCGGTCGGCGCCTCCCACACGTCGGCACCGTCGACCATCCCGAAGAACCGCTCCGCCTCGTCCCGAACGACCCGGAGCATCGTGTCCTTACCCTCGAACGTCATCCCGTTCCACGCGTCCACGGCGTACTCACCTCCGCCTGCGAAGCCGGTGCTTCAATTTCAAACTACGCCCCCGACACACCGTCGTCACCACCCAACGCCCCGATGTGAATTCCACCCCTGGAGTTTGCTACTGTTCTCCGGTCGGTACCGCGCAGGCGGTCAGACCACTCGTCCGGGTGGCGGAATAGGCAGACGCGCTAGCTTGAGGTGCTAGTGCCCTTTACGGGGCGTGGGGGTTCAAGTCCCCCCTCGGACACAGACCTTATCCACACGGTCCCCCATCGGGTCGACCTCCACGTCAACCGTCTGGTCGGCGTGGTGATACTTCAGCGAAAGCCGCAGCGAGCCGTACAGCTGGTTCAACTCTTCCGGGTTTGCCACGTTCAAAGCCGCTCCGATGTCGCCCAACTCATCGATCCACTCCTCGAGCTGCGCCCTGGTGATCGTCGCTTGAGTCGGCAACGACGCCAGCAGCCTTTCGGCGGTCTGCTTCTCCGCTGCGGCCGCGTTGTACTGCTCACGCAGCTCGACTGGATCCCAGCCGGCATCGAGCGCCTTCCGCACCCGATCCATGGTGATCTTTGCCGCACGGACACGCCCGCGAAGGTCCTCGACATGTTCGATCCGGTGATCCTCGGCATCGTCCTCGACCAGCAACGTCTCGATCGTCTCGGAGCGGTGCATCGGGTCGAACAGGGACCCGATCCAACGATTGACGGCGGGCGTCACAACGTCCTCCCGCAGGTAGATCTGCCGAGGATGTGCCAGCGCACTCCTAGACCCCGGAACCAGCGTCCGCGCATTGCACCGGTAGTAGACAACGTCCTGCCGTCGAGCCGCCCTTCCATCTTCCGCGAGCACAGTCCGCACCTCACCAAGCCACGGAGCGCGTACACCCGCTTCGGCGAGGTGCGGCGCCGCTCAACCGCAGACCACTTTTGGATCCCATCGGACTTCCGCTTCCGCCGCCGCAACTGAGCCGCGGTGAATGTCTCGACCGAGATGATCGCCGGATGCGCCGGCTCCCTCGATCGCACGATCTTCGCCTGCGGAGACCTCCGAAACCTCACCACGTAGCCGGCGGCAACATCATCTGGATCAAGTAGCTCTTCGACCTTCTGCCAGCGACCGTAGACGGCGTACCCGGTGTACTGCGGGTTGTTGAGTATGGCAACGACCGTCGAGTGCTGCCATCCGTTCATCGACCGATGCCGGTTCTGCTGCGGAGCACGCGCCGACGGACACGGAACACCTTCCCGGTTGAGGTGCTCAACGATCGCCTTCCTCCCCCACCCCTCCAGATACAGATCGAAGATCCGGCGCACCACCGCGGCCGCGAACTCATCAATCGCCAGCACCCGCAACCGCTGCCCCTCAGCGGCCTTCCTCGGATGAGGATGCGGCCCGCCGTCCACCACGACATACCCGTACGGCGGACGCCCGCCCTGGTAGCGCCCACCAATCACCACCTGCGCGGCCATCGCGGCCCGAACCCGACGCTGCACATGTTGCCGCTCGGACTTCGACAACCCACCCGTGATCGTCATCGCCATGTCGTGCACTGTGTTCTCCGGGTCGAACCGCCCGCCCAGACTCGGTATCCACAGGGACACGCCGTACCGATCAAACTTCGGCCACGTCAAGCTGAACTGATTGCTGAATCAACACCGAGTCGCCTCCCCGACCACCAGTCCCTGCCACCCCCTGTCCCGGTTCTTCAAGGCTCGCAGAACCTCACTCGCCTGCTCCCGCCGTTCCCAGGGCAACGACCCTGACTGCCCGATGTCGAAGAACTCCTCGACCACTTCACCCCCGAGCGGCTCCACGAACCGCTGCGCCTCCCCCAGTTGCCACGCCTTCGAGGTCGCAGGATCCTGATTGTTCTCCGTCGAACACCGCCCGTAGAACGCGAGTCGCTCGATCCCGCTCCCGTTCACCGGCTGATCTGCCAACGCCTCCATGCCGAGCAACTCGTCCAGAGTCGTCCACTCATCGCCGTCACTCACGACGCTTCCTCTCCGCTCCGCACCGCTCATCAGACCCACGACGCGACCCTGCCAGCCGAGCAATGATCCGCCGAAGCACACGAGCAGCTTGTGGATACAGCACCGGCGCCCGATCCGGAGTTTCCACTCCGACCCACGACTCGCCTCGTTCCCGCTGAACATCTCGACCATCCGCCATGAACGCTGAACGCTCGCGACCACCAAAGAACTGGCAATCGGGAAGCGTTGCGATGTTTTGCGAGAGCCCGTGCAGTCCGCTGGGATCTCCAGGACCGCGCCAAGACCAACCAGTCCGGCGAGCTCACCGCGCTGCACAAGATCAACCACCCTCCTGACCTCTGGGAGAAGAGATTCGAAAGCCAGATCGCCGACCCGAAACGCTCCCCCTACATCCCTGGACCGAAGGCCCCGGCTTCCTCTGAACCGCGGCGGCGGCAGGACCTACAAGCCGAGATCAGGCTGCCTGGTCTCGGCGTCTAGGTCGATCGACTTCGACCCGGCTCTATCGAGGCGCATCTCGGAAGTTGGGATGTGCCGCTCGGCGGCATCGATCAGGCGTCCCGCAACGGCGACAACTCGACCACCCAACGTCTCAACAAGTCGTGCTGCGGGGGATCTGCCGACCATTCCCGAGACGCTGGGTATGAGGTCCGTTGACACTCCGCCTGGTACGACGCCGAATCGCGCGAGCAGCGTGTACGCAACCGACGCAGCCTCCAATCGGACCAGACCATGGCAGCCCGAATCACGAGACAGCTTGTGCATCCGCAGGTGAGCCAGCTCGTGAGCCAGGCTCAGCGCCACCACCGGGTCGTCAAACTCGCCAGGGACAACAATCCGCCGGCGCCGGTGATCGGTGCCTCCCCCACGCATGTCCGCCGACAACGATCCCTGTTCGACGCGGTATCCCGCAGCAGCCGCAACCTGCGCCAGCCCCGCAAAGACGCTCATCGGCCGTACGCTGACGACCGGCCCGAGCGAGGAACGGACAATCTGCGCGCCATCGGTCTGACTCACGTCCCAGACCGTCGCGACGCCGTGGCCCTGCACCGGACCGGCATGACGATCGAAGTCCGCTGCCGGCGCAACGATCCTGATTCCAGACGCGCCCCGCACAACACGGCGCCCCCGCCGTTGCCATCCCTGCCGCCCCTCCACCCACACGGCATCCGGCAACTGCAACTTGATCAGCACAACGTTCCTGAACGACTGGCCACGCAGCATCGCAGACGCCTCCAGCCACCGCATCCACTGCCAATCAGACCAGTTCCGACGGACGTCCGCATCGACAGCTCTGCGGAGATCATCAACAGTCACCCGAAATCCGTTCGCCTCGCTGGTACCCATGAGACCAGAGTCATCAGGTTCGACCCGCGTCTGAACCCGGCTGAGAAGATCCCGGACTCTAGTCGAATGCCTCGCCACCGGTCAGGTTCGGCCACAGGCTCACGTCGCCTGGCACATAGGCGAGGCGTCGGTGCAGCTCCACCGCGTCGTACCACGGGTGCATGCCCAACGCTTCGACATCCCCGGAGTCGGCGCTCAGCAGACCGAGGACGATGCGGATCGCGGTGGATTTGCCGGCGCCGTTGGGACCGAGGAAACCGGCCACCTGTCCGGTCCCGACGGCCAGATCGAGACCGTCGAGGGCGCGTGGCCGACTTAGCGTTTCGCGTCGCCGGCCGGCGGATCGCAGACGTACATCAAGTACTCGTCGAGCATCGAGCGCTCTACGAACAACCCCTCCGAGAACAACTCCAGCGCAGGCAGCGTGATCTCGTCCGACAGCTGCCGCAGCTCCTTCCGGAAGTCATCGACCTCCCGGATCCCCGGACGCAGCGAGATCCACAGCGACAACGAACCCATCGACTGCATCGCCAGGTACCGCGCCCGCGCGACCGGGTCCCGGCTCGGCCGGATCAGGCCGCTCTCGACCCCTGCCTCGAGGTACTCCCGCGCGTCCCGGCCATCTGCTCCATGAACTCCGCCGCGAGCTCGCCACCGGCCTGCAGGCTCCGCAGCGAGTACAGCGCCATCGGCGCATACTCCTCGATCTCGGCCAACTGCGCGATCGCCGCCGCCGGACCGCTCGTCGCCGCCTTCAGCCTCTCCGACCGGATCACGCTCAGGACGTACGCGTCACACGCCTTTCGCAGCCCGTCCTTCGAGCCGAAGTAGTGCAGCACCAGCCCCGCCGTCACGCCCGCGTCCGTCCCGACCGCGCGCAGACCGACCGCGAAACCATCCCGCCCGTACCGCAGGATCGCCGCGGTCCCGGATCCGCTCGGCCACCTCGCTTGAACGCAGGTTCAATGCTTAAACGCACGTTCAATGACGCCGCAAGCCCCGGGCCGGCTGCGCCGGTCACGGCTCCACCTGCGCAGCGTTAATCTGGCTCATCTTGCAGAGGCTGGTCGGTCGGGTCACCGAGCTGCGAACTCGATCCGCAGCAACGGCAGCCTCGCGCCGACGTCGGCCCGTACTGGACCGGCACCGGCAAGGTCCGGAAGCTCCAGCATCCGCCCCAGCGCCTTCGCAGCCCGCCGATGGCGACCACGGTACTGCTCGAACAGCGCCGGAACCTCTTCTGACGGAACCAGCTCCGCGGTCGCCCGTACCCCGCGGCGACGGCCCGTCCACACCCGCACACCCGGCTGGGCCAGCACGTTGCGGTACCACTGCGCGCCCCGACCGTAGCCGGACACGATCACCAGCCCGTGCGCGTCGTGTTCCAGCACTTCGAGTACGACGTACCGCCGCAGCCCACTGGTCCGCCCGAGGTGCTCCAGCATCACCAGACGCCGCCCGAACACGAACCCCAACCCGGCACGGAACATCGGAATAGGCAACCGCGCAATCCCCCGGGGAATCCGCCGCGTCACGTCTCCACCTCAATCCCATTCACAACCGCTTCTCCTCGTACTGTCGACAGCGCCACAACGCCCCTCCGACGTATCGGCGGGTCGCGCTAGGCGCGTGGTATGTCCCGGCGGTTGAAGGCGATGAAGCCGAGGAGCAGGAGCGCCCCGGCAACGATCGTGAGCACGGACAGACTGCCGGGATCGGCCGCGCCGAGCGGCGGGTTTCCAACGTGCGTTGTGGGAGCGAGGTCCAGCAGCCAGCGCGCCAGCTTGAGCCCAGGCCCCAGGAAGGCGATGAACGTTGCCACGGCGTAGCCCACCCAGGCGAGGCCGAAGCCGCGCGGCCACGACCCGAACAGCGCCAGCGCCACACCGGCCAGCACCAGTTCTGCTGGCAGATAGTCCAGGCCAGACTTCATGATCGAACCGAATTCGTGGGCGTCACCAACGGACCAAGCAGTCGAGATCGCGAGGACCAATGACGAGACCACGACGATGAGCGCCAATCCGGCCGCAACGACGACGGTGTGGGCAGCCAGCCAGCGGATCCTCGAGAGCGTACCGGAGAGTCGCGTTTCCAGGCGTCCGTCGGCC